>NZ_JADYVS010000012.1:0-229583 GCF_020194055.1 Bradyrhizobium sp. NBAIM03 | reverse complement strand
CATCGCAGCCCGCCCGCCCTTATTTCTTGTCGAGCTCGGCGAAGACTTCCTTCGCGTTCCGGAACGCGTCCACGCCGGCCGGCACGCCGCAATAGATCGCGACCTGCATGAAAACCTCGCGGATCTCCTCTTTGGTCGCGCCATTGGCGAGGGCGCCGCGGACGTGGGTCTTCAGTTCGTGCGGACGGTTGAGCGCGCAGAGCATCGCCAGATTGAGGAAGCTGCGCGTCTTTCGCGTCAGCCCTTCGCGGCCCCAGACGTAACCCCAGCAATACTCGGTGGTCAGATCCTGCATCGGGCGGTTGAACTCGTCCGCGGACGCGATCGCCTTGTCGACGAACTCGCTGCCGAGCACGCTTTTGCGGATTTCGAGACCGCGGTCGTAGGTCGCCTTGTCCATTCTGTTCTCCGTTTGGCTTTCGAGCGGTATCAGGTCTTGGGCCAGAACGGCTTCGCCAGCGCGAGCTCGGGCGGGAACACCGTCACCGGCACGCCGGATTGCCACTGCACGATGGTCATGCCGGCGCCGACGCGGCGGCCTTTCTGGTCGAACTTGATTTCGCCCAGCGGGTAATATTTCGAGGGGCCTGCATCCATGGTGCGCAGCGCTTCGCCGACGGCAACGCGGTCGGCCTTGCCGGCCTTCTCCAGCGCGTCCTTGATCACCCACATGTCGCCATAGGTGGAGATCGCATTCTGCGTCATCCACGGCTCCTTGTAGCGGGTCTTCAACTCGGCGATCAGCGCCTCGTGGCCCTTGGCGCCCCAGCTCGCAACGCAGGTCAGGACTCCCTGGAGCAGTTCCGGGCTCACGGTCTGCAGCATGTCCGGTTCGGCGATGGCGATGCCGAACGAGATGGTCGGCACCTTGCCCTGGCCGAGGCCGAACTCGTTCATCTTCTCGAGCAGCAGCTTGGCGTCGGAGATCACCGTCGGCAGGAAGAAGAGCAGGTCGGGCTTGGCCGAGCGAATCTTCTGAACCAGCGACGTCGCGTCCGCCAGCGGCGGCGTGAAGGTCTCGTCCACGATCAGCTGCAGCTGGTTCTCTGCCAAGAGGCCCTCGCGCATCGATTTCGCCGAGGCGATCGACGCGGCCGTGTTGTCGGTGAGGATCGCGACCGTCTTCGGCCGCTTGCCCGATGCCGTCTCGGCCAGCTTGATGATTTGCGGCAAGGCCTGACGGGCCTGTGAGGCTGCCGTGGCCGAGGTCTGGAACACGTATTTGAAGCCGCGATCCGTGATCAGATCGGAGTAGGAGAGGGTGAGGACGGGCAAGTTGGCGCGTTCCGTGACCTCGGTGACCGCGAGCGTGAAGGATGACAGGTAGGCGCCGCTTGCCGCGACCAGGTCGCTCTCCTGCGCCACCATACGCTGGGCGGCGTTCTTGGCCTTCTCAGTTGTGTCGCCGGAATCGAGCACCACGAGCTTCAGCTTGGCGCCGCCGAGCGCCTTGACTCCGCCTTGCGCGTTGATGTGCTCGACCGCCATCTCGGCGCCCTGACGCATCACCGTGCCGGGACGGGCGTAGATGCCGGAGATCGGCACCAAGAGGCCGACTTTCACCTCAGATGGCTGCTGTGCCCAGGCACGGGAAGCGATCAGCGTGCCGGACGCGCCCGCAAGCAGTGTTCGACGGGTGATCCTGATCTTGCTCGTTGTTCTCATGACAATCCTCCTCCCTGAAAAGCGTGCGATGCTATTTCTTCGGCCAGAACGGCTGCGCCTGCGCGAGCTCGGGCGGATAGACGGTGACTGGCACGCCCGATTGCCATTGCACGATGACGACGCCGGCGCCGACCCTGCGGCCCTTCTCGTCGAACTTGAGCTGTCCGCCGGGATAGTATTTCGACGGTCCGGCATCCATGGTGCGGAAGGCCTGCGCGACCGCATTGCGGTCGGCCTTACCGGCCTTTTCCAAGGCTTCCTTCATCAGCCACATGTCGCCATAGGTCGAGATGACGTTCTGCGTCATCCAGGGCTCCTTGTATTTCGCCTTGAGCTCGGCGATCAGAGCCTCGTGACCTTTCGAGCCCCAATTGGCGACGATGGTCATGATGCCCTGCACTGTCTCCGGGCTCACGCTCTGCAGCATGTCCGGTTCGGCGATGGTGATGCTGAAGGACACGGTCGGGATCTTGCCCTGGCCAAGGCCAAACTCGCTGATCTTCTCGAGCCCCAGCTTGGCGTCAGAGACCGCGTTCGGCATGAACAGCAGCAGATCGGGCTTGGCCGAGCGAACCTTCTGAATCAGCGGCGTCGCATCCGACAGCGGCGGGGTCCAGACTTCCTCGACGACGAGCTGGAGGCCTTCCTGCGCGAACAGCTTCTCCTTCAGCGCCTTGGCCGTGGCAACCGAAGTCGCGGTGTTGTCCATCAACATCGCGACCGTCTTCGGCTTCTTGCCCGAGGCGTTCTCCGCGAGCTTCATCAGAGTCGGCAAGCCGAGCTCGGACTGGCGGCTCGCGGTCGCGGCGGTCTGGAAGATGTATTTGAAACCGCGGTCGGTCAGAAGGTCCGAATAGGACAGCGTCAGCACCGGCAGCTCGGCACGCTCGGTTACCTCGGTGACCGCCAGCGTGAAGGACGACAGATAGGCGCCGGTGGCCGCGACGAGATCCGGCTCCTGCGCCACCATGCGTTGCGCCGCGTTCTTGGCCTTCTCGGTGGTGTCGCCGCAATCGATCACGACGAGCTTCAGCTTGGCGCCGCCGAGCGCCTTGATGCCGCCCTGCGCGTTGATGTGCTCGATACCCATCTCGGCGCCCATCTTCATCACCTGGCCGGGGCGGGTGTAGATACCCGACAACGGCACGATCAGTCCGACCTTGATCTCGGCCGGTGTCTGCGCGCGTGCCACGCCGGCAAGGCCCACGACGGCGGCGCCGGACAGCACGGTCCGTCGCGAGAGGCCCTTCGATGTCTTGTCCACTATGTTCTCTCCCTTGTCATTTTTTCTTGTCGTCACATGCCGAGATAGGCCTTGCGCACGCGATCGTCGGCGCGCAGCGTGTCGTTGTTGCCTTCGAGCACGACATGGCCGGCTTCGAGGACGTAGCCGTGGTCCGCGGATTCCAGCGCTTCCGCCACGCGCTGCTCGACCAGCAGCATGGTCAGCCCGGACTGGCGGCGAATCTCGATCAGCCGATCGAAGATGAAGTCGGCTGTTGAGGGCGCCAGCCCCATCGAGGGTTCGTCCAGCATCAAGAGTTTCGGCGAGGAGGCGAGGCCGCGGCCGATCGCGAGCATCTGCTGCTGGCCGCCTGACATCGTGCCCGCGAACTGGCTGCGACGCTCCTTCAGCACCGGAAGCCATTCGAAGATGCGCTCGATGTTGCTCTGCCAGTCGCGTCGACCGCTCTCCGTCATCGCACCCATCTCCAGATTCTCCATCACGGTCAGTGAAGGGAAGACCTGGCGGCCCTCGGGGACGTGGGCGATGCCGAGATGGGCGCGCTGCGGCGGCGGCACTGCGAGGAGGTCGACGCCGTCGAAGGTGATGGCCCCGCCGCTCGGCTTGACGATGCCGGAGATGGTCTTGAACAGCGTGGTCTTGCCGGCGCCGTTGGGTCCGACGATGGCGACGAACTGGCCGGCGCCGACATTGATCGAGATGTCGTTCAGCACGGGTTTGGCGGAATAGCCCGCGCTCAATCCCTCAATTCGCAGCATGGCCCACCCATTTTTTGCCGAGATAGGCCTCGATCACACGGTTGTCGCGCGTCACCACTTCCGGCAGGCCTTCGGTGATGACGGCGCCGTGGTCGAGTACGACGAACCTGTCGACCAGCCGAACCATCGCCTGCATCGTGTGCTCGATGATCGCGATGGTCATACCGTCGCGCGCGAGCTGCTGGATCACGGCGACGACCTCGTCCGCCTCGCCGTGGCCGAGGCCCGCGAGGGTCTCGTCGAGCAGCAGGATGCGTGGTTGGCCGGCGATCGCGCGGGCAAGCTCCATCAGCCGCAGCTCCTTGGTCGAAAGCTCGCCGGCGACGCGGTCGGCGACGGCGGAGAGCCCGACACGGGCAACTGCATCGGCGGCAAGCTTGCGAGCTTCGTCGTCGGACCGCGCGCGCACATAGGCACCGACCACGACGTTGTCGAGGATCGACATGCGCAGGAATGGTCGCATCACCTGGAAGGTGCGGCCGATGCCGGCCTCGCAGATCACGTGCGGCCGTTGGCCGGACATGTTGCGGCCATCGATCAGCACCTCACCCTCGCTCGGCTTCAGGAAGCCGTTGAGGAGATTGAACAGCGTGGTCTTGCCGGCGCCGTTGGGGCCGATGATGCCGAGTATCTCGTTCTGGTGCAGCTTGAAGCTGACATCCTGCACCGCCTTGAGGCCGCCGAAGGACCGCGACAGGTTCTTGACTTCGAGCATGACTTCCCCGGTGGCGGCCCGCTGTCGGGGGGCGGGCTTCAGCGTGGTGACGTTGGCAGCCGATGTTTCGGGCAGGTCGGAGGCGGCCGCATTAGGCGCGATCCGTTTGCGCAGGAGATCGCGCAGCTTCCAGAACAGGCCTTCCGGGGCCAGCAGGATGACGCAGACGATGGCGAAGCCGAAGATCACGCCCTGGATGCCGGGGAAGCGCGCGCCGGCTTCGGCATGCAGTATCTCGGCGAGCGGGATCAGGATCACGGAGCCGATCACCGGCCCCCAGACCGTGCCGACGCCGCCGAACATCGCGACCGTCAGCGCCTGGGCCGACACCAGCATGCCGAACACCGATTGCGGCGTCACGACCAATAACACCTGCGCGTAAAAGCCGCCGATCGCCGCGGCAATGGCCCCGCTAAGCGTGATCGCGCGCAGCTTCCAGGCGAGCGTATTGATCCCGGCTGCCTCGGCGGCGGCCTCGTTCTGCTTGATTGCGAGCAGTGCCATGCCGAAGCGGGAGCGCTCGATGAATTGCGTCAGCACGATGGTGGCAAGCATGATTGCGAGTCCCAGCAGCGTGTAGATGCGCGGATCGGCGAATTGCATGTAGGCGATCGGCGCGTCGCGCTTGATCGGAAGCGTCACCTCCTGGAAGCCGAGCCACTCGAACACGTAGAGGATGGCAAGCGGGTAGGCGAGCATCGCCAGGGCGAAATAGTGGCCCTGGAGGCGGAAGGTGGGAAATCCGATCAGCAGCCCGGCGATGCCGCCGAGCACGGCGGCGATGGGGATCAGCAGCCAGGGCGATATGTCGAAATAGATCTGGCCGAGCGCGGTGGCATAGGCGCCGATGCCGAAGAAGGCGGCATGGCCGAACGAGACAAGTCCGGTGTAGCCGCTGAGCAGGTTCCAGGACAGGCCGAACACCGCCCACACCGGCACCAGCGTCAGGATCAGCTGGTAGTAGGAATTAGTGACGCCGAGCGACAGCGCGGCATAGGCGATGGTGAAGAGCAGGGGAGGAAGAAAGGAGCGCATCCGGAGCATGATCACGTCCTCTCCACCATCCGCCCGAAGAAGCCTTGCGGTCGGAAGAAGATGATGAGGAGGAAGACGGCGAAGATCGCGGCGTTCTGCAGCTGCGTCGGCAGGATCAGCGTCGACATCTGCTGCACGAGCCCGATCGTCATGCCGCCCCAGAACGCGCCGATGATGCTGCCCATGCCGCCGAGCACGACGCCCGCATACATGACGATGACGTATTCGAGGCCGACGAACGGGTGGAACGGATAGTTCGTAGCGAGGAGGCCGCCGGCGATCGCCGTGATGCCGCAGCCGAGCGCGAAGGCGGTTCGGTGCGCGCGGTCGACGTCGATGCCCATATAGGTCGCGGCGGTCGGATTATCCGCGGCGGCGCGAAGCGATTTGCCGATCCGCGTGCGCGTGATCAGCAGCGAAAGCAGGATCATCATGATCAGCGAAACGATCATGTCGATGCTGCGCGCCTTGTTGAGAAAGATGCTCATGTCGAAGAAGGGGCCGAGCTCCCAGGCCGAGCTCGACAGCGGCGTGCGGATCGAGGCCAGCACCGAGCCGAACACGATGAGGCCGCCGTTCTGCAGGATCAGCGCGATGCCCAGCGTGAGGATCAGCTGGGCGTAGTGTCCCTCGCCTTCGAGCGAGGCGGTGCGCGTCCCCGAGACGTGCGAGATCAGTGCCCGGTGGACGAAGTAGCCGAATACGGCAAGCACGGGGCCGGCCAGCAGGATGGAGACGAACGGTCCGACCGCATTGCCGAAGAACGACTGAACGCCGGCGGCGGTGAACAGATAGAAGGCAGTGTACATGCCGAGCATCATGAAATCGCCATGGGCGAAGTTGATGACGCGCATGACGCCGAAGATCAGGCCGAGCCCGACGCACATCAGGCCGTAGACGGCGCCGATCAGAAGGCCCGCGGCGAGCGCTTGCAAAAATCCTTCCATCAGCTTCGCCTCCGCGCGGCTGACGAACCTAAGCGGGTCTCGAAGTCGACCATGTTTCCCCCGTACTCTCCGGCACTTCTTATGATGCCGATCGTAAAACCCGTTCCGCCGTGTCCAGGCGGCATAGTGCTGCGATGTCGCCGGCATTGCCGAGCCGTTCGCAGTCCTCGATGAGTTGCTCCAACCGGCACGCGCGGTCCTCACCGAGGACTCCCTGAGCGGCAGTGCGAAAGCGCTTGCGAATATCTGAAGGCGTTGCGGCGATGACGTCGGGTAGCGCGTGCCGGATCGTCCGGCCGCTCTGCAGATGCACGGTCACATCCGCGCCCTGCTTGTCGGGGAACGCGGTAGTGAAGCCGACATCCGGCTCAAGCTTCGTGATCGCAACCAGGCGGATGATATCGACATCATCGAGTTCGGCGTAGTTGCCTTCCTCGATCTCGCCCCTCACGAGGGTGGCCGCGACGCTGAAGGGAATGCTCATCTTGGCCTGGAGCGCGTTCCGATACGGGCCGGTGGAGGCGCACCCAGGATAGCGCACGGCGGCATCGGGAGCGCGAACGACGACGCTGTCGATCTCCTCGGTGCCGGCGAGTTCGTGCGAGACGCGAAGGGCCGCTTGCGCGGCGGTCTGCGCGAAATTGCAGGCCGGGACCGGCTTGTTGTAGACCGCCACGATCTCGCATTCGCCATTCGGGAACAGCGCGATGCTGTCGGGCGCGGCCCGGCGACCATAGGCGGCGAACAGGCCCGCTTCGCCTTCGAGGATCGTTTCGGAGCCGAAAGCGCCGGCTGCGGCGAGGCCGATTGCCTTGATCGCATTGCTGGCGGCGAAGCCCGGATGAAAATACATGTCGGAGCCGCCTGCATGCGGCCACTCGTTGAGACCGCTGGACGTGTTGGCTGCGATCGCGATGGCGCTGGTCGCTGCGTCTTCGGACAGGTTGAGCGCGAAACTTCCGGCGAGCGCCGCGCCCAGAGGGGCCACGAGGCCGGTCGGACGATAGAGCCGGGCGAGATCGGAGGTCAGCAACGCGCGGCCGATCCGCGCGCCGGTCTCATAGCCGATTATCGCGGCTGCGAGCAGCCTTGAGCCGTGCAGCTGCGACTGTTCGGACAGCGCGAGCAATGTGGGCCAGATCACCACGCCGTGGTGCGCAATGCTGGCGGCATGCATGTCTTCCCGCACGAGTCCGTGCCCCATCACGGCATTGGCGAAGGCGGCATCGGCCGGCAAGGAGAGTCGCGACATTCCGACGATGGTTGCGCTGCCGCCACCTTGTGCGATCGCGATTGCCTGACGACTCCAGGGATGATGGCCCGCCTCGAAGGCGCAGGACAGGAAGTCGAGCAGGCAGAGCTTGGCCTTGGCGACCACTTCAGGCCCGAAATCTCCGAGATCAACGGCAAGTGCGCTCCGCGCCATCTGGCGCGCGAGCGATACCTTGTCTGATCCGGTCGGGCCGTTCGTCATCGCAAGTGTTTCTCCCAAAGGCTCTTGCGCTCAGCCGCGCATCTCGACTCCGGCCCACTCCTCGAGCACCTTGGCGATCGAGGTGAAATCGGATGACGGGCCGTATTTGGCGTTGGTGATCGCCAGCATCTGCCGTACCACTGCGCCGCAGACCATCGGCACGCCCATGGCCTCGGCCTCGTCCACGCAGAGACGGACGTCCTTGTAGGAAAGGCCGGTGGCGAATCCGAAATCGAACGTGCCCGGCAGCACCGAACGGGGAAATTTGTCTTCGGAGGCGCTGTTGCGGCCGCTGCTGGCGTTGATGATATCGATCAGCACCTTGGCGTTGACGCCGCCCTTGACGCCCATGGCGACCGCTTCCGACGTGATCACCAGCGCCGCCGCCGCCATCAGATTGTTGGCGAGCTTGGCGGTCTGCGCCACGCCGGGCTTGTCGCCGGTGTAGAACAGCTTGCCGAAATTCTTCAGGATCGGCTGCACGATGTCGTAAGTCGCTTGCGGGCACGATACCATAACGGCAAGCGTGCCGTTCACGGCGCCCTTGATGCCGCCGCTGACGGGCGCATCGACCAGCGTCATGCCTTTGGCTTTCAGCCCTTCCGCAACGAGCTTCGCCGCGCCGGGACCAGAGGTCGAGAGATCAACGACGATCTTGGCGCGGTTGCCGCTGCTGATGCCGTCCTCGCCGAGAGTGACGGCCTTGACGATGTCTGGCGTCGGCAGACTGGCGAGCACGATGTCGGCGCGCGAGGCGACGTCGGCCGGCGACTTGCCGACCAAGGCGCCGCGCTTGACCAGCGGCTGCGTCGCGTAGGCCTGCGTGTCGTAGACGACGAGCGAATAGCCCGCGTCCATCAACCGCCCCGCCATGGGGCCGCCCATGCGGCCCGTTCCGATCACACCGAGCGTCTCTCCCGCCATCGTTCACTCCCTCTCGCGCGATCCCACGCGGGGCGCGCCGTCTTGATCTTGTCGTTGTCAGTTCGCCGGCCGGCCCTGACGACCGCCGTCGTTGCGGCGGCGGGTTCCCGTGCCAGCGTGCCGGATTGTTATGATTGTCAGACAAGCTGTCAAGCATAACATTTGGGGTCGACAGTTTGCCGCGGATCGGCATAAGGTCCGAAAAACGAGGAAGACGCCCCGCGTGCCGCAAGACCCAATTCCCAGCGTGAGCAGGACGCTCGCCGATTTCGTCGCGGCGACGTCGTGGGCGGACGTGGAGGCGCAGAGCGGCGAGGCGCGACGCTCGATTCTGAATTTCTTCGCCACGGCACTCGGCTCCGCACGCGATCCGGTGGTGATGGCGGCGATGCGAACCCTGTCGCCGTTCAGCGGCGCCGCGACCGCGACGGTCATCGGTCATTCGCAGCCGATGGACGCGATGTGCGCATCGTTTCTCAACGCCATCTCGGCCAATCTGCTCGATTTCGATGACACCCATCCCGAGACGATCATTCATCCGGCGGCACCGGTCGCAGCTCCAGTCCTCGCACTCGCGGAGACGCATAAACTGTCTGGACGCGAATTGTTGACGGCGTTCATCCTCGGTGTGGACGTCGAATGCCGCATCGGCGCCGCCGTTTCGCCGCGCCATTATGCGCGCGGCTGGCACATCACTTCGACCTGCGGGATCTTTGGCGCCGCGGCGGCTTGCGCCAAACTATTGGGCCTGCCCGCGGAGGGCATTGCGAATGCCATCGGGCTCGCGGCGAGCCAGTCGGCCGGCAATGTCGAGAACCTGCCCAGTGCCGCGAAGAATGTCAGCGTCGGTAACGCGGCGCGCAACGGTTTGTTTGCGGCGCTGCTTGCAGAGCAGGGTTATGAGGCAGCCCCCCACGCCATTGAAGGCCCGCTCGGTTGGGCACGCACCATGGGTGACGAGCCGGATATTGCCCGCTTGCTTGATGGTCTCGGCAAGACCTTTGAGATCGCCAAGAACACCTACAAGCCCTATCCCGCCGGCATCGTTTTTCATGCGGTCATTGATGCCTGCCTTCAGTTGCGGGAGCGGATCGGTCGGCGATTCGACCAGATTGACACCGTGACCGTTCAAGGCTCGACGCTGCTGCTTGCGCGCGGCGACCGCCCCGTCAACAACGAGCGCGATGCGCGCGTCAGCATCCATCATTGCGTGGCGTGCGGATTGCTGCTCGGCAGAGCCGGCGTTGCCGAGTTTGCACGCGAGACGGTCGTCCGGCCCGATATTGTGCAGCTGCGGCAGAAGGTGAGGGCGGAGTGGGATGACGGGATGCCGGATGGTGCGGCACGCGTGACCGTGCGCCTGTCGTCCGGCGAGGTTTTCACCGAGACCGTCATCTCGCCGCGCGGCAGCCGGGCAGCGCCGCTTGAAGATCGCGATCTCGAGGCCAAGCTGCGCGAAAGCGTGCGAACGGGCCAGAGCAATTGGGACGCGGACGGTGTCATCGACGCCGTCTGGCGTCTCGATGCGGTGGCTGACGTCGCCGAACTGCTGCGATCGTTGTGGCCGCCCTCGGCGATGCGCCGAACAACTTCCATCTAGACTCTCGCAAGACGTGAAAGGGACGATCATGACCAAGACCGAACTGTTCGAAAAGGGCCTCAAAGTCCGCAAGGAGGTGCTCGGCGAGGACTACGTCAACAAATCGATCGCCGGTGCCGACGAGTTCACGCGCACGATGGCGGAATGGTCCACCGAATTCTGCTGGGGCGCGCTGTGGACGCGGCCCGGCGTCGACCGTCGCACGCGCTCGATCGTCAATTTGGCGATGCTCGGCGCACTGAACCGGCCGCACGAGCTGAAGCTGCACGTGAAGGGCGCGTTGAAGAACGGGCTGACCAAGGAGGAGATCAAGGAGATCCTGCTCCAGGTCGCGGTCTATTGCGGCGTGCCCGCCGGCATCGACGCCTTCCGCAATGCGCGCGAGGCCTTCAACGAGGTCGACGCGGCCGGCTCCTGAGCAAATCCATGGCTGACCCGATCTACGAACTCTTCGCCATCCGCTACGCAACGCGGGATGCGCAGCGGAGCGACCACTTCATCGGCGGCGATCCGCATGACGGGCCGATGCCGATGGACTATTTCATGTGGCTGGCGCGGGGAGGTGGGCGCACCTTCGTCATCGATACCGGATTCAACGCCGAAATTGCGAAGCAGCGCAGGCGGACATTCTTGCGCTGCCCGGTGGAGACTCTTGTGGCGTTCGATATCGAGCCGGCCGAGATCAAGGACGTGATCCTCACACATCTGCACTACGACCATGCCGGCAATTTCGACCGCTTTCCGAACGCACGATTTCATCTCCAGGAGCGCGAGCTTGCCTACGCCACCGGCCGCTACATGCAATATCCGAGGTTGTCGCATTCTTTCGAGGTCGAGGACGTTTGCGGCATCGTGCGGCTGAACTATGCGCGCCGAGTCCTGTTCTACGATGGCGATGCTGAGATCGCTCCCGGGCTGACGGTCCATGCGGCGGGGGGACATTCCGCCGGGCTTCAATTCGTCCGGGCCAACACGCGCCGCGGTCCGGTCGTGCTCGCTTCCGACGTCAGTCATTTCTACGAAAACCTGACCAGCGAGCGTCCTTTTACGACGGCGTTTCATGTCGGCGACATGCTGGCGGGGTTCGACAAACTGCGCGCCGCAGCGCCGGATGCGGACCACATCGTTCCAGGTCACGATCCGCTCGTCATGATGCATTATCCAGCGCCGACCCCGGATCTGGACGGGATCGCGGTCCGCTTGGACGTGGCGCCGTCCGGGCCTGCTCACTCCTAGGGCGGCGAGAGGACCACGCACGGCATCCTTGTCGAGCTTCCGCATCTTCAACTCTGGCACGATCTGCGGCCGATCGGAGACGGCTGACTATCCTGCCAGAAAGCCGCCATCGATGGCGACGACGGTGCCGGTCGCGTATTGCGAGGCCGGCATGCAGAGGAACGCAACCGCGCAGCATCTAGATCATGATGCGGTCAGGTTGGAGGCGCCAAGCGGATTGGAACGAAAGGTCTTCGCCAAGCATCGCTACATCGGCTCGATGTCGATCTTCTTGATGATCCCGGCCCACTTCGTGGACTCGGAGCTCATGAAGTCGGTCAGGCCCTTGGAGTCCATCACATCTCGGCTTACCCAAGCGAAAGGTCTGCGCTGGTTGTTGAAATATCCGGTTTGATGTCCGTCAGGCAGGGTGACAGGCCATCACTATCGGTCACAGGCGCAGCCGTGAGAATAGGTCACTTGGGATTGTTGTCTTTGTAGATGATCCCATCCTTCATGATGACGACAAGCTTATTTGCGGGGTCCTCGATGAGGCGAATGTCTTCCAGCGGATTGCCATCGACGAGCAGGAGATCGGCCAATGCGCCTTCCTCGACCACTCCGATCCTGCCGGGATAAGGATTCCGCGCTCCGGAAAGCGCGAGCAGCTCTCCATTGGTTGAGGTCGCCATCGTCAGCGCTTCCGCCGGCGTGAACCACCGCGTGAGGTCTACGATGCCCTGACCCTGATGCTCTGCCAGTGGCTTCGAGAAGAGGATATCTGTTCCAAAGGCGGTCTTGATCCCAAACTTCTTGACGAACCCGTACACGGTGTCCGTTCCCGCAACAACCTGGCGCATCTGCGCCTGTTGGGCGGGCGGGAGCATGGCTGCGCCGCCGAGGTCTACGAACGGCTGAGTGCTCAGCCAGATTTGCTTCTCGGCGATGAGGCGTGCAGTCGGTTCATCCATGAGATGACCATGCTCGATCACTTTGACGCCCGCGGCGATGGAACGTCGAATTGCGCTCGGTGTATATGCGTGTGTTGCAACATACGTCCCCCAATCGGTGGCGGTTTCGACGGCCGCACGCAAGTCCGCTTCGCTGAATGTGGTCACATCAAGTGGGCTGAAAGGCGAGGCGACGCCTCCCCCTGCCGTCAGCTTGACCTGGGCCGCGCCCTGCATGAGCTGTTCGCGCACGCGCTTGCGGACCTCGTCGGGATCATCCGCGATGATGCTTCCGCCGAGCTGTTCGACGCGGCTTGCTCCGCCCTGACTTTGCGGCAGCTCCCAAAGCTCGCGGAAGTCTCCATGGCCGCCGGAGACCGTGATGACGGCTCCCGATGGATAGATGCGAGGACCCGGGACGAGACCTTCATCGATCGCGCGTTTGAGTGAGAAGGTGGGGCCGCCCATGTCCCTGACTGTCGTGAATCCGCGCATCAGTGTCGCTGTCGCTTCCGCGCTCGCCAGCAGCGTCGTATATCCGAGGTCGCTCGACAGCATCTGCGCGGGTGTCGGACGGACCATCATCGCGTGCCAGTGCATGTCGCTGAGCCCGGGCATCAGCACGCGTCCACCGCCTTGTATGACGCGGGCGTCCACGCGACGATCGGTTGGAATGGGAGCGGTCACGATCCGCTCGATGATGTTTCCGCGGATGACGACATTCGATGGGACGGAAAGCGTCTCGCTCTTCCCGTCAAAGATGCGCACGTTCTCGAAGACGGTGACTGCAATTCGCTCTTGCGGCTCTGCCGGCGTGAGAAAGGTGCACGTCGCAACAATGATCGTGGCACACTCGGCTATCCGCATTTGCAGTGTTCCTTCCTAGCATGTTGTGTTCTCTCGCCAGCGGCGCGGAGCCCGGCGGGAGTTGTCACGCCGCACACGAGTTCGTTCCGATTCGCTCGACCGACGACCATCGGACCGTGACCATTTGGCGAGAGCCATTCATCAGAATATTCGTGGCAAGGTCGGGTCCCTATGCTGCTACATTCGACTTGCGCCAGCTTCCGCTTGATGTGAGCTCCGTTGCACCAAAGGACCCGCGTAGAGGTACGTTCCGCGGATTGAGCGGGGTCCCCGAGCCTTCCAGTCCGCCAGCTTAGAGACGCCGTCTGTCCCGTACATTAGGGATTCTCTGTACACCGGCGGAGCAGGAATCGGGGTGCCAACTGTGGAAATAGCGCTCTATGAAAGCTCTACCCGGGTAAACTTGGTTCAATTTTCTGCGCAGCTTACTAATAATCTCTCGTAATGCGGCAGCGTACTCCTCAATCATCGAAGTAGCTCATCTAAGCCAGACGACATTCTTTCGTTACGTTCTATGTTTTTGTTAGGATCGGGCATTCTTAGCCGCTTTTGATTGTGCCTTTCGCGCGCTCCCGTATGCGCTGGAAGGTGACGTAGAGCATCGGCACCAGGAAGATCCCGATCGAGCTTGCTGCGAGCATACCAGCGAAGACAGCGGTGCCCACTGCTCTGCGGCTCAGCGCGGCAGCTCCGGTCGCAATGACCAGCGGCAGAAGGCCGAGGATGAACGCAAGTGACGTCATCATGACCGCACGAAAACGCATATGGGCACCCTGAACCGCGGCCTCACAGATCGGGATACCCGCCTCCCGCTGTTCCCTCGCAAACTCGACGATCAGGATGCCGTTCTTGGCGGCAAGAGCGATCAGCACAACGAGGCCGATCTGGCCATAGAGGTCGAGATTGAGGCGCGCAATCATGATGCCGAAATAAGATCCGAGCACACCGACGACCACCGACAGCAGCACCGGGATCGGGATCACCGTGCTCTCGTAAAGTGCGACCAGGAACAGATAGGCGAACATCACGGCCAGCGCGAGCACGATTCCGGTCTGACCTGCCGCTCCCTGCTCCTGAAAGGCGGTGCCGGTCCAGGCGAAGTCGTAGCCGGACGGCAGAACGGCGTCGGAGATCTGCGCCATCGCGGATAGCGCGGTGCCCGAAGAGGTCCCCGGCGCAGGGCTGCCGTTCACCGTCACGGAACGATGATTGTTGTAGCGAGTGATGACCTGCGGCCCGGTTACGACCATGACGTCGGCCAGCGCCCGCATCGGCACCATCTCGCCTTTGTTGTTGCGCAGGTAGATCCGCCAGATATCCGAGACGTGGGCGCGATCGGATGCGTCGCCCTGAATGTTGACCTGCCAGGTGCGTCCGAACAGGTTGAAGTTGTTGACGTAGACGCCGCCGAGCGTCGCCTGCAGCGCAATGAAGATGTCATTGACCGCGACGCCTAGCGCTTGGGCCTTTCGCCGGTCGACGTCGAGATAGAGCGACGGATTGGTCGCGGTGAAGGTCGAGAACACCCGCGTGAGCCGCGAATCGGCGTTGGCGGCGCCGATCAGGGCGTTTGTCACGCTCGAAATCGCGGCTGGGCCCTGTCCTTCCAGAGCTTGAAGCTGGTACTCGAATCCGCCGCCGGTGGAGAGGCCGATGATCGGCGGCAGGTTGAACGGCAGCACATTGGCTTGTCGTACCTGGGCACCGGCTGCGAATGTCCTGGAGATTAGCGCCTGCGCCGAGTCTGCGGCCGCTGTCCGGTTGGAAAATGGCTTGAGCCGCGCCACCACCAGTGCGCTGTTCGATTGGGAGACGCCATCGAGCAGTGAAAAGCCGATCACCGCGAGCACGTGATCGACGGCCGGCATCTGTTTCAGGACGTCTTCGATCTGGCGGGTAACCTGGCTGGTGCGTGCGACCGACGCGCCGTCCGGGAGCTGCACCGAGGTGAAGAAGGCGCCCTGGTCCTCCTCCGGCAGGAATCCCGTCGGAGTAATGATCGAGACACCGAAGACGCCGGCGGCGAAGACGGCAACCAGCAGCAGCGAGAGCGCGGCCCGGCGCACGAGGTAGCGGACGCCGTTGCCGTAGCGCTCGCGCAACCAGTCGATGCCGCCGAGTACACGTCCGATGATGCCGCGGGGCCGTCTGCCGTGGCGCATCAGCAGCGCGCACAGTGCAGGGGATAGCGTCAGGGCGTTCAGCGCCGAAATCAACATTGCGGCGCTGATCGTCACGGCGAACTGACGGAACAACGTGCCCGAAATGCCGGGAATGAACGCGATCGGCACGAACACGGAGAGCAGCACCAGAGTGATCGCGATGATCGGCGCGGTGATCTGGGTCATGGCTTTCTTGGTGGCTTCGGCTGGAGCCAGGCTTGGTTCCGCCGCCATGACGCGCTCGACATTCTCCACGACGACGATGGCATCGTCGACGACGATGCCGATGGCGAGGACCATCGCGAGCAGCGATACCGTATTGGCCGAATAGCCGAACGCGAGCAGAACTGCGAACGTGCCGATCAGGCTCACCGGTACTGCGATGGCCGGGATCACCGTCGCACGGAGACTACCGAGGAAGATATAGACCACCAGCATCACGAGGACGAAGGCTTCGGCCGGTGTCCGCAAGACCTCCGCGATCGTGTCCCGAACGAAGCTCGTGGAATCGTATTGGACGAGATAGCTCAGTCCAGGCGGAAATCGCGTTGACAGCCGTTGCATCGTCTCGGCCACCGCTCGCGCCGTGGTCACCGCGTTCGCTCCCGGCGCAAGGTAGACTGCGATCGGAACGGCGGCGCGCCCGTCGATCCGCGCCTCGCTGTCGACGTTTTGCGCACCGATCTCGACGCGCGCGACATCTTTCACCAGCAGCGAGGATCCGTCGGGATTTGCGCGCAGCACGATGTTGGCGAATTGATCGGCACTGGCGAGTCGGCCGAGGGTCTGCACGTTGAATTGGAACTGCTGATCGTCGCTGATCGGCCGCGCGCCGATGCGGCCGACGGCAGCTTGGACGCTCTGCGCGCGGATGGCGGCAATCACGTCCGACGGGGTCAAGCTGAGGCTGGTGAGCCGCTGCGAATCGAACCAGATTCGCATCGAATAGTTCATCTTTGCGAACAGGTTCGCTTGGCCGACGCCCGGCGTGCTCGCGATCGCGTCCAGCGCGTTGATGATGGCGTAGTTGGTGATGAAGAGGGGATCCTGCTGGCCGTCGGCGCTGTAGAGCACGAGGAACTGCAGGATCGACGAGGATCGCTTCTGCACCCTCACGCCTTGCTGCTGCACCTCCGTCGGCAACTGCGACAGCGCGCTCTGCACGCGATTATTGACATTGACCGTGTTGATGTCGGCATTGGTGCCATGCGCGAACGAAATGGTGAGCGTGTAGCTGCCGTCATTGCCGCTTGTCGATTTCATGTAGAGCGCGCGGTCGACGCCGATCACCTGCGCTTCGAGAGGCTGGGCGACGCTGCTTTCCACGACCTCGGCGGACGCGCCTGGGAAGGTCGCGGAGACGGTCACCTGCGGCGGCACGATATCCGGAAATTGCGCCACGGGAATTTGCGTGAGTGCCAACGCGCCGGCGATGGTGATGAGAAGTGCGATCACTATCGCAAGGCGCGGACGATCGACGAAGACGCCCGATATCATGGAGTGCGGTCCGCGGCGTGGGGCCGGATCGGAGTGCCGCGGCCGCTCCGCGGTGGCGCCTCGCTCGCTGCGCCGTCCATGCTCGACCGCAGGAGTGCGCTTGCTGCATCCGGAGCGACGGTCTGACCCGCGCGAACCCGCTGCAACCCTTCGGCGATCACCTTGTCGCCGGCAGCAAGCCCGCCGATGACGGCGGCAATTGTTGCGGTCGATTGTCCGAGCTGAACGCGCCGCTCCTCTGCCTTATTGTCCTTGCCGACGACGAGAACATAGTCGCCGCGCTGGTCGGACAACACCGCCGCGCGTGGGATCGCAAGTACTTCGATCGGCTGGACGCCTTCGAGCAGAACGGTGACGAACTCGCCGTCGGTCAGCTCGTGCGCGGTCACGCCTGCGGCAGACGGGGCGCGCAAGATCGGGTTGGCAATCTCGCCGCGGACCATGATCGTGTCGGTATTCTGGGCGATGCTGTTGTCGACGAAGTTCAGTCTGCCGGACTGACCGTACGTACGGCCGTCCGGCAGCCGCAGCCTGATCGTCACCGCCTCGAGACCGCCTTGTGGGAGGTACCGCTCGCGCAGCTCGAGCCCCTCTCGCAGCGGCACCGGGAAAGTGACGTGCATCGGGTCCTGGCTGACGATCGTGGTCAGCACGCCGGAGGAGGGCCCGACGATGTTGCCTTCGGTTACCGCCGTGCGACCGATCTTGCCGTCGATCGGAGCATTGATGACGGTGTAGTCGAGATTGATTTGGGAGGCCTGGACCTGCGCCTGGGCAGCCTGGACCTGGGCCTGTAAGCTGCGCTGGGTGGCGAGCGCGGCGTCATAGGTCGATTGCTGCCCGGCCGGCCCGCCGAGAAGGGTGTGCGCGCGCTCCGTCGTCAGCCTGGCGTTTTCCAGCATCGCCTCGAGTTGCGCCACCTGCGCCTGCTTGGCTGCGAGATCGGCCTCGAATGGGCCGCGCTCCAGCCGATAGAGCTGGTCGCCCTTGTTGATCTCGGCACCCTCGTTGAACAGCCGCTGCTCCAGAGCGGCGGTGACACGGGCCGTCACGTTGACCCGGTTGACCGCCTCAACTCGGCCGAGGAACTCGTTGCTTTCGGTGATCAGCCGGCGCGTTGCCTCCACAACGCCGACGGCAGGCGTGGAAGGCGTCGGCTGGGTCCGGACAGTCCCGCCGATCGAGACCGTAACCAATCCTGCCGCCAGTAATCTGGTCGCGACGTCAGCAAGGTTCATGGTCCGCTCCGTGTTCCAGAGCTCCGAACGCCGACGTCACTTCGTTCGGCGTCTGGCGGACTGCATTACTCGCGCTGCGTCCTGTTGCTGCGGGCTGGTTCGTCGTAACCTTTGCGATGGCTGTAGAACATCAGCGCGATCAGGCCGCAGCCTAGGATCAGGATGAGAATCACGGCTCCGGTCAGGATGACGTTTCCATAGAGGGGCATCGGCGTCGATCGCCAGACCGACACGCAAAACCAGCTCGCCCCGACCAGCAGACCGGCCAGCAAGGCGGCGATCGCCCATTGGTTCCTGTCGCGCATCGTTACCTCCATCAGCTTCGCAAGGCTTCGGAGACCCGCCTAGACCCAACGCCAACCGCAGCGACGTCGGCCGCGATGCCACCAGCAGACCCAGCGCCGGTGGCGGCGACGGCGCGGTGGAGGGCCCCAGCCGGGTCGCGGAGGCGGTCCCCACTGCGTCTTGATCAGTTCTGACGACGTGGTGGCGCGTCGCGGATCTGGATCGATCGGCAGCGCTTCGGCAACGTCGATCAAGCGCACGCCGGTGGCGCCGAGCGCGGCAGCGGCAAGGGCGCTCGTTGCAAAGCCTAGGAAGGCTCGGCGGCTGGAACCAACCATGTGTCGTCCTCCTCTGTCACGCAGTCGATCGCAGCGATTGCAGGGCGTAGAGCAGCCATGCGAGGCCATGTGAGATCAGGTCGACGCCGAGCAGGAAGCCGAGCGCCCAGACGCTAATATCCGGGAAGCCAAACAGGATGAGCACGCCGGCGGCCATGGCGAAAACGCCAGAGATCAGCATCATCCAGCCGTTCTGTCGCCAATAGGCGAAACTCAGCACGCATCGAACGACGCCGGATGCGAATAGCAGCGCGCCGAGGAAATAGGTCAGGATCAGTGCACCCGACACCGGCTGGGTGAGAAGGATCAGGCCGAAGGCGAGGTAGAGCGCACCGAGAATGATCCGCCACAGGAAACTGCCCCAACCCTTTGTCCAGAACGCATGCGCGATCTCGAAGGCGCCGGCAGCGATTGCGGTGAGCCCAATGAACTTGACACTGATGATCGTGGCGAAGGCGAGATCGCCGAGGGCGAGGAGGCCGGCGGCGATCAGGACAATTCCGAGGAGAGCGCAAGCCCATAGCGGTGGGGCACCCAGCGTGTTGAGATCGTCGCGGCTGTCGTAGACGGTCATGCGAACCTCCTGGGTGCTTACGCTCCGATCGACACGCCTTCGATCCTAGACTTGAACCAGCAGGTCCAACATCGGACGAAACCCGGAGTTGAGGGGCGGGAATATTCTCATTCCAACTTGTTGCGACCTTTCCTGAGCGGACACGGCTCATCGCGGTCCGCGCGGGCCCAGTGTCAGATGGGTCACGCCGGCCGCGAGATTGAGCCCGATCGAGCGTTCGATCGAGATCGGCTGGAGCATGATGCTCCTGCGCGAGCCGCCAATCAGGACGTTGGCGCCGAGGCCGGGGCCTAGAGCGAAATTGCCACTCGCGCCCACATAGCTGCCGCGCAAAGTGCCGGCACCAATCCGCGAAGTCCTGGCGAACACGGCCCAGGACAGCGTGCCGGCGCTGGTCACGCCGAGATCAAGGCCGAGGCGTCTGATCCGTCCCTCGTAGATGTAGCGGCGGGCAGGGCGCACCCCATCGAACACGCAGCGCAGCGACTGCGTCGATCCGAGCACCAGTCCAACGCGTGGCTCCGAGAAGCATAGCAGCCTGCCTATTCTAAATCTCTCGGCTCCTGCGGGCGAGGGAATCGTCAACAGCACCGCCACTGCGCCGACGGCCGCGAGATATGGCAATTGTCGCATTCAAGCCTCCGCCTGGTGCTTTGTTTCGGTCGGCGCCCGCGGCGGGCCGTCGTCCCGGCGCAGCCAGAACGAAATGGCCAGCCCGATCAGCAGCACGGCGCCGAGCAGGAAGAAGAAGATGGATTGCTTCAGCCACGAGATCGCCGGGACGGCTGCGCCCATTGCAAGGCCGAGAAAGGCGATCTGCAATGACAACAGGCTGATGCCTGCGAGGAATGTGCCGAGCGCGAGCAGCGTCAGCAGGACGAGACCGGTTGCCGGCGTCGGGAGCAGTTGCTGAACGCCGGAGACCAGGATGATGTTCATCGTGATCAGGACGGCGATCCAGTGCAGCGCCTGGGTCCAGATCAGACGAATCTGGCCCTCCCTGCCCCCGATCTCCGGCCATTTGGTGATGACGCAGACCACCCCGATCGCCAGCGCCAGGAATTCCCAATAGCCGATCAGCGGCTGGTGGGAGACGTTGGTATAGGCAACTCCTGCGATGGCGAGCAGCAGCGCGACGGCGTACGGAAGCTGCTGCCAGACAAGACGCCCCATTCCCGAGCGAGCCTGTTGAGGCACGTGGTCTTCACGCTGCTGTGCATCCGTTTCGCTCATGGCTGCTCACCCAGGATTGGGGGATCGGTCGTTGCCGGTTCGATCCTGTCTCCGAGATAATCCTCGACATACAACCTGATGATCGCCACCCGTCCGACCGCGACGAGCGGCATCGCGAGCGCAATGCCCATGACGCCGAACAAGGCGCCCAGCAGGACGATGGCGACCAGGGTCCAGGCTGGCGGGGTCTCGACCGCATGCCGCTGAATCAGCGGGCCGATGACGTAACCTTCGATCGACTGGATGATGGTGTAGACCGCGACCGCCCAGATCAGCGGCGAGGCTCCGAGCGGCATCGCAACGAGCGCGATCGGGATCGCGGCGACGATTGGCCCAAGATAGGGGATGAAGTTCGACAATCCTGCCTGCAATCCGAGAACGAATGGGCCAGGCAGGCCGATGAGGTAAAGGGCAAGCCAGACGAAGAGCGTCATCAGGATGATGCGGATCAACTGGCCGACGAACCACAGCCGCATCACGGTGCCCATCTCGTCCATCACCTCGCGCGCGCGGGCCCGGTAAGATTGCCTGACCAGCACGACCACGCTGTCGCGGTAGCTGATGGGATCGAAGGCGAAGAGAATGCCGAGGAACAAGATCACGAGCACGGCGGTCAAAAGGCTCGAGGCGCCGCCGAGCAGGAATTGCGCATGGCTGAGGAACCGACCCTGGTCGGCGAACAGCCACTGCGCGAAGTCACGCCCCCATTCCGGGCCGAGCAGATCCACGCCATAAGACAACAAATGCTCTTGCAGGATGTCGACCTGGGCATCCATGACTTTCAGCAGCACACGCGTCTGCTCCGGCAGCTTACCGGTCCCCCAGGCCAGCCCGAAGCCTGCCAGCGCCGACAGCAGCAGGAGAACGAGCGTCAGACGCCAGACGCGGCTGAGAGGAAGAACCGGCGCCAGAGCCCGGGCTGCGGCATCGAGAAAGGCTGCGAAAAGCACGCCTGCGAACACGATCAAGAGACTCGACACCGTTTGCCAGACCAGGAAGAGGGCCACGGCCACGACGAGCACGGTGAGGCCGATCGCAAGCAGGCTCGGTCGTCCGGGTTGGACCGACTCGTCGATCGGGCTCTCATTCCGAACGAGGCCGCGGACCCGCTCGGATCCGACCCTGGCGTCGCTCATCGATCGGTCCGCCGTCATGTGGTCACGCCTCACGAGCGAACACGGCGGCTGCCAAAATGCGGATGCTTGCCGCCGCGATGACGCCAATAGCGATGCTTGAATGGATTCGTGTTGGTGTTGATGTTGGGCCTCGCATCGCCCGGGGCGGCCGTGCCGGTTTGCTTCGGCGCGGCCACGGTATCGTCCTTCGGCTGAGCCGGGGAAATGCTTGACGGCAGAGTGGCGGCTACGACTGCGGTGAGGAACAGGGTACGATAGTTGATCCACATCTTCATCCTCGCCTCCATGCGGTCAGCGACATCGGTCAGATCGCGATGGCTCCGACAGCCAGGCCGTAGATTCCGATCCCCGCGGCGATGGCCACCGCGCCGAACAGGACGGACTCGACCGGCCTGAAAAGCCGCTCCTTGCGTTCGCGCTTGGCGATCAGGAACAGCAGCGTTCCCGGCGCGTAGAGGATCGCGGATAGCAGGAGAAATTTCGCCCCGCCGGCGTAGATCATTCCCGCCGCGTAGAGCGTCGCGACAGCCGCGAAGATCCCCTCGCTGGTGCGGGCGCGCTCGCCGGAAGCATAAGCCTCACCAGTCCATGCGAGCTTCAGGCCGTAAGCCGCCACGAGGAAATACGGGACCAGTGTCATTGCGCTCGTCATCTTGAGGGCGAGCGTGAAGGCATATTCGGCGAACCAACTCACAAGAAGCAACGCCTGTATCACGCAGTTGGTGAGCCAGAGCGCGCCGACAGGGACCTTGTGAACGTTCTCGCGCGCCAGAAAGGCCGGCATCGTGCGCTGAATGGCCGCTGAGTGCAGGATCTCGGCCGCAAGGAGGGACCATGACAGGTAATTGCCGAGGATCGAGATCAGCAATGCGATACTGATGAACACACCGCCCCAGCGGCCGACCATGGCCTCCATCACGCCTGCCATCGATGGTGTCGGCAGGTCCGCGAGCCCGCTCCGCGGCAGGATGCCGTAGGACAGGAGTGTCACGAGCACGAGAAGGCAGAGAACGGTCAGAAAGCCGGTGACCGTCGCGATACCGATGTCGTCGCGCCTTCGTGCGTAACGCGAATACACGCTCGCGCCCTCGATGCCGACGAAGACGAACACCGTGAGCAGCATCGTGCTGCGGACCTGGCTCAACACCTGCCCGGCGTCGGGCTCGGTCGTTCCCCAGAAATTGTCGGAGAAAAGCCCGCGGTTCAGGGCGGCCGCAGCCACCACGATGAACAGCACGATGGGGATGATCTTCGCGAAAGTTGTGACCATGTTGAGCGCGGCAGCCCCCTTGATGCCGCGCAGCACCAGAATATGGACGCTCCAAAGCAGCACGGAGGCCGAAGCGATGGCTACCGGCGTGGTGCCGTCGCCGAACACGGGGAAGAATTGGCCGAGCGTGGCCTTGATCAGGATGAGGCAGGCGACGTCGGCTAGACAACAGCCGATCCAGTAGCCGGCGGCGGACGCAAAGCCGATGTAGTCACCGAAACCGGCTTTGGCATAGGCGTAGATGCCCGCATCGAGCTCCGGCTTGCGCCGGGATAGCGATTGGAACACCAAGGCCAGAGTCAACATGCCGGTGCCAGCAATCATCCAGGCAATGATCGCTCCCAAAGCGCCGGTGGTGCGCCCGAACTGAGCCGGCAATGCGAAGATGCCGGAGCCGACCATCGACCCGATCACCAGGGCGATCAGCGCATTGCGCGAAAGCTTCTGATCGGCCTCGCTTGTCGAAGCAGCCATGATGGATGCCTTCCGATCCGAGGCGGCTGCATTCGCGGCCTCCCTCCCGGAACCTTAGAGCCACCTACCGCGTGCGCACATCAGGGATTGTCTGTAGGAAGAGAGGCAGGAAATCGGTGGCCGCCGGTTCAGATATCGCCACGGGAAGCGGCGGTGTCGTCCCCGCCCTTGTGCCAGGACGTCGGCAACGTATCCCGCGCGACCAGCACGACGCTGCCACGGAAGAACTCGCCGGACTTGGCGAGTTCGGCCGCCAGGCGCCTGGCATGTAGGACGGCCGCATCCTGCTCGCTAAGATCGCATCCGATCGTGTCGGGCGAGACGCCGTATCGATCGGTGATATGGAAGAAGAAGCGCATGCCTCCGGTTAGGTCATCGCGCCCTCCAGTGACAAAAGCGCAAGGTGCCTCAGTCAAAAGTCTTACGACCCCGAAGCAGGTTCCAGTCTTACGGATCGGCAATCAGCGCCATGCCGTCCCCATTCGGGCAAGAGTGGTTTTCACCTGATGTCTTCGGGTGATTGTCCGATGTTGTTCCGTCGAAGCAGAGCCTAGCGTGGTCGCGCTTTAGGGGGCTGCACAGGAGGATGCGATGTCGAATCTCGATCAGAACTTGGCGGCGACAGACGTCGTCGGCGGCCGGATCACCGTGGATGCCGGACTGCGCCAGTACATGTTGCGGATCTATGGCTACATGGCCGCTGGTGTCGCCCTGACCGCCGTCGCCGCCGGCCTGACCTATCAGGTCACCGGCCCCGCGCTGCTGCAGAGCCCGCTGATGTGGGTTTTCATCCTGGCGCCGCTTGGGTTGGTGTTCTTTCTCAACTCGCGCATCGAGACATTGTCGGTGCCAACTGCGCGCCTGCTGTTCTTCCTCTATGCTGCCCTGGTCGGTATCTCGCTCTCGATCCTACTACACATCTACACCAGTTCATCGATAACCCGCGTCTTCGTCATCGCTGCTGCAATGTTCGGCGGGCTCAGCGTCTTAGGCTACACGACCCGGCGCGACCTTTCGGGATTGGGTACCTTCCTGTTCATGGGGCTGATTGGGATCATCTTCGCGAGCGTCGTCAACCTGTTCCTGTGGTCGACTGCGCTCGACTGGCTGATCTCGATCGTAGGAGTCGGCGTGTTTGCCGGCTTGACGGCCTATGACACGCAGCGGATCAAGACGATGTACGACAGCGCGGATGACCAAACCGCTTCGGGGCGAAAGTCGGTCCTTGCCGCGCTGTCGCTCTATCTCAATTTCCTCAACCTGTTCCTGATGCTGCTGCGTCTTGCGGGCGGCCGCCGTTGAGAAGGGAAGGGCGGCGGCTCAGGCCGCCGGCCGCTCCACCGTGCTGGCGAGGGCATCGCGCAACGCCTTTTCCTTCGTCTCGTCGAGGGAGGTCTTGAGTACGACGCCGCCCGCGTCCTTGATCTCCTTGATCACCTTGTCGGCGGTCATGTGCTTGATCAGGACGAACAGGGCGGCGTTGCCGGGCTGAAGGCTGGCGGAGAGACTCTTCATGAAGGCATCGTCGATGCCGACGTCCGAAAGTGCGCCGCCGAGCGCACCCGACGCTGCGCCTACGGCAACTCCGAGGATCGGATTGAGAAAGAGGACACCGATTAAAAGGCCCCAGAAGCTTCCCGTCACCGCGCCCATGGCGGTCGTGTTGACGAGTTGGTTGAGCTTGATGCTGCCCTGGTCCGTCTTTACGGCGATCACGGCGTCACTGATCGTGATCAGATATTCCTTCTGCAGCCTGAGCAATTGCTGACGCACTTCCTCGGCCTTCGCCTCGGACGGATATACGATGGCGACCAGATCTGACATGAAGACCTCCCGTTGGAGCATGCAAGCGGACCCGAGGAAGCTACCGCGCGAGAGCTGCCTCAGGGGATCGGAGAAAACCCTCGGTCCCGGTGGGGAATGTTCCGAATGAGATTGGACGCTGTAGACTGCGTCCCGAAGGGGCGGCGCAAAGTGAAATTGCTGGCGCCGCCCGATCGATGCTACCTCGGCGATCAATTGCGGCATCTAGCGGCGCGGATTCGGGACGCAGGTGCCGGACCGCCCGCTCACCGACGCGCGGCATTGGGCGCGAGTGTCATACACACAGGTCAGCGTTCCCCTGAACTTTCTGCACCATGCCAGATCCTGCGCTTGTCCTGGCGTCCACGAGCCCATGGCACTGAGCGCAATGAAGACGGCAGCGGAGAGCAAAGCCAGCTTTGTCATCTTGGTTTCTCCTTGTCGTTGAGCAATCACGTGGAGCCGCGGATCGCAGGCTCGTCAAACCCGCCGCGGCTTTGACGAAGGGATCGCATGCGCCGCAACGGCGGCAGCTGCAGGCTTATGCACCGTCTGCGCGCTTGGGCTGTCGGGTGATCGCCTGACTTCGCTGCCGGAATCTTTCGGCTCCGCCGGATGTTCGTTCACGATTGCACCCGCGGATGCTCAGTAGATTTACCGATACAAGCAGGATGAATTCTCCGCAAAATCCTCAGCGGCACGGATGGGTCAATTCATGCAGCTGCGGTCAATGAGTACGACGCTTGTTGCAGGAGTTTCTGCGCTGTTGCTGGTCGCCTGTGAGAGGGAGGCGGCGACGGACTCCCTTCCGGCGCCGGCGCGTCCCGTCCGCACCATGACAGTCGAGAAGCGGGATCAACTCACGCCCCTCACATTTTCCGGCCGCATCGAAGCCGAAGACGAAGTGAATCTGGCATTTCGAATTTCCGGTCGGCTGCACTCGAGCGACATCCGGCTCGGTGAGCGCGTCGAGGCCGGCCAGCTGTTGGCGCAGCTTGAATCGCAGGACCAACTCAGCGCGTTGCGGCAGGCGCAGGCCGCTCTTGCCGCAGCTCAGGGCCAGCTCACTCAGGCACGCAATCATTTCGAACGCCAGCAGACTCTGTTGGCGCAGGGATGGACCACGCGCGCCAACTTCGAGGCCGCGACGCAGGCGCAACAGACTGCGCAATCGAATGTTGAAATGGCCGAAGCTCAGTTGAATTCCGCCCACGACCAGGTCAGCTTCACCGAGCTGCGGGCCGATGCACCGGGCAAGATAACCGAAACGGGGCCCGCCGCCGGAGAGGTCGTCCAGGCCGGACAGACGATTGCGCGGATCGCGCGGCAGGATGGCCGAGACGCGGTCTTCGACATGCCGGCTCAATTCGTCCGCGCGGCACCGGCCAATCTGCTGGTGAGCGTCAGTCTGACCGACGATCCAGCGGTGACCGCGGAAGGGCGTATCCGGCAGGTTGCCGCGCAGGCCAATCCGGTTACGCGAACCTTTGAGATCAAGATAGGACTTCGTGATCCCCCTGCCGCGATGCGGCTGGGGGCGACTGTCACGGGGCGCGTCGAGATGAGCGCCGGACCAATGATCGACATTCCGGCAACGGCGCTGACCAGGATGAATCGCCAGCCGGCGGTCTGGATCCTGGATCCCGCGACGAAGACGGTCGCCATCCGCAATGTCGACGTCTTGAGGTTCGATCAGGCGCAGGTGATCATCTCGCAAGGTTTGGACATAGGCGAGGTCGTGGTGACCGCGGGCGTCCAGGCACTTCATCCGGGTCAGCGGGTGCGCGTCCTTGGGTCGGAGCCATGACCGGGCTCAACCTCTCGGAATGGGCGCTCGGGCGCCGCTCGCTCGTCATTTATCTGATGATTGCCGCCGTCGTCGCCGGCGTGCTGTCCTATCTGCGGCTGGGCCGGAACGAAGATCCTGCATTCACCATCAGGACTATGGTTGTTCAAGCGGCCTGGCCTGGAGCGACGGCCGAAGAGACGATGAAGCAGGTGACCGAACGGCTCGAGCGGCGGTTGCAAGAGACGCCACATCTGGACTTCCTGCGCAGCTTCACTCGGGCCGGTCTCACCACTATTTTCGTGAACTTGAAGGGGAGCGCCAACGCAAGGGACGTCTCCGATACCTGGTACCAGGTGAGGAAATCCATCGGGGACATCCGTCACACGCTGCCGGTGGGCATCGTGGGACCAGCGTTCAATGACGATTTCGGCGACACGTTCGGGATCATCTATGGATTCACCAGTGATGGATTTACCCAGCGCGAGCTGCGTGACCGGGTCGAGGCGGTCCGCTCGCGTCTTCTAGACGTGCCCGATGTCGCGAAGATCGAACTGCTGGGTGCGCAGGACGAAGTGATCTTCGTCGAGTTCTCGAAACGGCAACTCGCAAGTCTTGGGGTCGATCGCACGGCTCTGATCGCCGCCCTGCAGGCACAGAATATCGTGAGCCCGGCCGGCACCATCCAGACCGGGACCGAGCGAATTTCGTTTCGGGTTTCCGGGGCGTTCCAGTCGGAGCAGGACATTGCCGACATCAACTTCAGCGCGGGCGGTCGCACGCTACGTCTGAGCGATCTCGCGACGGTACGGCGAGGCTATGCCGATCCGCCGCAACCGCTGTTCCGGGTCGGCGGTCGTCCAGCGATCGGGCTCGCGATCGCGATGCGCGAGGGCGGCGATATTCTCGTTCTCGGCAGGAACATCAAGGCGGTGATGGCAGAGATCACGGCCGATCTGCCGATCGGAATCGAACCGAGCCTCGTGGCCGACCAGGCCGTCGTGGTGGACAAAGCGATCCGCGAGTTCATGACCTCGCTGGTGCAGGCGATCGCGATCATCCTCGTCGTGAGCTTCATCAGCCTCGGCGTTCGGCCGGGCCTCATCATCGCACTGGTTATTCCGCTTACGCTCGCGATCGTGTTTCCCAGCATGGAACTTCTTCGCGTCGATATGCAGCGAATTTCACTCGGCGCTCTCATCATCGCGCTCGCGCTGCTGGTCGACGATGCCATGACGACGACGGACGCCACGCTTAATCGGTTGGCGCTGGGCGACGGCAAGATCGCGGCCGCGGCCTACGCCTTTCGCACGCATGCATTCGCCATGCTCACGGGCACACTCGTAACGATCGCCGGGTTCATTCCGGTGGGCTTTGCAGCCAGCGCGGCCGGCGAATACACGTTCTCGCTGTTTGTGGTGGTTACGATCGCTCTCCTGGCGTCGTGGTTCGTCGCCGTCATCTTCACGCCGCTGCTCGGCGTCGCTATCCTCGCGCCGCCCAAGACCACAGCCGATGCGCCGGGAATGGCCTTTCGCCTGTACCGGCGCTTCCTGGTCCTGGCGATCCGCGCCAAATGGCTGACGATCGGCGCGACGGTTGCGCTTTTCTCGCTTCTGTGCTCGCGCTTCCGCTGGTTCCGCAGCAGTTCTTTCCATTGTCCGACCGGCCGGAACTTCTTGTGGACATCGGCCTGCCGCAGAATGCATCGATTTACGCCAGCGAGGCGGCGGCCAAGCGCCTCGATCAAGTACTGACCGGTGATCCCGACGTTGGTCATTGGAGTACCAATGTCGGGCGCGGTGCGATCCGCTTCTATCTGCCGCTCAGCGTCGAGCTGCCGAATGACTTCTTCACCCAGGCGGTCGTTGTGGCCAAAGACGTCGCGGCACGCGAGCGCCTGCATGCCAAGCTGGAACGGTTCCTTGTGGAAGAATTCCCGAACGCCATCTCCTCGGTTTCGCCGCTTGGGCTCGGTCCCCCCGTGGGATGGCCGCTGCAGTATCGCGTCAGCGGTCCCGACGTCGAGCTCGTGCGTGACATCGCGGTCGAAGTCGCGCGGATCGTCGGCTCCGATCCGAGGGCCAAGAGCCTCAATTTCGACTGGATGGAGCCGGATCGCCAGATCCGCGTTCGCGTCAACCAGGATGAGGCGCGCCGTCTCGGCCTGAGCTCGCAGGCGATCTCAATCGTTCTGAACACCGTGATCTCCGGCCTGCCCGTGACCCAGGTGCGGGACGATATCTACCTCGTCGATGTGCTGGCCCGCGCAACGGACGAGCAGCGCGTCTCGCTGCCGAGCTTGCGGACGCTGCAGGTGCCGATCCCGGGAGGGCAGACCGTTCCGCTGAGCCAGTTTGCCACCTTCGAATACGGTCAGGAGTTTCCGCTGATCTGGCGGCGCGATCGCATGCCGACCCTGACGGTGCGGGCCGCCGTTCCCGACGAGATGCCGCCGGAGACGGTGGTCAATCGGCTGGCTCCCGCTATCGCCAAGCTGAAGGCCACTCTGCCGCGTTCGTACGATGTCGTGGTCGGCGGCACGGTGGAGGAGAGTCGAAATTCGAGGTCGTCTGTGACGGCAGTCGTACCGATGATGTTGTTCGTCATGTTTACGGTGCTGATGGTGCAGCTGCAGAGCTTCCCGCGACTATTGATGGTCGTTAGCGTCGCGCCGCTCGGCCTGATCGGCGTCGTCGCGGCGCTGCTCGTGTCCGGGCGGCCGCTGGGCTTCGTCGCCATCCTCGGCGTGTTGGCGCTGCTTGGCATGATTAGCAAGAACGCGGTGATCCTGATCGGGCAAATCGAGGCGGAGCGCTTGCAAGGGAAGGGGCCCTGGCAGGCGGCAGTGGATGCAAGCAGCTCCCGCTTTCGTCCGATCATGCTGACGGCCGTCTCAACCGTACTCGGCATGATCCCGATAGCGCCGACCGTCTTCTGGGGGCCGATGGCCTTTGCGATCATGGGCGGCCTGCTCGTCGCAACCGTTCTAACTCTGGTGCTGCTGCCGACCTTGTATGTCGCCTGGTTCGGCGGGAAAGAAATGGCGCCAGCTTCCGATGCTTCCAGCCCGGCGCGAGGGTAATCCCGGACAGCGACTAGGTAATCACCTGATGGGCCGGGCCGAGGCCACGGCGCATGGTTCGATCTCGCAATGAGGAGGTCGGCAACGCATCGTTCGAGACATCGATGACGGCGTCGGTCTTCGCTCGCTCTTCGAGGCCATTCAATGACTGCGACGACATCGGCCCAGAAGCTCTCATTGTTCGCACTGACGGGAATGGTCGTCGGCTCCATGGTCGGCTCCGGCATCTTCTCGCTGCCCAGAACCTTCGGCACCGCAACCGGTCCCTTCGGCGCCATCCTCGCCTGGTGCATCGCAGGCGGTGGCATGTACACCATGGCGCGCGTGTTCCAGTCTCTGGCCGAGCGAAAGCCTGGTCTGGATGCCGGTGTTTATGCCTATGCGAAAGAGGGCTTTGGCGACTATCCCGGATTCCTGTCGGCGCTCGGTTACTGGATGGGAAGTTGCATCGGCAACGTGTCCTACTGGGTCCTCATCAAATCGACCCTGGGCGCGTTCTTTCCCGTGTTCGGCGACGGCAATACGGTCATCGCGATCGTCGTAGCCTCGATCGGGATCTGGCTGTTCCACTTCATGATCCTGCGCGGGGTGCAGCAGGCCGCCGCGATCAATACGATCGTCACCATCGCCAAGATCGTGCCGATCCTGATCTTCATCGTCATCCTGATCCTTGCCTTCAAGGCCGACCTGTTCCGTGCCAATTTCTGGGGCGGCGAGGGCATGCCGGACACGGGACTCTTCGAGCAGATCCGCGCGACCATGCTGGTCACGGTGTTCGTCTTTCTCGGGATCGAGGGGGCCAGCGTCTATTCCCGCTACGCCAAAGAGCGGTCCGACGTCGGCGCGGCGACGATCATGGGCTTCCTGGTCGTCACGAGCCTGATGGTGCTCGTCACCATGCTGCCTTATGCCGTGCTGCCGCGTGCGGAGATTGCAGACATGCGGCAACCGTCAATGGCCACGGTGCTGGAGGCAGTGGTCGGACATTGGGGTGCCGTCTTCGTCAGCATCGGGCTCCTGGTCTCGGTGCTCGGCGCCTATCTCGCCTGGTCGCTGATCTGCGCCGAGGTGCTTTCGGCGGCCGGTCGAACCCGGGACATGCCGCGCGTGTTCGGTACCGAGAACGCCAACAAGGTGCCGGCCGCCGCGCTCTGGCTGACCAATATCGTGGTGCAGCTCTTCGTCGTCAGCACATATTGGTCCCGGGATGCCTTCTCGCTGATGCTCAATCTCACGAGCGTCATGAACCTCATTCCGTTCTTCCTGGTCGCCGCCTACGGATTGCTGCTGGTGAAGCGCGGCGAGACGTACGAGAAGAGCGCGGGCGAGCACAGACGAGATCTGATCTTCACCGGCATCGCCGTCATCTACACACTCTTCCTGATCTACGCGGCCGGAATGAAATACCTGCTGCTATCCGCGCTGCTCTACGTGCCCGGCACGGCGCTGTATGTCTGGGCGCGGGTCCAACAGAAGGCGCGGATTTTTGCACCGTGGGAGTGGGGCATCTTCATCGTGGCTGCGATCGGCGCGGCCGTCGGCATTCACGGCCTCGCCACCGGCTACATCACGATCTAGGCGGATCGATTGCGGAGGTTGCGCTCATGACACAACAGACATCAAACGGAGCGCTTCCTTTTGGCGTTCATTCGGAAGTCGGTCAGTTGCGCAAGGTAATGGTCTGCTCGCCGGGCCGCGCTCACCAGCGTCTCACTCCGACCAATTGCGACACGCTGCTGTTCGATGACGTCCTGTGGGTCGACAATGCCAAGCGCGACCATTTCGACTTCGTGCAGAAGATGCGCGACCGCGGCATCGAGGTCGTCGAGATGCACAATCTGCTCGCGGACACCGTCGCCATCCCGGAGGCGAGGCGATGGATCCTCGACAATCAGGTGGTCCCAAACCAGGTCGGTCTCGGCCTGATTGACGAGCTCCGCGGCTATCTGGAAAGCCTCGCCCCCCGCGAGCTGGCGGAAACCCTGATCGGCGGATTGTCGACCCACGATTTCCCCGACGCACATGGCGGTGAAATGCTCCGGTTGATCCGGGAGGCGGCCGGCATGACCGAGTATCTGCTGCCGCCACTTCCGAACACGCTGTACACGCGCGATACCACCTGCTGGATCTATGGCGGCGTAACGTTGAATTCGCTGTTCTGGCCGGCGCGTCACGAGGAGCCGATCCTCGCCGCCGCCATTTACAAGTTCCATCCGGATTTTGCCGGCAAGGTCCACGTCTGGTGGGGCGATCCGACTCAGGATCACGGCCTTGCCACTCTGGAAGGTGGCGATGTGATGCCGATCGGGAAGGGAAACGTCCTGATCGGATTGAGCGAACGGACATCGAGACAGGCGATCAGCCAGCTTGCCGCCGCTCTTTTCAGGAAAAAGGCCGCTGAGCGCGTCATCGTGGCGGCCATGCCCAAGCTGCGTGCGGCGATGCATCTCGACACGGTCTTCACGTTCGCCGATCGGGATTGCGTGCTGCTTTACCCCGATATCGTCAATAACATCACGGCGTACTCCTACCGGCCGGCGGACAACTCTGCCGGAATCGAGCTGCGCAAGGACGAGAAGCCTTTCGTCGACGTCGTGGCTGGGGCGCTCGGCCTGAAGAAGCTCCGCGTCGTGGAGACCGGTGGCAATGCCTATCTGCGCGAACGAACCCAGTGGGACAGCGGCGCTAACCTGGTTTGCGCCTCTCCAGGCGTCGTCTTCGCCTACGATCGCAACACCTACACCAATACGCTGCTGCGCAAGGAGGGAATCGAAGTGATCACCATCGTCGGCGCGGAGCTCGGCCGCGGCCGCGGCGGTGGTCACTGCATGACCTGCCCGATTACCAGGGATCTGGTCGACTACTAGCCGGCGGAGGAATCGACCCAGATCAACCTGTGATTTATCATCTGAACATTAACACGCCACAATCGGCGCGCAGTGTGACACGAATCCCGGTGTCCGGCTGCAGCATCGGAGGGGACCTATGCGACCGTCTGGATCTTTTCTGCCGGTTGCCGCACTGCTCGGCAGTAGTACGGCTTGGGCGGCGGACCTCGATCTCACCGACTTCAAATCGAGCGGAGCCGCTACATCCTCCTACGCGGTTCCTTATTACCAAGCCCCGTCCTGGAGCGTCGTTGGTTCCATCTCGCCGACTTTCACCGACAACGCGCTCTTCACCCGCGATAACCGCAGGTCCGACGTCTATTACGCGCCAGACGTGAGCGTCAGGCTTGACGGGAACCTCACCAACGATCTGTCATACCGGCTCTATGCGCGGGCTCAATACGAAGCCTTTTCGCGGGAAAAGGACGGCAATTTCGCCGTCGCGCGTATGGGCGCGCGTCTGACCGAGAACTGGGACGGCTGGCGCTTGTCTGGCATTTACGAAAATCGATATGATTTCGATGGCATCTACCGCGATCTCGCCTTCACGTCCCACGACGTGATGGGCTCAGTCGCGCGCGATTTCCGCGTTGGCAACGCGACGTTCTCGCCACTAGTGCTTTTGACCTACCGTTTCTCCGATCTGGCCGAGGCGCGCCGCTGGCGCTTTGACGCCGTGCTCGGAATCGAGGTCAAGCTTGATCCCAGATGGTCGATCGTCAGTACGCCCCTGTTTGAAGCCTATTGGTTCACCGATGGACTCAATACCGGTCGCCAGGATCAGCTCTATTCGGTTGACCTCGGCCTGAAGTACAACGTTGCCAACAACGTGTCGCTCACGACGACCGTGCTCTACGAGGCACGAACCTCGAACGTCCCGCTGCGGCGATACAGGGACGTTCGGATCGGGCCTCGCCTGGACTTTGCCTTTTAGAGGTGCTCGAGAGATGCCGGCAAGACGCCTTCTAATGCTGACCTGCCTCATCATCTCAAGCATGATGACGACGGTCGTGCTGGCCGATCCTCGCGATGCGGTCGATCGTAGCCATCGACTCGATACCGATGCACTTCGGGATGATGCCGCGACGCGCCGTCTGGAGCAACCATCTCACCCGCTCGCAATTGCGCCGGCCCCGGCGGCACCGCCCGCGAAGGCGACCAGAAAGAAGAAGTCGGACACGAGCAGTAGCCGATAGCCCTGGCGAACCTGTCAGCGCATTAGGGGGGGAACGGTGGAGGACGCCCGGCGACCACGGAATGGCGGCGCGACGATGCCATTCGGGCTCGTTCGCCGCGCATCGCCATTTTTACTCTCTATTGCATCGGATTTGAGATTCGGCGGCCCTTGACGAAGGCCAAGATTTCAATCCCCCACGAATACTACCTCATGTTGAATGAGCGGTTCGCTGGGTGTATAGTTGATTGACCCCGCAGGTGCGCTATTCCGAATTCGGTGGAGGATTTCTCGCCGGCAGGGTGGGGAGAGACCCCGCTATTGTCGTCGTGGCCAATATCGGGAGTCGCCGGAATAGAGTGAGTAGTACAGTGAAGCCACATGGCTCCCCCGCCAGAGAGTCGAGGCAAACCAGTCCCAAGCGCTGGCTGCGCGTAGGTTTGCAACCATCGACCGAGGAGCTTTACTGGAACTCTTCTGCAGATCTCCTCTTCGTCGCGCGCCCCTCCTTTTGCGGACATTTCGTCTACGAGAGCATCAATCCGGCATTCGAGTCCCGGCTCGGCGTATCGTCGCGAGACGTGCTCGACATGGATGTATCCGATTGCCTGAGCGCGGATGACGCGAGATCTGTCTGCGAAGCACTTCGGGCGAGCCTCGCGGAGAAGGCTGAGATCAGGATCCGGCAGCGGCTGGCGTTTGGTGGTTCATCCCGCACGAGGGAAACGACGGTCACGCCGATCCTGGATCCCGCGACCCGCGGTGTCGTCCGGTTGATCGGCTGCCATCGCGAGGCGCGCGACGTTCGCTTCGAGGACCCCACCACATGGGGGAACGGGCTGGATGTCGAAGCTGGCCTGCTGTCGCTTCAGGAGAGCATTCAGCAGCGGATCGCTTCCGATCTCCACGATTCGACCTGTCAACATCTGATTGCCGCGAGTCTCGGCTTGATGCGGATCCGCGGCCAGCTTGACGGCACACAAGCCGCCGAACGGATCTGCGACGAAATCGACGCGTCGATTGATGAAGCGCTCCGGGAGCTCCGGGCTTTTGCCTATCTGCTGCATCCGCGGGATCTGACGGGTGACGGATTGAAGGCCACGATCGAAGGCTACGCGGAAGGGTTCGCGGCGCGCACCTCGTTGCATGTGAGGGTGAACATCGTGCCGGAGGTCGATGGGTTACCTTATGAGGCCCAACGCTCGCTGCTGCGCGTTGTTCAGGAGGCTCTGACGAACGTCTTCCGTCACGCAAAAGCGACGGAGGTGGCGATCGTCGTGGATGTTGTCGACAGACGCTTCCAGTTGACGATCAGCGACAATGGACGCGGTTTTCCCAACCCTGGCAGACCGGGCACCAAGACGCTGTCGAGCGGTGTCGGAATTCCCGCGATGCGCGCGAGGCTGCACGGGATCGGAGGTACGCTCGCCATCCAGTCCAACGGGATGGCACCGCACTCCGGCACCGTTCTGTCCGCGGTCTTCCCGCACGTCCTTGCAGTAAATAAGCGCAATCGACGAAGGACCACGATCAATACGAGGCCAGCGACCGGCACACAATCAGCGAAAGAACACTAGCCAGCGGCGGCGGGTCGAAAGCGCGACCCCAAACGCCGTCAAAGACATGGAGTGTGCGGCATGAAACGTATCCTCATAGCCGACGATCACGAAGCGGTGCGATCGGGTTTGCGGGCGGTGCTCGAGCAACGGGCGGATTGGGAAGTGGTGGCCGAGGCCACTGACGGAGGCAAGGCGGTCGCCGCGGCGATCCAGAGCCAGCCCCACGTCGCCATCCTGGATTTCTCGATGCCGAGGATGACCGGCGTGGAGGTGGCGCGGCGTATGAGGGACTATCGGCTGCAAACCGAGATCCTGATCTTCACCGTGCACAATTCGGGTCTGATAGCGCAGCAGGCGTTCGAGGCCGGCGCCCGCGCTTTCTTGGTGAAGTCTGATGCGAACAAGCTGCTGCTGGCGGCTGTCGAGTCGCTGCTGATGCATAGGCCGTTCTTCTGTACGAATAGCATTGTCGAATACGACGGCGAGCCGGGCCTCCACGGCGAACGACACCACCATGGGCTGACCGCGCGCGAGCAGCTCGTCGTCAAGCTGGTTGCCGAGGGCTACAGCAACAAGGGGATCAGCGCGATCCTCGACTTGAGCGTTAAGACGACGGAGGCGCATCGGGCAGCGGCGATGCGCAAGCTGGAGGTAAACTCGACGGCGGGCCTCGTGCGATACGCGGTGCGAACCGGGCTGATCGAGGCCTGATCGCGGGCAGTGCGCCGTCCGTGGCTGTCAGTACCTTCGCCTGCATCTCTCAGGGTTTTGCTGGATAACCGTTCTTGTGGGACGCCGTATGATCGTTCGACCTGACCGCCGATGACCGCTCTAGTCCACCTGGCTTGGCCGAGGGCAGGCAAACGGGAACGACCCGTGAAACGCATCTTGATTGCGGACGACCATGAAATCGTGCGTTCCGGACTTCGTGCGATTGTTGAAACGCGGTCCAACTGGATCGTGAGCGGCGAGGCGACCAATGGTGAGCAGGCGGTCACGCTTGCGCTGGAAACCAGGCCAGACATCGTGATCGTCGATTATTCCATGCCGATCATCAACGGCCTGGAGGTCAGCCGCCGCCTCAGAGCGCTTCACGTTCAAACCGAGGTGCTTATCCTCACGATGCATGAAAGCGAGGAGTTGCTGACAGAGGCCATTCTGGCCGGAATCCGCGGCTTCCTGTTCAAGTCCGACGCTCGCAACCATCTCATTTCCGCGGTCGAAGCGCTGCTCGACGGCAGACCCTACTTCACGAGTGTTCTGCTGGAGAAGCTGCTCCGCGACTACCAGGCGAACAAGCAGAACCGGGCCGACATGCTGCTGACCTCGCGCGAGGAGAGCGTGGTCCAGCTGATCGCAGAGGGGCACACCAACAGGTCGATAAGCGCGATCCTGAATCTGAGCGTCAAGACGGTCGAGACCCACCGCGCCTCGGCCATGCGCAAGCTCAGGATGTCCTCCACCGCCGAGCTGGTTCGGTATGCTGTCCGCAAGCGGCTGGTTTCACCTTGAACGAGCGGGGAGCGCCTTCGGCTGCTTGCGAAAGATCGAGAGTGCACCGTCGAGTGAACGGACGCGAGAAATACCTTCGCATGCTTACTTTGATGTGTGGCGTTGGCTTGCCGAGCCGAAGCTTGCCGCGCCAGTCCGTCTTTGCTTCCGCTGCGCTCCGGCTACGACACCGCGCTTGCCCCTCGTTCTCCGCTTGGCTGCGCCACGCGTAGCCCGAAGGGCGAAGCGTGGTGGGCCCGGCAGGACTCGAACCTGCAACCAGACCGTTATGAGCGGCGGGATAGCGATTGGCTTCGTTGATTTTGCTGGCTATTTGTTTGAATCTGATCGCGTTCGTTGTGCTTTGGCTGGGTCGTTTCTGGTGCGAAACTGGTGCGGTAACGCCTGCTTATGCAAACGAGCCGGGCCTGACGTCCGTAAGCTCCATCGCAGGACTCTCAACGATGATGATCATCAAGCGGATCGACTTTACCCTCTCAAGGCTGAAACAGGGGTTCGATTCCCCTAGGGAGCGCCAGAAATTTCAAAGACTTACAGCTTGGCCCGAAAAGTCGTCGAATATCCGTCGAATATGCGCCAGCGAACATCGGCGAACTCCGCCACACTAAATCAGTGATCCGATTAGCTCTCTGTTCTAGCCAACGTGACGCGCAGAGCGAATCGCGGTCAGAAAGTGCGAGAGTTGGCTCTGAGACTATTCTTGGTTCGAATTCGCTGCTGCGATCGGATGCCAATGTACCCCGCTTTCGCTTTCGTTCTCGGGCGTGACCAACATGTGGTCGGGCAGTGGCCAATGCGTTCGATGATGTCCGATCTTGTATGGCACCATCGTCTCAGTGATCGCCCACGTCTCGTTCTCTCGCGTGGTTGCTTCCGGAACAAAATAGTTCGCGTAAACCCATCTGAGGCGTGAGGTCGCCGGCGCAAAAGTTCTGGCTTGCATCGTGTTGAAGAAGTGACGAGCGAAATCAACTTCCGGTCCCGCCGAGCTCTCGACGCCAACGTGAATTACCCCCGGACGGTCGCTCGGAAGCTGACGCTCTGCGTTGGCGATGGTGCTACGAAAGTGACGCGCCTTTTGACGTACGGCAACTTCGGATTCACTGACCCAGCTGACCACGCTCGCTTGGTAAACAGCGTCGGCATATGTGGGCCTCAAAGGCGCCGGACGCCATTTGGCTGCCATGCTGTGATCGGCCGAATGATCATAGTGTCCGGCCAGAAGTTCGATCATCCGACTTCCATCAAAATAGACGTAGTCTTTTGCGAGAATTCGCCGAAGCAACGTCCAGTTTATGGGTCGCACTCTTCCGGTCGCCACCTCGTCCTTCCAAGGTGCCAGCGATCGCCGCTCGATGGTCTGTCTCACGTGTCGCACGAGATAGTCGTCCGCGACTTCGCGCAGCTCGACTTGGTACTTCACCTCGACAATGACGGATTCGCCTAGCTCCAGGCATAGTTGATGGATGGGTTGTGCAAGCCGCGTGCCCCGCAACTTCTCGTTCGCGGCGTAGGTTGAAGGCATCAGGCGCTTGCACTCTGCCGCCCAGCGGCTTCCTGTCCTGAAAACGTGCAGGTCCGGGGTTCGTCCGCGCCCGGGAGTTTCCGGCACGAACTCGACCCGTCTCCAACCTCTGCGTCGGTAGGCAAGGGCGACGAGCATCTCGAAAATGCTGCTGTCAGGTTGGCGTCTCTCCTGTAACATCATGCGAGCCGCTCGCTCTTCGACCCCCTTCACGCTGAGCAGAAGTTTCAGCTCTTTGCCGATGCGCGTAAGGAAGGGCACAACTCGCATTGTGCCCTCAAGGCGTCCACAGGGCCCGGTCGGTGGCAAAGGTCTCTGCCTGCAGTATGTACCAAGCGGCCGTATCTACCGGGTCATACAACGGTCCCATTATGCCGGCGCGCATGCGGTCTTGGGCAGCAAGAAGATTGGTCTTCGCGACGTCCAGCCTCTGCTCCATCTCTTTGCGAGGAACGAACGACTTCAGCCAGGCAACTGCCAGCATCAATTCGTCATCGCGCCAATCCTGGTTAGTGCGCGGCGCGGTCCAATCTGGATTGTTCGCTTTCATGCTGGGAAATTCGACATTGCCACTAGGCTAAGACCGACCATTGTGTGGCAACTGTGACCGGGCAAATCGCGTGGCTTTTCGTGATCCGAACGCGGGGATTCCTGGAGCGATACTTATTGTACGTTTAGTTTACAATGATCCGGTCATTGGAGGCGAGCAATGGATTTTGGTGGGGGTACGAAGAGAGATATAGCCGTCCATGAGGCCGGCCATGCAGTTGCCCGCGTTTTATCGATAGGTCGCGTAGGCGTCACCAATGAAAACGCGATCCGGTGGATCGAAATGGAGGAGGGCACTCCACACTGCTCCGTGTTCGAGCTGCCCCTTAATATGCCGGGCCTTAAGGAGTTCGGGGAGCGCGCAGGCATAAGGGAAGGCACCCGGTGGACGGTGGAGCAATGGCGCAAGCTATTTTCGTATATGGGCATCGATCCATTGGAATGGGCGAGCGTGCGAGTTTTTGAGCTTACTGCTGGGGCGGCGGCACAAGCGAAATTTATAGACGCTTCCTTTCATTTGGTTTGGCATGATTACGGGTGCAGCGATGACCGTCAGACCGTCATCGAGACTTGTCAAAGGATCGGCTTGAACGGATCAGAGGCAACAAGGCTCTTCGCAGAGCAAGCTGAACAAGCATGCATCGCAATGGATAACACCGACGTGTGGCGCGCAGTGCTAGCTTTAGCCGAACGATTGCCAACCACTGGCCGAATGCCGGGCAGCACGGTTATTTCGATCGTTCAAAATGCATTGCGGGCCTTGTGAGCAAGACGCATCGCGAGACAATCCTACTGGCAACCGATGCCTTCCTTGGCCCAACGCACATTGCCGCGATTGCTCGAATGGGGACGGACAGTCCGGAGTGAGGTCTAGAATCCGGCAGAGTCGCAGAGCGAAGGTCTTCCTTGGAAGCGAATCCCGGACGAGCAAAGATCACGGGACAATTCGCGCTAATTGTTGAAAATTTCGGCGCACGGCTCTAGATTCGACTCATGCCGCCTCCGTCGGCTAGGCCGCTGCCCTGGCAAAGGACTTTTGGTCCAACGACTACTCAATCATCAGCTCTCGCGACCGCTTCCCCTCTTTCGGCCGATGAGACGAGCAGCGCGTCTTGACCCGGCCGAGATGAAGGACGCTCGCATGTTCTCGACGCTCGAAGGCGCAAAGAAATTCGCCAAGAATCTCAAATCGTTGTTTGACGATAGCGGGATCATTTTTCCGCTTAATCGCTGCCAGAAGGCCGCCGCGATCGCAGGCGGCTTTCGAGATTGGCACGACCTCAGCAGATCGTTGGCAGGGTCGGATCGACCCGTCGATCCTGGCGCGTTTCGCCGCAGGCTGATCGCGTTTCTGCCCCAGCCATGCTGGATACCCGTATTGTTTTGGTTGGATGATGGGAAACTGGAGACAATTGACGGCGAAGGACTCTCGCACAACTATTACCGCGCCGTCGCGCCCTACGTGTTTTCGTCGTCTGTCATTCACCGAACCAAGTCCGCTCTGCTTCGGCCCGGCTCCAGTCCCGGACAGCGGTTGCGGGAATCGATGGTCGTCTCTCTCTTGCTCGGAGGAAGAGGCAGCAAGATATTGATCCCACAGCTCGAGCCGGACACCTTAGCGCTCGTCGTTTCCGGCGACACGGCAGATCTTTTCGGGGTCGATGCGGAGCATCCTCGGTTCGAGAAGGATTTCGCCTCTCTCGTGGCGGCCGGCATATTTGAATACCAAGATGGCATCCTGCGGGTCCTGCCGGCGGACAGAGACGAGGTCGCTGCGCACGCGGCCAGAGGGTTCACCGACCGCGCACAGTATTTCGCTGGCGTCGGAGACGAGGCAGTGGAAGCGCTCGCCGTGGCGCTCTCCGCAACCGGAATTGAGCAGCCCACGCGTGTAGCGGAAGCTGGCGCCGACAAAGGCTCGGAGACACAAATCACACCGCCTGGGCCAATCCTCGAACTGTTGTCCAAGCTTGCAGAGGATGGAGAACTGGTTGCCGTTTACCGAGCTTGGCGGGTGTTTGAAATGATCCATCCAGAGAGCGCCGACTTACTGCGCGACTCGGTGCCGGATAAGATCTTGTCACCCTATCTCGTCCGAAACCGCGGGATCGATGCCGGGAGGATGGTCGGATGGATGTCGACAAGATCAGAATGGACAGAAGCGGCGAAGGCCGCTCTGCATGATCCGGCACACTTTAAGAAGACGGTCGACGAGATGGCGGACGCGATAGCGGAGACGCGTTAGACGGCGGGAACTGCGTCGCCTTAAAGATTCGCGATTTCGGCAGCGATCGGGTATCGCTGCCTTCAGTCCGGCGATAGGGCGCGAAATGCTAATCCATACTGTAGTCGTCGATGGGCCTTTAGCACTGCGAATGCGGCGCCTTGATGCGGCTCGCGAAGGGGCCACGGGTCGGCAAGTCCTGACGCTGCCGCTTCTCGCCGCACGCCTTGCCGGCGGCTTCGTTTCGCCAGCCTCGCACGAGGTCTTGTACCTGGCTATCAGGCAGGGGCTCGAGGTGGGCGGATACGAGGACATTGGCAAGGTTGCCGAACTGCCGGGGATGCCCGCGGCTGCGCTATCGGCGCTCCGGGACTGGTGGGACATGGAGGCCCCGGCTTCTTTGCCCGACAATGCCCGCCTTAGGGACTTTGTGTTGCTCGAACGCCGCGTCCGAGAGGAACTGCCGTCTGGAATGCTGACGCCTCCCGATTTGGTCAGAGCTGCCTTGGCGCGAATTCGTTTCGCTCCCAAAGTACTCGGCGCCGTCACTATTCAAGACGTCGCTAATATCCAGGCCGTTTGGTATCCGCTCATCCATGCGCTTTGCGATGTCGTACCGGTGCGATGGATTGCATCGCAGCACAGCCGGCGCGACTGGTTCTCTGGGGACATCCAAACGCGTCCATCCGGCACAGCATTGCTTGGCTCTGCAGACCTCTGTGCCGATCCGCGAAACGAAGTGCGGGAATCTTTGCGTTGGGCGCGCGCGCTTGTGGCGGACGGAAAAGCCGCGCCCCACGAGGTCGCCATTTCGGCTGCCTCGCCGTCGGCTTGGGACGATGCGTTTCTGGTTCTCTCGCGTGAGGCAGGGATGCCCGTGCATTTCACGCACGGCATTCCGGCGCTAGCGACCCGTGAAGGGCAGGCCTGCGCTGCACTCGCGGACATCCTGCTACGCGGGCTGTCTCAGGAACGTGTGAGGCTCCTATTTGCCCGGCTGCCGCGCGGCCCAGCCAAGGATAAGTTGCCCAGTGACTGGGCTAAGGGCTTGCGGCGAAGCGCGGCGCTGACAAGTCCGACGCTTTGGCGTCATGCTCTGGAGCAAACTCGAGACGAACGGGCAAATGGTGACCTTACGGAACGGACATTGTTGCCGATTCTCGAAGACTTGGCCGGCGGGATTGCATTGTCAGAGGGAGTAGGGCGCCGTCTTTTGAAGGGGCAGGCGCTGAGCCTGTGGCGGGATGCTTTGCGCATGGCGCCCCCACAGGCAATCGAGCTCTCCCTGCAGGCTCTGCGCGTTGCCGACGGACGCGAGCCGGGAAATTCTATCGCGTGGGGACCCGCCCGTCACTTGGCGGCGGCCCCGCGCGCATATATTCGCCTCGTCGGGCTGGATGCGAACGCGTGGCCCAGACGGTCGAACGAGAACCCGTTGCTACCACAACATCTGCTTGGGCAATTACGACTTCCGTCCGCTGAAGCAGCAGAAATGGACCGGATTATGCATGACATCATCGTCGGCCAATCGACCAACTACTCGCTGTCACGCGCCTATAGGAGTGCGACTGGATCGCTGCAAGCAGCCAGTACGTTGTGGCCGAGAAAAGCAGAGCGCATCATCGGGCGGAGCGCGATACCCCCGCATGCTTTCAGCGAAAGCGATCGGCTCTACGCCCGGCCCGTCGATGCGGGCAAGGATCCCCAAGTGCGTGCAAGTCGTGCCTGTTGGCGCGCATGGTGGGATGGTGAGCAACACACGGCTCATGACGGGAAGGTTCGTGCCAACCACCCGCTCGTTGTCGATGCCCTTGCTGAAGTCCAATCCACGACCTCTCTCCATCGACTTCTATGCGATCCGTTGGGGTTCGTCTGGGAGTACGCCCTGCACTGGCGTGAGCCGAATCTAGACCCCCAGCCCCTCGCTCTAACCCATCGCGCTTTCGGCGAGCTCGTTCACGCTCTTATTGCGGGCGTGTTGCGGATTGGCGCGCCCAAAAATATCGATGAGATTGAGATTGCCCTAGATCGAGAGGTGGACAGTCTTACCGAAAGCTGGCCTCTCACCAGAGCCGTTCCACCGGGCCTTCTCTGGCGCCACACAGTGGAGATGGCACGCGAGAGAGCGCTGCGAGGACTCAAAGATGCAATCGACGAACCGCGCGGCAGGAGCTGGACCGAGCTTTCGTTTGGCGAGCCCGATAAAGGAGCTCATCCGTGGACCACGCTCTCGCCGGTCCAGATCGGAAAGACCGGAATTGTCTTCCGTGGACGAATTGATCGACTTGATGAAGACGCGGCACGCGGCGCGGCAGTCGTCACGGACTATAAGGTTGGGGCGGCGCCGGAGCGGAAGAAGCCAGTCGTGTTCGATCGTGGCGCAGAACTCCAGCGCGTCTTTTACGGCCTCGCCGTGCGGTCTCTCCTTGCTGATGTTCGGAGCGTGAGCTCGCAGCTGACTTATCTAAAGCACGAGCCGGCGCGGACGCTAAGCCTTACGAACGAGGAACTTGAGAAGGCGATTGACCAGGCGGTTGCATTCACGGCCTCAGGCGTTCAACTGCAACGCAACGGCCAGATTGCGCCAGGACCTGCGCCTGTATTCTTTGATCCGCTTGCTATCGCCCTGCCAGCTGAGCTTGATGCTTACCGTCGCGTAAAGCGTCGTCTATTTGCTGGGGTGAACAGCGCGCTAGACAAACTTTGGAGTAGCCCGTGAGCGTACCTGATCTCGATGCCCGCAGACGCGCGCTCACTGATTTTGAGACCAACATGCTGGTCGAGGCTGCGGCGGGCACTGGCAAGACGTCATTGATGGCCGCGCGCGTCGCGATGATGATCGCAAGCGGGGTTGATCCTTCAAAAATTGCAGCCATCACCTTCACCGAACCGGCGGCGAGCGAGTTGGAGGCACGGATACGCTGGACGGTCGAGGAGCTTCGCCATGGAAGGACGCCGCCCGCACTCGCCGGAATTCTCTCACTGCCGTTAGACCTAGCGGAGCGCGCGCATCTTGATGAGGCCGCGCCACGCATCGGAGAAATCACTGCCACGACCATCCATGGGTTTTGCCAAGGAATTCTTCGTTCGCACGGGATAGAAGTGGGCCTCGATCCTGGTTCGCGTGTTGTGGACGCGATCATTGCCAATGCACTCTTTGACGAAGTGCTCGCGACTTGGCTGAAGGAGAGGTTGGTGCCTGACGAAACAGACGGCGGTCCCATCGGTGTCCTTGCCAAGGATGACCCGTTGGGGGTAGTCGAGCGGGTCCGCGAACTTGCCATCCTCCGGCGAGAGCATCGCAGCGCGACCGTGCCGGCGCCGGATTTCTCAACTCGCCCGGACAAAACGTTCGCGGAAGCCGTCTCTGCCTTTGCCCGCTGGCATGTCGCGGGACCAGGAGATACGTGGACGGCAGGTCTCATCGCGGATCTTGAACGTCTTTCTTCGTTCTTCGCCGGCGATCACGCCACCGCGGGCTTTTCCGCGTTGTGGCGCCTGACCCAGCCGCCCCGTATCGGCATGATGCGGCAAAGAAGCATCGACTTGCTGGCTTATGACAGGATGCGCGCTTGGAAGCAGAGTCTTGGCGAGACGGATGGACGGCGTCGCGCAAATGAAGCGGTCGAACACTTCGAGACGGTTCGCGCCGCGTATCGAACGTTGATTGGCTGCATTGCGCAAGGTCTGGCGCATGAACTGGATGCGCATCTAACCGGGGTGATCGAGGCCTACGACCGGCGCAAGCGAGAAGCGGCCGTTCTCGATTTCGACGACTTGCTACGTCAGGCGCGGGCGCTTGTTTGCGAGAACCCCGAAATTCGCGCTTGGCTCGCCGGCCGGTATGCCTACCTGCTCGTCGATGAATTCCAGGATACCGATCCCGTGCAGGCGGAAATCGTTTTCTGCCTCGCTGCGCGTTCGCAGCCGGCGACTTGGAGCAGCGCAAGCTTGCGGCCAGGAGCGCTCTTTTTGGTAGGAGACCCCAAACAAGCAATCTATCGATTTCGCGGTGCTGACGTTGAGTCTTACGCCCTCGCGAAGTCCGTACTTGGAACAGCCGGCAACGGCTGCGTACTTTCTATCACCGCGAACTTCAGATCCCGGCCGGACGTCATCACGCACGTCAACCACGTGTTCAGTGACGTTCTTGGAGGGGCGGGACAACCGGGTTTCGTCCCGCTCGCGCCGACCCTTATGCTCCCGCCACTGCCGATCAGTGCGGCGGCGAAGCTGACGATCCATGTTCCGCGTGATGCCAACGCGGAGGAACAGCGCGAAGCGGAGGCGGAAGCTGTTGCCAGCCTGTGCGCGCGCCTGATCGGCGCCCTGAAGATCCATCATCCGGATGGAACTGAGCGATACTTGCGTGCAGGCGACATAGCGCTGCTTGCTCCTACACACACCGATCTCTGGCGTTACGAACGCGCTCTCGAAGCGCACCGCATCGCGGTCGCCTCCCAGGCAGGTCACGCGCTCTTCCGGCGCCAGGAGCTTCAGGACATGCTCGTCCTGGTTCGCGCGCTGTCGGATCCGCTCGACACTCTGGCTTTCGGCGCGCTAATGCGAGGTCCGGCTGTCGGACTCACCGATGAAGACTTGCTTGATATTACGGCGGCTCTCTCACCCGACCAAGATGGGCGCCGGCGCTTTCAGTTGCGGACCTCAGCGGACGAGGTCGTCAACCCCCTCGCAAAGGATGTTCTGTTGAAGCTCCAGGCGCTGCATCGCCTTGCCGCCGAACTCACGCCGATGCAGCTCATCGCCTTCGCAATCGAGCGCCTGAAACTGAGAGTGATCATGGCGGCTAGGCATGGCCAGCGCAACGCGCGCGCGCTCGCAAACCTTGATGCCATCGTCGAACTCGCCAGACCCTACAATGTTGCCGGACTGCGCGCGTTCGCGCTCGATCTCCAGCGAGGATGGCAGAGCAAGCGCCGGCATTCAGAAGGGAGAGTCGATGCGTCCGAGGACTCGGTGGAGATCGTCACCATGCACAGCGCCAAGGGGCTGGAATGGCCCGTGGTGATCACCGTGAATTCGTCGACGCAGTTCAAGCCCCAGGATCAGTTCGTCTATAGGCAATCAGACGATACAATTCACTGGATCGTCGGAGGGATCGAGCCGCCCGAACTGGTTACCGCCCGTGAAGAGGAGGAATTTCGCGAAGCGCGGCAACGCGAGCGGCTCTGGTACGTCGCAACGACGCGCGCCCGAGATCTCTTGGTGATCCCTGATCTGCCTGGCGCTCCCTCGCGATCGTGGTCGCGGGTGATGAATCTGGGGCAGAAGCGACTTTCCGAGATCCGAGCTGACGCGTTGCCCGAGCCTGTTATGAGCGCGTCGCAATCCATGGCCAACGATCAGACAGTGGCGATATTTGCAGCAGAAAACCAGCGATTGGTGGCTGCTTCGCCGCCGATTGTATGGGACCGTCCGAGCGACCGCGATGCTGATCGCAGCGCCGACCTTGTTGATGCATTCGTAGTCGATCCGGCGACCGACGTGACGGCGCGGATTGTAGGAGCGGGCGCCCTCCGGGGTACGATCCTGCACAAGCTTATGGAAGAGCTACTCACGGGGGAACTTGAGCAAGTTCGTGAAGGGGCTACTCTTCGCGCGACCGAGTTGCTTGCTCAACTACAATCCGATGACGCGACGGATGCCGAAAGGCCAGACGCGGTCGAGATGGCCGAGGTGGCGCTGCGCACATTGGCCCTGCCGGAGCTCGCGCCCTTCCTCGCGCTACTGGTGCCCGAAGTTCCGCTCTGGGCGGCAAACCCGCCGCGTTATCTTGCGGGTCGTGCGGATGCTGCCGCAATCGAGGGAGAGCGCATCGCACTCGTCATCGACTGGAAGTCCGACGTAAACCCCACGGCGGCGGCACACAGTGCACATGTGGCGCAACTGCGCGACTATCTGAGCGTCACAGGGGCCGAGCGAGGCGCTATCGTCTACATGTCCGCAGCACAAGTTTCGTGGGTCGAACCTCCGTAGCGCGGCTTACCAGGGCGGATTGAGAATTGGCGATGGAGAGCAAACCACGACTCGGCGCGAGCCACGGCTCATTGCGACGTAGAGATTGCGCGCGTTGAGAGCGCTCCCATTGAGAATGACCGAGATGTCGGCTTCGAGACCTTTGAGTAGCAAGGTACTTCCGACGGAACGCTTGGCGAGCGGCCGGCCGATGAGCCGAGAGTATTCTCGGATCGTCACCGTCGCCTCTCGAAACGATGGCCCGTCGGGAGAGGTTGCAAGTTGCAGAGCCCGCTGTGCGGCCGCCAGCACTGCAGGACGGTAACATCGAACTCCACCGGCGCGATTGATGGCGGAAAGGAGATCTGCGACATCTGCAAGCGACCGCGACGCTTCAAAACTCATGCCCGCTTGCTCGATACCGGACAGAGGTCGTCCCAGATTCCCGGTACGGGCTGCCGCAACCGACCGTACTAGGTCGTCTGCGGAAAAGGCGCTCATCAAGCTCTCCGCAAAATGGGCCACGGTGGAGAGCGCTTCGGGTCTCGCAAGGTCGAGGGCACTCCCAAAATCCGTAAGGTCGCGCAGGTCCACAGCCTCGACCGTCACGGCTCCTTCGACTTGGCGGGCGAAACGTTGCTGTCCCCGAGGGTCCGTGCTGTCGCCGATGATCAAAACCTTCGTGTCGCCTGGCGCGGCGACCGCGGCCGCAGCCTGCCGCAGGGCATCGTCCTGGCGGCCATCGAGCTGAACCCACTGCACGCTGCCGGGTGCGTTCCGAAGATCGATTGGTTTGCCTGCCGCAAGGTCGGGTCGTATCGATAGCAACCATTGACCCAGATCGTGCGCGCCTGCGTTGTTCCACCTCCACGGCGTGGCAAGTTCTCGCACTTTCGGAAAGAACGAGAGTACGTCCTTCTGCCAATCTGCCAGCGGATCAGCGCCGAATCCAAAGATGGCCTGGAACGGATCTCCAACGATGGCTGTGGGCAGACTTTGAGCCAACCAGGTTACAAGGGCGTGCTGGCGGATCGAGCAGTCCTGGTACTCATCTACAAATAGTTGCGCGAAACTGGCCGCGAGAATGTCATAAAGATGCCCGGCAGCAACAAGCCGCGCTGCCGCGTCACGAATGGCTTCATAATTCGGCCGGGCGGCTGTTACGATTCGCGGATCGTGCCCGGCTCGCTGAGGAAACGTCGAAATGAGCCGGATCGCGAAGCCGTCGAGCGTTGCAGCCCGGTAGGAGCTTGGCTTTACACCTGCTCTATCGAGGCGGCCGCGGAGCGCTGCGACCCCCGCATTGGTGTGTGTCAGCACCAAGATTGGCTTTGGCCCGTCATGCCTTGCCAGAGCATCGCTGATGAGCTGGGTCTTGCCGCAGCCGGCCGGGGCTATCACCAGCCCACGGCCTATCGTGCGCAGGTCGATTTCAGCGGCCGTCATCTGCGACCCAGTCGAGAACGCCATCCATGACGTTAGTAAGGCTGGCATCGGCCTCATCGTAGGCGGGACCGACAATACGCTGCCCCGCCGTTTCCATCGTGGTGATGGTCTTTAGCCAACCGAAGCGCGCCGCCGCGTCCCCGAGAAGGGCACGGCTGGCGGGGCTGAGGCTGCCAAAGAGCGCCTCGGTTTCCAGATCGTGGAGCGTCCTTGTGCCGCTGGAAATTGTTTTGACATGCGCTTCAATCAACGCGCGGTCTTTCACCTCAATGGCGAGATTCAGGAGTTGGCTCGCGGGCCCGTTCGGGAGTGCGGCGAACAGTTCCTGTTCGAGGGCACGACCGCCGCCCCATGCGAACACCTTGCCGCCGCCAGCAACAAAGGCAGCTTCGGCACCCGGTGGGGCGGGTTTGTCGCTGTCTCGCAGGATCGCTGTTCGGTAGCCCAGAGACTGCAGAGCGATGGCGCGGCTGAAGGTTTCATCGCCGTTGCCGTTCACCAAAGTTGCACCACAAGCTGCATGCGATTTTTCGCCGGCAGCAGTGAAGTGCTGATCCAGACCGCGCATCAAGCCGATTTCGCTTCCGCCCTCGCACACCACAATCGAGGAGGCGAGCAGCGCATGGGCGTGGGCGCGGATCGTGCCCTGTACGTTCCCGGCGTCGCTGGCACAGCGGACGGTATGCTGCCCGCCATTCCTGCGGACGATATGAAGCTGGTGGGCGTTGAGCTCGGTCACGGCAATCGGCGAGTGGCTTGTGGCAAAAACCTGTAGCGGGGGCAAGTCTTCCTTTGCGCCCAGCGCGCCGAGCAGGCGAATGATTCGGTGCGGCTCGAGCCCATATTCCAGTTCGTCGATCAGAAACGTCGTCGCCATCTCGGCCGCCTTCCGCTGCAGGGCGGCGATCAGCAGCCGCGACGAACCAAGCCCGAGAGCCCGTAGCGGCACACCCCCTTCATCATGAAGCGAGATGGTGCCGCCTGTGAAAGTGACCGAACCGGCATCGATCAACGCCTGCACGGCCTTTCCGACGGGGACGCCCATATCGCCTGCCGCTGCCGTGACGAGTTTGAGAGGCTCCGCGAGCTCTTCGAGTTCCTTTTGGTCAAAGGCGTCGCGCATCTCACGAGCTGCCCGTGTCAGCTCCTTTGATGCGTCCGCCTTGCCGTCTGTCAGCTTGGTCAGCACAGACCCTCTCCGCCACGTCAGATGCATGCCCCCCGTGACGCCGAGTCTGGCTGGAGCTATATGCGTGCGATCGGCCCAGTTAAGATTGCGGACCCGACCTGAAGCCTGGGCACGCGGCGAGACAAGCGTCCATTCCGGCTCGAGGTCGTCCTGAACTGTGAGCTGGAGGGTCAGGGCGGTTTCGAGCCCGGCACCGGGTTCCGGTTCCACCAACCCGGTGGCTGCATCGAAGCCCACGAGGAAGTCGCCATACGCGTCCATGTTCTTCAGGGGGTCATCGAGAGCGCCAAGTGTCACCGCAATGCGGATCGCGCGGCCGAAATCAAGAGCGTGGAAATCGGCGTCAGTGAAGGAAAGCGATCGGCGCGCGCCGAGGCAAAGATCGATGGCATCAAGAATCGTCGACTTGCCGCTGTCGCCTGGTCCGATCAGGCAATTTATCCCAGGACCAGGTACCCAGCGAAGCGTCTTCACCGCTCGAAAATTCTCAATCTCAAGCACACGGATCAGCGCCATTGGGCGTTCTTTCTGCTCGTTCGTCAGGGGAATACGCACCGAACGGGCAGAATTCCGCCGCCGTCGGCCAGCCACACCAGCCGAGATGAACTTGACTTACAATGCAAATGCATTACATCGGATGATATTGAGATGCAAGGAGCGGGTCATGGCCAAGACGGCTGAAATCCTCGAAATCCCCGCCACCATCACCGAGCGCGGCCAGACGACTGTGCCGGCCGCTATCCGTAAGATGCTGGCTCTCGGCAAGCGTGACCAGGTCGTGTTCCGTGGCCTCGCTGACGGCACTGTCGTCATCGCGAAGAAGCAGAGGCGTGAAGCCGAAGCCGACCCTGTGATAGGCACGTTCCTCGAATTCTTGGCACGTGACATGGCTCATGAGCCAGCGCGAATTCGATCGGTGCCGAAGTCGCTGGTTGCGCGAGGAAAGGGCTTGGTCAAGGGTGTCAAGGTCGATCTCGACGCAACGCTCCCGGATGACGAAGGGTGAGCGACGACACCGTCGAAATCAATGGTTGGAAAATCTATGCGCACCCGCTTTTCCTCGATCAACTCGAGGCGATGATCGAAAAAGTCGAGCGAGCGCGCAAAAAGGATCCAAAGGACTATAAGAAGAAGCGCGCCGCAAAGCTCCTTGCGGCGGTGCTGAAGGTCGCATTCGAGGATATTCCCGGCGATCCAACCCGGGACATCTATCGTCAGGGCGCCACGCTGGGCGATGAACATAAGCACTGGTTCCGTGCGAAATTTCTGCAGCAGTATCGACTATTTTTTCGCTACCAGCGATCCGCTGACGCCAAGGTCATTGTGCTGGCTTGGGTCAATGATGACTCGACGCTGCGCGCCTACGAGAGCGCCAATGATGCCTACGCCGTGTTCCGGAAGATGCTGAAGCGCGGCAACCCGCCGGACGATTGGACGAAACTTAGCGAATCAGCTCGAGCGCCCGACGCCAAGCACCGTCTTCGGAACACAGCGGGATCGCAGAAGTAACAGCTTCGGATTGCCGTCGCTCGACGAGCGGGCTGAAACCCTGGGACTGCCAGGCGGCGGACAAATTGGGGGATGTCGTGAAACTGAGTCTAAGAGAGATTCATCCAGGATGCATCGCAGTCCATTGCGAAGCCGATCCTGGCATTTACCAATCTCTCAAGCCGGATGAGCCGGTCCCGAACCCGCTGCCCAGCAAGGATGTCATTTGGTTCGATGCCACTAAGTCGACAATTATCATTCGACCCATTATCACATATCCGTCCGAGCGATATTTTGAAGCGAAGTACGGCCAGCTTGAAGAGATCGTCCTGGAAGGTTTTGATTTCGAGCTACCCGAGGATGAACACGCCATACACGATGTGCTCTTCCAACTTCCTACCGGCTTGATCAAGAATATCGAAGCTGGCCTTGGATTTCCAAAAGAATATAGTTCAATCGTTGACAGTATCGAGGAGCTCGACGACGTCACAAGCCTAATCATCACAAAGCGAGGGGTGACCCGCCTCGACGGCGCGTGTTTTCATCTCGCTTACCGCGAATTCGAAACACTGCGCTTATCGTTGGCGCGTATCACACGAGGGTATCAACGCGAGGGACGAATAGACAGGGCGATCAAATCCCATAATGCCCTGTTGACAACGCTGGACCCTGAGCGATTCCCGGAAAAGCGGCGAGCGCTCAAGAAAGACACAATCTCCAATTTGCTGGTTGGTCGCGATTACTCTAAGTCCGAGCTCTCAAAACGCGATCGGGTCGGCATGGTCGCTGCAATTCGCTCGAGCGCTCCGACGATCGCGACCGAAACGCCCGATGTGTTGTATGGACTTCAACGCGATATCGAGCTCGTTAGCCTCGATGTTCTAATCGAGCGGTTTCGGGAAATGATCGACAAGAAGCTGCCCGAGAGCGCTTGGCAGAAGCTATTTGCTTCGAACCCGTTCATATTGTCGTTGCTGTTTGGCTATCCGATCGTGGAGGTGCTTGGACAGGCTCATGTGGGAGGGGCGGCTTTGACTGGACGAGGCGGAAAGATCGCCGACTTTCTCGTCAAGAATGAAGGAACCAACAATGTGGCGTTGGTCGAAATCAAGACACCGCACACTCAGCTGCTCGGAAGGGAATTTCGCGGCGGCGTCTATCCAGCTTCGGGCGATCTTGTGGGTTCGGTTGCCCAAGTTCTCGACCAACGCTATCAATTCCAAAAGAATATCGCGCAGATCAAGGATGCAAGTGAGATCGCCAACATAGTATCTTACTCCGTTGATTGCGTGGTTGTTGCGGGGAAAACCCCGGAAGGAAAAGCCGAGCAGAAGTGTTTGGAATTATTCCGCCGTAGCATGAAGGACGTTCAGATTTACGCGTTCGACGAGCTCTTGCAGAAGCTGGTTCAGCTTCGCGACTTTCTCGCCAGCGACGAAGCCACTGAACGATAAGTCGAGAAAAAGCAACTCGCTGCAATTAATGGCGACGCCATGGATCCGTTGGCTGCATTGTCCAAAATTGGCCACGCCTTCTTCGCCCGCGACGGCGTGAGGCTTGCCTTTGGCAAGCGGTGGGACGGGGAGATCATTCACATTTCGCAGGCATCGCGTGGCTCGTCATGTGGGTGTCAGTGTCCGGCCAAAAATTGCGGTCGAAAGCTCGTCGCGCGAAAGCCTGACGGTGACATCGCCCATCACTTCGCGCATGCGCCACTCACGGCGGCGGAGCGGGCTGCAGGTATCGCCCCTAGCTGCAAGCACGGCAATATGACGGCGCTTCACCACTATGCTGAGCAACTGCTCAATAGCCGCAAAAGCCTCGTCCTTCCTCCCGTGCAGGCCACGTACGGCGCGCGCACCAGGACAATTCGTCAAGCAAAGACTTTCGTCTTTGACTCAGCTATGCTGGAGACCATGGACGGCGAAACCATTCCGGACGTAATCCTGCGAAAAGGCGATGATCGAATGCAGGTCGAGGTCTATGTGACGCATCGCTGTGGCCCGGAGAAGCGAACGAAGATCGCGGCTGCGGGCATCTCGGCAGTCGAAATTGATCTGTCCGCGCTGTCCCGAGACACGACGATAGCTGGCCTCGACGAGGCAATTCTAACATCGGCTCCGCGCGAATGGATCTACAATCGCAGGGCCGCTCACGTTAGAAATGAACTGGAGCGAATAGCTGGACAGGAAGCAGCTGCGGCGGAAGAGAGGCGTCGAAACCAGATCGAGAAGGTCAAAGCAGCCTACGCTTCCGCCCGACGAAAGGCATTAGGCTATGCCTGGCAGCACTCGCCCCAAGTACGAGCTGTTGCTGCGGCGGGAGATGCCGAGCTCCTCGACGGACCGTCCGTGGGAGAGGGATATTTCACGGTTCATCCCAAGGTATGGCAGGCTGGCATCCTTTGTGACATGGTGCCGCGTTTCGGTGGCGTCACCCCGTTCTCCGTGATCGGAGAATTCCGTACGCGCGGTTGGATCACGGAAGAGTTCGCTAGCCGCAGCCAGAACGAGGACTCGCTTCTGGTGGACGCTAACCTTCCTAAGGGCGGTGCCGAACGGGCCGTGGTCAAGTTCCTGCGATATCTTGCTGTCAAGGGAGTAGTCGAAGATACGGGCTGGGCATGGAAGCAGACGCAGCGGCGATCCGCCGAATTGCATCAGCGCCGTATTGAGCAAGATCGTGCCGATCGAGAGGCTGCACAGCTGGCGGCTCGGCTAGCATCTCTGAAAGGTCTCGGCGAAAGCATAGCCCTCCTTGGATCCGATGTTGAGCGACAGGGCTTCGAAGTCGCATCCTGGATGGAGCACGCGCCGGATGGCCAGCAATCCCTGAAGCAAATCGCTATCAAGGGCGATGCTGCTTGGCAGGCGTTGAAAGGAGCTCTCGCGACCACGCTTGCAGTTCTCAAAGATGAATCTGAGCAGGAGGCCCACGATCTTGGGCTGCCGGTTCGCGGCGTGCTTAAGACGATGCGCTCGATCCACGACAGCCGGGCCGCCCAGCGCAAGGCCCAAGAGGAGGAAGCAGAGCGACTGCAGCGTTTGGAGCGGCTGGAGACAATCACGGCTCTTTCAATATCGTGGATCGGCGATGCCCATTCGAATTGGCTAGAGGCACCACACTCGAACCTCGACGGGATGTCGCCGCGCGAAGCCGCTGCACGATCTGGAGGGTATCTCGAAATTGCAACCCGTCTGCTGCGCAGCTTTCAAGCAGAGTTGATCAAGAAAGCGAAATGGGTGGATGAGCTGGAGCGAGAAGCATCCAAGCTGCTTCCGCGGCCCGATATGCTTCGCCTCTACATGACAGCCGGCGATCCCGAGCTGCCCGGCCTAGTCTCTCCGACCGTCCACACAAAGGACGAGCAAACGATGCGGCAATGTTTGGCGCTTTTGAGGCGTCGTTACGGCAAGCGGTAGTGTCGGTATGCACTGCATCGAGCTCAAGAAGTTTCGCTGGATTGCGCGCCATCGCATTGCCAGCTTCGAGATTTGCCATAATCCTTCAAGGCGCCCAATACGGTTAGGGCGAGTGAAAACGGCTGCAGCCAGCCTGGAAGTTCAGCAACTTGATAACGGCCGTCTTGGCGGCAGAAAAACGAGCGGTTCATTACGGAGAGCCGCCGCGGCTTCCAAATCACGAAGGCCCGGCTGCTGCGGTGACATGTCGATCAAGAACATCAGACCAAGGATCGTTACGCTAAACACCGGAAAATCACGTCCGTCTTTTGCGATCGGAGTGGACGCACTCGTAACAGGTCCCAAGGTTTGAGTTGTGTCCCTCGCCGCACGCGGTGCTGGCGCGTCAGGTCGGCCCCATACAAACACACGAATATGTTCGTATCGTGTGTCAGCTGCTTCGGCTACGCCATAGTGCCTTGCGATAAGGTTGAGCCCGATCTTGTAAAGCGCACGCACAAAACGAGGGTCATTCCCGAACTGCTGGCTGAATCCGAGCCGGCCGGCCTCCGGCTCTATCCACGTGTCAAAAATACCGTTGGACTTGGCCGCTGGCGCAGGCGCTTTCCCTCTGCTTCCACAGTTTGAGGCCCAGCGTTGAGAAAAATATCTGTCCAGTCGCCGAGTGTTTGCTGCTGATGGCGCGCCAGCTGTCAATTGTAGGTCTACGCCCGCCCTTTCGGGGCACACCATAGACGACAGTCACCACCTCGAACTGCTTTAATAGGGCCTGATCCAGCGTCCCCAAAGCGTTGTTGCAGTTTACGCACATCACGTCGCGCAAGACCAAGTCTTCCGGGCAGCCGAGAGCCTCAGGGATGCCGTGCTCAGTCGAAAGGCGTTCAAATTTGTTTCGGCACCAGATACAGATCATTGCGCGTACAAAGTTGATATAACCCGTCGTATGGGTCGATCAGTCCCCGAGCTGTCCCTCGAATTTCGCCAAGAGGGAAGTAGCCAGGCCTTCCCCTTCCAGATGCAGGCCAATCTCGTCGAGAGGATTGTCGGGCGAACCGGTCTGAGAGCCCCAATTCATCGTGCTCACGACGACATCATCATTGCCCCAGAGCAGGAATTTCGCGTGGACTTGCGGATCCTCCACGGCAATCAAATCGACGACGCCGTTTAGTCGATCGCGGTGGGCCCTGACATGCCGCCGCTTGATGGGTCCAGACGGGCGCGAAAAATAGACACGGACGTCGTCGAGGCGCCGGCCCGCGATTTCGGCCGGGTTGAAGAGCCCAGGCACCATGGGCGCGCCGACCTTGTTGCTGCAGCAAACGAAACGTTCATCGGCCTCGTGCGCCACCTGCCGGAGCAATCGCTCGTGATCGTCAGCCTGCAGGAAAGTCATCCGAACCGGTACACGGTGACCGGTGTCGGTGGTGGGTGATAAGGGGCTTCTGGCGCGCCTCAAATCCGATGCCATGAACTGAAGCGTTTCGATCGAACGACTTGCGCTCGAAAGAGGCGAGATGATCGAACGCAGAAGATCCAGGCCGGCCGCTGCAGCCCGATTTTCGGTGAGCTCGACAGAAAGCTCCACGGCCGAAAAAGGCGACGACAGCCAATTGGAGGAGCCGAGCAAGACGACAGCGCCTCCATGACCGTCATCTGCGGCGAGACATTTCACGTGGCTTCGAACCGAGTCGCGGTGTGCAAGCACAAAACCACGCGCGTGGCGCGCCGAGGAGAGCCGGACGTTCAGCTCTTGCATTGCGATTGCATTTTTTCTCTCGGCGTCAAGCACGGTGCCATAGAACAAATGGCAACGCACGCCACGTCGACATGCCCGCTCGAGCGCGATGCGGACACGTTCGTGGCGCTCCGTGTATTTTCCTTCGTGCGGCGTGATGAAGGTCGAAAGTACAAAGACGTCTTCCTCGGCCTGGCCGACGATGCGCTCGAAGGTCTCCAGATGCTGGTTGCCACCAATGATCAAGTCGTCGGTGGATATCATCGTATCGATGGTCGGTGACCGGTCCGGTTGTGGATCGCTGGCTTCAGGAAGGATGCCGGTTTTGATCGTTGCTCGAAGGGCGCCAATTAGGTCCTGACTGGCTCCCTCGGGGAGCAGACCGTTTTTCACATCATTGAGTTCGATGGCGAGGTATTTCCTTTCGAGGACGGAATTGACGGTTTGCACGCCGCGCAACCATTCGCCTGGGCGAAGCATGTTCGTCACAAACTGAGTGACGCGAACTGCCATCGTGTCATCGGTCTCATCGGGCCCCGCAGGAAAGTTAACCTTGTGATCCGCATGGGACAATCGATGGAGCGGGGCGGTTTCGACGTCGCGGTTGCGAAAGACGGAGTGCCCGACCTTCTCCAGCACAAGACTGATGTGAATCTCGCGATCTTCGGTTCGCTCTGGCAAAGCGCCCCCCAACCTGATGAAGTCGTGACCGACAGTGCTTGTTGCCAGTTGGGGAACAGGTGACAGCCGAATCTCGACCAGGCCGAACTGCATCAGCCGCGCGATGGTCGAGCCGGCGACCTGGACAGGAATTCCGAGCGACGCAGCAACACCCTCGATCGTGTCCGGGGTGCGATCGAGCGCGAGCAAGATCATTTCCTCAATTGGGCTCCATCCCCAGGTGCGTTGGACGATGGCACGCGCACGATAGTGCCAGGCGGGAAGGTAGATTTTCACGCGGGAAATCTCCCGTTCTCATCGACCGTGATGATGGAAGCACCCTTGACCTTGCCGGTGGTGCCGTCCTTTCTGATGAGGTCGTAATCAGTTCCGGCCAGCGTCGCGAACTCCTTCAGCATCTTGCGAAGGAACTCGAGCTCATCTTTGTTTCCATCGGGATCTATTCCGTCCACCACGTCGCGAATGAAGTCTTGGCTTGTGGCAAGAACAAGCTTTTGCTTGGCGCGGCTGAGCAGCACGTTCATGCGTTGCGGGCTCTTAACGAAGCCGAGCGCGCGCGATCCGACCATGACATTGTTGCGCGTGAGGCTGGCGGCGACGACGTCGGCCTCGCCGCCCTGGAAGCTGTCGCTCGTAAAGATAAACTCTCCGTTGCTGCGCGGGCTGGCGAAGCCAAACAAGGTCTTGTCTTTCTTGATCCGTTGGTTAAGCAGGTGCTTAAACCAATTAACCTGCGCCAGATACGGCGAAAGGATCACCAGCGTGGGCCGGCGGCCATCGCCGCCAACGACGGCCTGCAGGCCTTTCAAAGCTGCTATCAAAAGCTGAGCTTCAAGGTCGTTGCGGTACGATCGCTTCACTTTCGTTTCGAAATTGCGCCGTTTCGTCACACTGAGCGGCGGAAAATCGAGGAGAACGATCGGCGCGGCGAGGTGAGGTGCGGTCGATGTAACAGTCAGTGCGCGACGCTTGACGCGATCGGAGGGAACGAGCCTTCTGTTGTAGAAAGTATTCGAGACAAGGTCCCCGATGGCGGGGTGCATGCGGCTCTGCTCGAGGAGAGTGTTGACGATCGTACTCGGCCGTCTCGAGTCCTTTTCCCGCTGCTCTTCGCGCTCTGCGATTGATCGGAATGGCTCTTCAAGACGCGCTGCTGTCGCGAGCACTTCCTTCAGCAGAAGCTCGTTCGACTTGATAGTATCGAGCGCCTCGTTCACTTCTGGCGGCAGATCGGAGATGGTTTCAAGCTGCTCTTTCGCGCCTCGCAGCAGCTCCGACGCGCGTTCAGCATCGTAGAACTTTTGCCGCTGCGCGGCATCGAATGGAGACAGCTGGTTATGGTCTCCAACCACGATCCTCCTGTTGCCCAGCAACAGTGCGCCGATCAGTTCCGCGCCATTGGCGCGGGCAGCCTCCTCCACGATGACCCAGTCGAACTGGTCGCCGTCGGCTATCATTTCTTCGATAATGTGGGACGACGTCGTGGCAAGCGTCACATCGGATGATCGTAGCAACAGATTTTCGGTATCGCGAAACACGCGGTCGGCAACCACCGTTTCCGACGGATCCACGGGTCGAAGGGCCTGTTTGATTTGGTGGCGTTGATTGACCATCGCAGCTTCAGCCGCGTGGCCTGCCACTGAGACCGACTGGAGCAGACCAATGGAGCTCGTTCGCAGGGAGGTTACTTCGTCGGTCGGTCGTGTGCGGTCGACACGAACCACGATCTCCGGACCGCCCGCCAGAGTCTTTTTGAGTTCGTCCTCCATCTGAATCAAGGTTTCGTGGTTTTGGGCCGAGACCAGCAGCCTGGCGTCCCGTGTCTTTCCCAAAATACTCTTGACGAGATGCGAGATCAGGAAGGTCTTGCCGACGCCAGGGGGGCCGATAACGACATTGATGGATCTACCGGCCACAATCGCGTCCCATGCGGACTTTTTCGATGCATCCATATCGTCTGGCGGCGTGCTGCCGGGAGCTGCAATATCGCGTAGCGCATCGTCCAGCGCGACCTGTGCCGGATCGTCGATCGCTCTTAAGAGTTCAATATTGGTCCGGGCCGCCACGATATTTTGAAGGCGGCGGCGGATAGCGCGCTCGAATCCGCTATCGCGTCGAGGACGAAGATAGAGAGTCTGTCCTGGCACGACCGCTTCACTGGTCGCGAATGTGTAAGTCAGGCGCCCCTCGACGATGCCGCCCGTTCCTTCATAACTGAGCTCGGGCAGCCTCTCGCGATCGCCGGCGAGCGCATCAAGGCGAGACAGCGTCCAATTCGGCTTGCCATCGTCGTACCTCAACTCGTGGCCCAAGGCGTCGTATGCCGGACGTAGTCCCATCATTTTGCGCCGGATGTCGCGCTCGTCATCCTCGCGGCATGCGATCCAGGCCAAATCGGTATCTCCGTCCGATGGCGGATGAAGCACTTCGACGGGATAGATGCGAAACTGTTCGCGCAACCATGTAAAGGCTTCGAGGAGGATGAGGGCGTACCAGGTCGGAATATCGTCGGGTCGTTGAGCCGCGCGGCTATTGCCACTGGCGTCGATCCACTGCTTGGCACCGGGACCAAGCTTGCGCACCCGTTCTTCAGCGCTCTTCCGGGTTCGCGCGAGGTATACCCTGTGAGAAACCTCGACGGCATCGAAGATGTGATCATCAGGCCGCCGTTTGTTGGCATTCTCGATCATGCCAACACAATCATCGACGACTTTCACGCCATAGGCAGCAAGATCAGTGATGACACGCACAAAGGCCTGATCCACAGCAACAGTACGTACCGTTGGTCCGCTCAGATCGTCTTCGACAAACCGGAGGACTGCATCCCGGTCATCTGCCTGTATCGTGCCCGACGTGAGAGCCGGAAGGTCGCTTTGGATGACTTGAGGCGAGGGATAGAGAACGAGCTCGCCCTCGGCGCTCGATCCTGACCGCTCAAGATCGGCCACGATCTCCGTCAGCTCGCTCAGGACAATATTGCCGTCGAAAAGCTGATGGTGCGGTGGATTGGCAAGGCGATTGAGCATGCGCCGTTCGATCGGCAGCAGGGAAGGTCCACCGCCGTCCTCGGTAAGGCCAAGGATACGGGACGCCGTCTGCCCCAGATCGCTCCAGTCCTGCCGGAACGATACGGTGCCCGAGGGCCGCAGGAGATGTCCCGCGCCGCCCATATCGCCGTCGGCGATGTGCACGCACGCCTCGTAGCCGCCGAGTCGGAAATCCTCCTTCTCATCGCTATGCGAGAAGATCGCATGTTCGCTGATAGCGCCATGCACAATTCCCGCATCATGACAAAGCGCGAGTCCTTCGGCTACGCGCAGGATATTGCGCCAAAACACCTTGCGACCGGCCGTCGTAAGCAGCCGGCCTTCTCGCGCTCGAACCCTGTGCAACGACCCGGAGATCGGACTACCCGGATCGACCATTAAGATGCCGATCTCATCCTGGTCCTCGACGATTTCAAGAACCTCAACCAACAGCTGTCGTGCACGGCGTGACGACAGGATGCGCCGGACACGCCTGAGACCGTGCGTGATGAGTCGTTTCAGGTCTTCGTCGAGCGCAGATCCGGTCTTCTTAAACAGACGGAGGAGATAGTCTTCGCCGTCGGCGATGCCGGTGGCAAAACGAAGTTGAGAATGCCAGCCATCGACGCCGCTGGAAAACGCGGTGTCGGCAAACGTAAACCGTGCGTCGAGCGTGGCCTTTCCTAGCTTCGGACCTCGCGCCATGGCGACGTAATCCTTTGGACAGAGTGCAACAGCGTGATTCGTATGCGGAGGATAACTATATGATCTGAAGTGAAGTTATCGACCCAAAAATTGCAGGATATGTCAGTGTCGCGCGATCGTCTGATTCGCCAAGGATTGGACGGGGTCGCGGCCGTTTGGTCGTCGGCCTCGTCAGTCACGACGCCAAGCCGAGGGGGTCTTCTTTGACGCCGCGGGCGACGATCCGAAGATTGCTGTCGGGAAGTGGCCGCTGTAGCTTCAGGGCCTCGTCCGGAGGAGCCGTCATCCAGGCCTCTACCTCGTCCGGCGTCGTTAGGATCACGGGCATCGCCTTCGGATGGATGGCGGCGACCTCGGTGTTTGGCTCCGTCGTGAGGAACGCGAAGAGGTCGTTGGTGGTCTCGCCTTCCTTGACCTTCCGGACTGACGTCCAGTTGGTCCAGATGCCGGCGAAGCAGGCGAGGGGACGGCTCTCATCGAGCGCGAACCAGATATCGCCGCCCTCGGCCTTGTTGAACTCGCTGAACGAGTTGAACGGCACCACGCAGCGGTTTTCGACGCCGAGCCAGCGAGTCCAGTGCTTGCTCGTCACGTTACGGATATTGGTCGTTCCACTGTCCGGCTCCATTCTGAGCAATTCCTTGAAATCCACTGCCTTGCCCTTGGCCTGCAGTTTCTCGACTCGCTTCTTCGTGGCGTCCATCAGCGCTTTTGACGACGACGGCATTCCCCACCGCGCAGTGGTGAGTTCGCGGCCCTCGGCCCCGTTACGCACGATCGGCGCCTTGTAGTCGGGAAAAACTCCCGGCATCGGCGCCAGATTACCAACGTAGCGGTTCACGACACGAAACAGCGCGCTGATCGCGGCTTGGTTGGTCGTGATCGAATAAAGATTACACATCGGTCAGGATTCGGTTCGAGGGTGGCGCGGCTGCCACGTCAACTGTAGCAGAGTCGCGGATGGACGCCGGCCCACCTTGGCGCATTTGCGGCAGCGCAGCCGGCTGGCGAGATCGTGCACGAAGGTGGTCGGCGGGTGCTTCATCGCCGCGAGGTCCACGTCGCTCGGCGTCTTGCAGCGCGCGCATCTGATCTCCAGCCAGGGGAAGCCTCCGTTCACGGCTTGATCGATGGTCGGCGACGGATCGATCGGTTCGCCGTCACTCCACATCCGCTCGTTCCAGCTTTCGCAAAGCAGCCTATCGGCTTGCTGGATCATCGCCTCGCCCTTGGCCCGCGTCTCCGCCGATTGGGTAGCCAGGATGTTGGCCATAGCGCGCGCCTTGCCGAGCTCTTTTGCCAGAGCCTTGCGATCGCCGCCCGACAGGGGCGTAGGGTGATACTTCGGGGCCATCCGGACATCCAGGCGCAAAGATCGGATCGGCAAATGCAGAGCGGCTACGGCGTCTCGAATGCTGGCCAGCACCCGTCTTCTTCATGCCTGCCGGTGCGCTGCTGGCAGGTGTTGTCGAGCAACCGCTGCGCGACGTCCTTCCAGAGCGCGTTGCCGCCATACAATCGCACTGCATCGACAGTCTGGATTTCCACGATTCGCTGGCAACGGCGGCAGGAGACGCGAAGTACGTGGCGCTCAAATTCGGAGAGACGTCGCTGCCGCATGTGGGCCTCGGTCGTGCCGGCGCGAGGGTCTTTGAGGACTGAGTCCCAGTATTCGGCCGGGAGCGGCGCATCTGGAGCCGCGACGGGGGGAATAGGCCTCCGCGCCGCGTCAGCTGCCAGTCTTTCCATCTGCTTTGGGGTCATGCGCCAGCTTGCGGGTCGGTCGGTCATTCCTCGATTAGGACATAAAGTGAACAAAAGTCGAGTCAGTCCAAGGGCCCAGGGAGAAAAATCGGCCTGTCGGACGGATCGGGATGTCGGAACCAAGGCAAGCCGTTCGTCTTGAATCCGGCATCAATAATGGAGTTCCCCCGCGATGGCCCCACGCGCCAACTGGAAAGGCTTCCTTCGTCTCTCCCTCGTCACTTGTCCGGTCGCGCTCTATCCAGCCACGTCGGAATCCGAAAAGGTCTCATTCAACCAGCTGAACCGAAAGACCGGCCATCGGATCAAGTACGCCAAGGTCGACGCCGACACCGGCGAGGAGGTCGACAACGAGGACATCGTCAAGGGCTACAAGGTTGATACCGATACCTTCATCGAGGTGACCAAGGAGGAGCTTGAGAACGTCGCGCTGGAATCGACGCGCACCATCGAGATCGACGAGTTCGTCGACCGCAGCGAGATCGATCCGCGCTATCTCATTCGCCCCTACTACCTGCGTCCTGACGGTAAAGTCGGGCACGATGCCTTCGCCGTCATTCGGGAAACCATCCGCGAGATGAACAAGGTCGCAATCGGCCGTGTGGTGCTGACCAATCGCGAGCATATCATCGCGCTCGAGCCGCTCGATAAGGGGCTGATGGGCACGCTGCTGCGCTATCCCTACGAAGTCCGTTCCGCGGATGAGTATTTCGATGACATTCAGGATGTCAAAGTTACCAAGGACATGCTTGATCTCGCGAAGCACATCGTCAATCAAAAGGCGGGCCATTTTGAGCCGGACAAGTTCGAAGACCAGTACGAAACCGCCCTCATCGATCTGATCAACCAGAAGCGCGCCGGCAAACCCATTAGAGCGAAAGAGCGTCCTCGAGGTGAGAACGTCGTGGACTTGATGGACGCGCTGCGCAAGAGCATCGGACGGGACGCGACGAGCCCGACAGAGGCTCCGAAGAAGAGGGCCAAGAAGCCGCGCAAGGCAGCGGCTGGGCAGAAGGAAATGCTGATGCCGATCACCGGCAAAAAAACGGCGAAGGAGGGCGCGGCCAAGAAGCCGGCTGCAAAGCCGCAGCGAAAGTCGGCCTAGACTATCGTGAAGCACCAGTCACGCCAGACGGTCACTCCTTCGTCATCCGCGCAGGCCCTGGCGGATGGTAAATCCCATCTCGACGAGGTCGCGTGAGACTATCGCGCTGACCGGCAGAAAGGCGACAGCCGCGAGGCCGAACCAACGGCGCATAGAGCCGTCGACCTCGCGATTTGCAATGAGAGGGGACACTTTGCGCGCTGCAGGCCGCGCCACTGCGGAAGTTTATCAAGTTGCGTGATTTGCGCTGGGGAGAGTGTTTGGGCAGCGTAGTCTTTCAGCCTAATTAGTTCGGTTTTGGGGGCTTCGGCCAGCGAGCCGATCCATTGGGGGCCGAGACGCAGCTATGGGTGCAGTGCACCGTCCGCAAAGTTTAACATGCTTGAATCCCCAAGCGGGCGAAACTGCGCTAGGATTAGATTTTCCCTTTAGGGGGCAGCTTATGTTCGACACGGCAACCACCGCGCTTTTGCGCGCGGTTCTCGATGAAGTCTGTGAAAGCGTCTCGCACCGCGAGATCGGGGCACGTACCCACGTCGCGTCGAAAATCCTAGAGGCTGCGACGAGAGGCGAGATCTCTCCCGAAGGTCTCAAACAGATTGGTCGCGACGCCCTCTCGCATGCGCCGACAATGTGGCGCTGATCGCGGGGGCCGGCGTGAACTTCCAGGTCACCGTCCTGAAGATTTTGGTAGCCTATCCGGACGGCTTTGCCGTGATGGAGGACCTCAAGAGGGATATGGCCATCCTGGCGACGAGTGGCCGCGACTGGGCGGACCGGACCAGGCGCCTCGCGGCCAGAGTGCCCGACCTCGACATCTTCTCACAAGGATTGGTCGAACGGATCAGCGGAGGATGGAAGATCACGTCCAAAGGACGGGCGTTGCTCGAATTGATGGAAGCGCGGCCAACGGCCCTGGAAAGGGCCGAGGCGCCTCCAGTTCTGGAGACGAGTGCGACCTCGCCGGCGCCTGTTCCTCCGCTGCGGCAGCCCGCCGATCGTGCCAAGCGACGGCGCGAAAGACGTGAACGTCGGCGCGAGGCGCGCGAACGGGCAAGAGCAAACGCCTCTTGAGGTAGCGACTGAGGGAAGAAAAATCCGCCAAATGGGAGCAGCGTTTGATAGTCCCGGACTGTCGATTTGCCTCCCCAGTCCCAAGCGTACCGCCGTTACCTTGTTTGCGGCCATGCCGGCCCCGATCTACTCGGGACGGCGACTGAGCACGGGTCCTTCTACCGAGCCGGCGAGCGACAATGTAGCGAGGAAATGAAGGCCGAACCCGCGCGGGAGAGCTGGCCGGGTTCCTTTTGAGAGGGCGTTGCGCGGTCGGTGAGGCGGTATAGCTACTTCAGACAATCGCCATAAAGTTCACTGACATGCTCCCCAACAGTCAATCTTCACGAAGGCCTTAATGTCCCAGTACTCACTCGATGTATTGCGTCAGCGCTATGTCGTCGAGAAAAGACCGCTCGAGGCCGGCGTCGAGCAGATCTTGCGGGCCGACACCCGCGCCGGAGCGCGTGCCATCCTGGCTTCAATCGATAAACGCCGCTTCGAAAATAGGTCGGAAGGGCAGCGCCTCCGCAAGATGCTCCGCTTCGAGACCTCTCTGTGGGAAACAGGCCATCACGCCGTGGCAGGCGTGGACGAGGCTGGAATGAGCCCTCTCGCCGGGCCGGTCTCTGCTGGCGCCGTGATCCTGAAACCGGGCACGCGGATAGTCGAAATCGACGACTCGAAAAAACTCGACGCCGCGGCTCGCGAAGAACTCGCGAAGGAGATCATGGAAAAGGCGGAGTGTTGGTCTGTGGCGTTCGTCGAGGTCGAGGAGATCGACGCGATCAACATCTATTGGGCGGGCATTCAGGCTATGCAGCGTGCGGTCCGGGGGCTGGGATTGACGCCGCAACACTTGCTGATCGATGCGAAACGGCTGAAGGAAATCGACATCCCTCAGCAGGCAATCATCAAAGGCGACGCCAAGTCCGCCAGCATCGCGGCCGCCTCCATCCTCGCGAAAGTCGAGCGCGATGCCGTCATGCGGACGCTCGACGTGCGACACCCCGGCTATGGCTTCGCGGATCACAAGGGCTACCCGGTGCCGGCTCATTATGAAGCGCTCGCCAGGCTTGGCGCATGCGCAGCTCACCGGCGGTCGTTCGGACCGGTACGTAAGGCTCTCGGGTTGCCGCCCTTGCCGCCATGGCCTTCGGCATCTGAGCGCGACGCCGGCTGAACAGGTCTACGCTTCGTCTCGGCGGCGCTATTTTCGCGGCCAGCTCTTTTCGCGTACGACGTCCTTCGCGTTTTTGTCGGACCGCAGCCCGAGATAGACCGGCTGGCGCAGCTCGCCGTTGCTGGTCCACTCCGCGAACTTCACTTCTGCGACCAACGCAGGACGCACCCAGGTCGTGACCTGCTCATCCTTCACCTTGGCAGGGAACGGTGACTTGGCGGTTTTGAGCTTCATGAGCTTGCCGTGAAGCTCTTCGAGAACTTGGTGGCTGAAGCCGGTGCCAACGTGGCCTATGTACCGCCATGCATCCCCTTCGCGTACCGCGAGGACGAGAGCGCCGAAGAAAGGCCGGGTTCGCCTCGGCGCCGTGAAGCCGGCGATCACGACCTCTTGCCGCTGCGCGGTCTTCACCTTCAGCCAGTCGGCGGTCCGGCGTCCGGACGCGTACGGGCTATCGGCGCGCTTGGCCATGATGCCTTCGAGATGTCTCCGCTCGGCATCTGCGAAGAACTTCGTTCCCTTGCCTTTGCGGTGGTTGCTGAACGCGACGAGCTTGTGGCGCGGAAGGATGGCCTTGAGCCGCTTCTTGCGCTCGAGGAGCGGCAGCGCACGCAGGTCCTCACCGTCTGCGAACATGAGGTCGAAGGCGCAATACAGGAGCTTCGCCTCATGGCGCAGCGCGTTTTGAAGCAACTGGAAATGCGAGACGCCGTCCTTTCCGATCGCGACGAGCTCCCCGTCGATCACGGCATCGCCCTTCACGCCCTCAAGTGCTTTGGCGACCTCGATATAGCTGCGGCTGATGATCTTGCCATTTCGGCTGTAGAGCGCAACCTTGCCTCGCCGGATTTCCGCGATCATCCGGAAGCCGTCATACTTGTCCTCGAAAACCCAGCCGGGATCGTCGAACGGCGCGTCGGTGAGCGTTGCGAGCATCGGCTGCAGGCGCTTGGGCAGGGTCGACGTCCGGCTCATTCGAGGCCAATCCTTAAGAGCACGTTGCGAAATGCATGGACGTCCTTCAAGGATTAGGGAACGCTTCGGGGCCGCGTCTTGTTCCGCAGGCTCCGTGGCATGCGTGACGTTGACGCTCGATTGAGGAGGGCGGACCGGACCGATGGCGAGAAAACTCAAAACCTACCAGACTTCTTTGGGCTTCTTCGATCTGGCGATCGCCGCCTTCCTCCTCCATGAAAGCGGCCCTCGAAGCCTGGGGCGCCGACAGCAATCTCTTCCACCAAGGCGCGGCGAAGGAAAGCGACGATCCGGACGTCATCGCTGCGGCCATGAAGAAGCCGGGCGTCGTTCTCAGGCGCCCGGTCGGATCCAACCGATCCTTCAGCGAGCAAGCTGAACTGCCCTCCGATCACGGCGGGGACAGAAGAACGACGAACGCCCCGCGCAAATCGAAGGGCCAAATTGCGAAGAAGCCTTCCTCACGTCCCGTCGACAAGACGGCCGAGCGGAAGGCTGCGCTTGCCTACGAACGGGAGGAGAGGCGCCAGGAGAGTGAACGGGCGAGGGAGGAGGCCGCCAGGCAGAGAGAACGTGAGCGCCGTCAGCAGGCGGTCGACAAGGCGCAGGCTGCGCTGGACAAGGCGGAGCAGGAGCACGCGAAGCGGGCTGCCGCCATCCAGGCCGAGGTTTGAGGCTCTCGCGAAGAGATCGCAAACCGAAGACGATCGCTGGAATAAGGAGAGGGAGCGATTGGAAGCTGCGCTGCGGCGCGCACGGAGTTAGTTTCTTGGCAGTTCTTGCTCGGCGGCACCGAGGGAAGGCAAAGGGTTGCCGTCAAGCGATCATCGTTCGGGGTCTGGTGAGCGCGCTGCGGCTCGGTTCACCGTGGTGCGTTCCGCTCGGTCCTCGGGAGCGAGCTCCATGACCGCTTGATGCAGCTCGGCCGGAATCGTCAGCGGACTTTCCGCGGGCTTGTTCGCCCACTGCCAGAAGCGGTCAAAGGCATCCATTACAGATCCTCCCGAAGCCCCCTAAAAAACGGGTGGCGAACCTTTCCCTCGGCCGACTTCGCGCGATACTCGATCTCGGCCAGAAGCTTGGGTTCGATCCAGATGCCCTTGTGACCAATGCGCTTGGTATAAGGCTGGGTCTTTCGGATGAGGGGTTTAAGCCGCTTCTGCAGATCGGCGGCCGAGACCTTGTCGAAGCCGTGGTCGACTTTGCCGGCATAGACCAGATCGTCGCCCCTGCGCCGGCCGACGTAGATTCCGTCCCACTTCGTCCCATCGAGTGCGAAGCCGGCAATCGTCAGCGTCTCACGCTGTACGCAGGTCTTTTTGACCCAATCATTCGTGCGTCCCGCCGGATAGGCGCTGCCCCGGACCTTCGAAACGACGCCTTCGAGGCCGAGCTTGCAGGCGTGCGCGAACATCTCGCGGCCATCTATCTCGAAGCTTTCGCTGAACTGGATGTCGGTGCCGCCTAGGATCTTCTTGAGTTCGGCTTTGCGCTGAAAGAGCGGTAGCTTCCGGATATCTCGGCCGTTCAGATAGAGCAGATCGAACGCGACGAGCACGATGCTCTTCGATTTGCCCTTGAGCTCGTTCTGCAGGACCGAGAAGTCAGTCGTGCCGTCGGCGGCCGGTACCACGATCTCGCCGTCCACCACCGCCGAGTTCGCCTTGATCCGCCAGGCGTCATGAGCGACCTTCTTGAAGCGATGCGTCCAATCGTGGCCGCGCCGGGTGAAGATCTTCGCCGTCTCGTTGGCCAGATGGACCTGAACACGGTAGCCGTCGAACTTGATTTCGTGAATCCAGCGCTCTCCGGACGGCACCTTCTCGATCGAGGTGGCCAAGGCCGGGTCGATGAAGCCGGGGAAGGGCGTTTTGACGCCGATAGCCGCCGGCTTTTTACGCTGAAACGCCACTGAAGAACTCCACGCTACAGGCGATTCAAATTGGCACAGTTCGAATCGTTCCGGAACCGGCGAATCCTTGTTGCGCTGCCTCGACGCCACGAACAGGAGGTATCCATGGCGGCAGCGAAAAAGTCGAAGACGTCCCGCGGACGCAAGCAGGACCGGGCACGGGTGGCCGGCGGGCAGGACTACGAAGTGCGGTACGAGGCGAAGAAGACAGGTAAGTCGGCGCCGGCGGTGAAGAAGGCTGTCAAAAAGGTCGGCAATACGCGGAAGCGCGTGGAAAGGCGGCTAGGCCGCTGAGTAGGAGACGGATTGGCATCGGTGCTTAGCGTCGGTCCTCCTCGTCAGGGGGGCATTCTGGGCAGGTATCACCAATCGAGTCCAGCAGGTCGACGAACCGCGGCCTCCGCTGCGTCACGGGATACGTCTGCTGGCGGGTCCTGATGGGCGATATCGAAGGCGCGCTCTCGTGCATGCGGATCGGCGCGGTCCTGCATCCAACCGTGCTCCTCGCACTCGCGGATGGCGCCGGCTTCGTTCAGCACGTTGATCGCCCAACCGCGCAGGGTGCGGATCGCCGGCCGTCTCTGCTTGGTCATCAGCATTGAAAGGTTCTCCCACGCTGAGACGAATCGTTTAGTCCCGCAGACGTTCCCCATCGCTAACACACGACTGGGATTCGAGATCGTGGGATCTCGTGGTTTTTCGAAGGCGGAATATTCAGCTTGGCGAGGTGCTAGGGTGGGCAAGAACGAACTAGAGAAACCGTTTTCCGACACTTCAGACGTCCGAGCTCAGTTAGTTGCTCCTTGTCGTTTTGCGCGTGCGGCTGTCGCCCGCACCGGGCTCTCGTGAACCGAGCCGCGCAGCGTCTCGGCCATGCGGCTTCGATCCCTTGCGCACGACCAGATCACGCCCTCGCGGGGCAGAAACGAAAAACCAGACCTTTATGCAGCAGCCACCTGCACAAAGGTCCGGCCTTATCTCAGCTTGCCGCGATACCAAACGGCTGCAAAGGACGCTTCATATCCTTTGGGAGGTCTCGCTTCTCATCCGGGTTTCGACCCGGAGGCGGCAATAGATCAGTCCGATATGACTACTTCTTTTTCTTTGAAGTCTTCTTTGCCACCTTCTTGGTAGCTGCCTTCGCGGTCTTCTTTGCCTTCTTTGCTTTCTTGGCCATGTCGTCCTCTGTAAGAATTGGCTCTCAGTGAACATGCCCACACCGTGCATAGACATGCGCACGAGTGAGACGATACCACAAAAGCAAAATTGATACCAAGGAGACGCAAATCCGCATTGAGCCGCTCGCCGGAGGCACTCGCTCTCGGGTCCCGCCGTCATCGCATTCCGGCGTCGCTATCACTGCCCCGAGCTCGGGTCCTTTTTAACCGGTCTCGCGACTGCACTCGGTCCCGCGTGCCGCCTTCGGCGTCGTTATGCTCACGCTCCTGCGGGTACCAATTCTCTTAAGGCGATGCGCCTCCGGCGCACCGCCCAAACGTGAACGAGCAAGGTCGATCGATACGGGACAGCCGATCAGTGATCCCTTTCAACTCTTTGCCCCGATGATGGCTCGGCTTGTGGCCACGGCTGGAAACTTCAGAGCACGACGCGCCATCATCTTGCCAGGCGAGGGCGAGCAGCAATTCTGAACGGCGTCAGTCCTGAAACATCAGAACGCGTAAGCCTGATTGCGACACGATCGCGCCCTTCTGTTCCGGGAGCCATCCGCCTGAGATACAATCGTTTTGCGCAGGGTACAGATGACGCTCTTGTCGCTAACGCCTCGATAAATTTGCAGCGCATGTGTGTATGTGGCTCTGAGTTGGTCGCCGATATCGCTCCATCGATGTGACTGCAAACCAGAAAGATGGGGTTTGTCAGTCGCGGAGTTTATCGTTCCGCGCCGTGATGCATTTCCAACAAAAATCAATTATCCGGCGGCACGAATTGAAACAGGCATTCTTATTTTTCCTGCGTGGTTGACGCTGGTCGGCTCCTCAACAATGTTGAAGCGCCATGACGCGCTCATGGCTACCGAAGATTGAGAAGAGTGCGATGACGTTTTTGAGCTTCCGGCTTACCACTACCCGTGGCGGATATATCGCGTGATGACGTCGCCGCTTGGACGTGAGCTTCACCTTGGCCTGAACCTGCATGGCGCTGGGGGACATGCAGCAGCGTGGCGGTGGCCCGGAAATCCTCCTGGGGCATTCTACGATATTGAGCATTACGTGCGAGCCGCAAAGCTCGCCGAGCGTGGAAAGGTCGACGCGGTCTTCCTCGCCGACACGCCAGCGCTCAATCCGGCAATCGACAAAAGCCCACCCCTCAATGGCATCGAGCCGACGATTACGCTTGCCAGCATCGCACGAGAAACAAGATTTGTCGGTCTGATCGGCTCGGCATCCACCACGTACAACGAGCCTTATAACCTCGCGCGCCGATTCCAGTCGCTTGACGTTGTCAGTGGCGGCCGCGCGGCCTGGAACGCAGTTACGACATCCAATGTCTATACGACGAGGAGCTTCGGCGGCCACGAGCAATCCCGTGATGACCGTTATCGCCGCGCTGAAGAATTCGTGGAGGCCGTGCGAACCCTTTGGCATAGCTGGGGAGAAGGCGCCCTTATTCTGGACCAAGCGTCCGGGCGGTTTGGTGATCCGAGCAGGCTGCGGACGACGAGGCATGCCGGCGAGTTCTTCGACATCAGCGGGCCCCTGACACATCCGGGCTCAAGGCAGGGGCAGCCGGTTATTTTCCAGGCCGGCGGATCGGATCAAGGGCTTCAGTTCGCGGCCCGAAGCGCCGATGCCGTGTTCTCATCGACAGGCAATTTGGAAATCGCCTTGCGGGAGGCCGATCGCCTCAGGTCGTTTGCTTCTCAACATGGACGAAGGGCGCCCCTCGTCCTGCCGGGCGTCGTCACGTTCGTCGGCGGAACGGAAAAGGAAGCGATCACGCGCAAGGCGGAACTTGATGACCTTCTCAACTTCGACGTTGCCGTTGATGGGCTGGCCAGTCGTTTCGGTATTCCTGCCGAAAGGCTGAAGATCGACGAACCAATCGACCTCAATTGGCTGCCGCGACATGCGGACGCGGCTTTTTCCATCGGCCAGTATCGCACTGTGGAAGCGCTCGTGCGCTCCGGCAAAACAGTCCGCCAGATCATCGTCGAGGCGCCTGCTTACGGTCACCGGGTGCTGGTTGGATCGCCGGAGCAGATTGCCGCTTCCTTCGAAGAGTGGTTCCGGGCTGGCGCAGTGGACGGGTTCAACGTCATACCGGATGTTCTATCCGACGGCACTGCTGCGTTCGTCGATCATGTCGTGCCCGTTCTCCGGCGGCGCGGCTTGTTCCGCTCGGATTATCGAGGCGAAACGCTGCGCGAGCACCTCGGCATTCCACTGCAGGGCGAGCCCACCGACCAGGTCTCCGCCGCCTGAGTGCTTCTCCTTTATCGCAATCGGAGCTTATCATGTCTAAGCCGGCTGCCGTTCGTTCGGCGTTTCTTCTCAAAAATCTGAACCGTCGTTTGACGTCTCACGCCGCAATCATCGCCGTCGCGATGTCTGGCCTTACCATAGCGGATGCCGTGAAGGCGGAAGATGCTTCTGCTGGCAAGCCACAATCGGGCGGGATCATCCGGTACGGTCACTTCCAGGAACCGCCGTGCCTCTATGGTGGCTGGGTGCAGCAATGGTACCTGCAGCGTCAATTCAGCGACAATCTGGTCGCCAGGGCTGAAGACGGAAGGATCCTGCCTTGGCTTGCGACCGCCTGGAGCGTTTCGGATGACCGAAAAACCTACACCTTCCAGATCAAGCCCGACATCAAATTCACGGACGGGACGCCTCTGGACGCCCAGGCGGTCGTCGATAACATTAATGGATGGCTGAGCGACAATCCGGAGCTGGAGAACCCCACAGCCAGCCCTTATCTCAAGGGCGTCTTCGAATCCGCGGTGGTGACCGGGCCGCTGACGCTCAAGATCACCTTGAAGACGCCATTCGAGCCGCTGCTGAATGTCTTTACGCAGTCCTCGCAAGGTATCCTGTCGCCGACGGCGCTGAAGCGCGGCAAGGCCGTGAACTGCGAAAGCCCGGTGGGTTCAGGTCCGTTCATCGTGGAGAAATGGAATCGCGGCAAGAACGTCATATTCCGTCGAAATCCCAACTATAATTCGGCGCCGGCGACGGCCAGGCATCAAGGCCCAGCCTATGTGGAAGGCATCGAGTGGCGTTTTCTTGCTGACCCCACGATACGCTACGGCTCACTTCTGACCGGCGAATCCGACGTTGTCTATCATATCCCGGCCGTCAATTGGCAGGAGGCCAATTCGCGGTTCAAGATCGTGCGTCACCTCACGGGCGGAACGCCGCTTCGGCTTGCATTGTACTCGGAGAGACCGCCGTTCGACGACCTGCGTGTCAGGCAGGCTTTTGCTTACGCCTCCGACCGGCGTGCTGCCGTGCAAGCGGCGTTTCTCGGCTCGCTGCCCTATGAGGGCAATTTCGCTTTGAGCCAAAGTTCCCCGGAATATGTCAGCGACCTCTCAAAATCCTATTCCTATGACATCGAGAAGGCGAACAAGCTGCTCGATGAGGCCGGCTGGACGGAGCGCGATGCAAACGGCATCCGAGCTAAGAACGGCAAAGCGCTGATCATACGCATCACCTACACCAACGCCTTTTCGCCTCCGGATGGCGATCAGGTCCTGCAGATCATCCAGCAGCAAGCGAAGGCTGCAGGGTTCGACGTGCGCCTCCAGCCCACCAACCAAGCTGATTTCTGGGCCGGAAAGAATTTTGGTCCAAATGACTATGAGATCGTTCCCCTGTATTGGGTTGCGCCCGGCGCCGAGATCTATCGGATTTCGTACAAGCCGGACCTGAATGGTGTGCGCAATCCCTTCAATCCATCCCGCTATCAGGATCTGCCGCTGTGGGACATCATCCAGAAGGCCGAACAGGCCGCTGACAAGGAGCAGCGCATCGCGCTTTATCAGCAGGCCGAACGGCGGATCGTCGAGAACGCGCCGTCCCTGAGTTACACGGTTTTGGATGTCACCCTCGCTTTGGCCAATAATGTGAAGGACATCTGGCTCGACAGCGGGTCGGTGGGCGAGCCCGTTTTCTCGGACGCATATTTCACCGGCAAGAAATGAATGCGGTGAAGACGATAGGCAATCGAAGCTTTTGGCTGGTGCGGCGGCTCTTGTCCGGCCTGATTGTGGTCTGGGCCGCGGCAACGTTCACCTTCTTTGTGCAGTTTCTGATGCCCGGCGAACGCGCCCAGATCATCTTCAATGCAAATACCGGAAACGTGGGAGAGATTCCTCGGGACCAGCTGCTTGCCATCAACGCCAGATATGGCTTCGATCAACCCGTCATCGCGCAATACGGAAAGTATATAAGGGACGTGATGCACGGAGATCTTGGGCAGTCTTACGTTCAATATCAACCTGTCACGGACCTGATTGCGCGCCAGATCGGACCGACGATTGCACTCGCCTTTGCCGCGATGTTGACGGCCTGGATCATCACGATCACGACAACGGTTCTTTTCGCCGGGCGTGACAACATATGGTCCAAGGCGCTAGGCGGCTTTCAGGTCTTCCTCGCAACACTGCCGCCCTATTGGCTGGGGACAATCCTGCTGGTCGTTTTCGCGATCCAGCTTCGCTTGTTCCCTGTCGTCGGCGGCAACACGCTCATGGGCCTCGTTCTGCCGACGATGGCCCTGGCCCTGGAAATCTACGGTTTCCTTGGTCAAGCGGTCCTGAGTGAATTCACACGGGTTCTTGATCAGCCTTTCATCACATCATCGAGAATGCGCGGCACGGGAGATTTCAGTGTCCGTTTGCGTCACGCTCTGCGCCATGCTGCCTTGCCGGGGATCACGCTTTCCGGCTGGATCATAGGGAAGCTGCTCTCCGGCGCGGTATTGATCGAAGCGGTCTTCGGCCGCCAGGGGCTGGGCGGCGTCCTTGTTGCAGCAACCTCGACACGGGATGTCCCGGTCGTCTCGGGGGTGGTTCTGGTTTCAGCAGCGCTGTTTGTCGCTACCAGCTTGATCGTGGATTTCACGGTGCAGCTCGTCGATCCCAGGATGAAAGAGGCATGAGTTTCGCCACTAGCTCCGCCGGACATGCAAAGGCGTTCATAACTGCAAGAGTGCTGACGGGCGCCCGTAGGTTTCCGGTTCGGGTCTATGTCGCGGCTTTGTTTATGGCGTTCTTCCTCATCGCGGCGATTGCGCCGAAACTGCTTCAGACGCATGATCCTTTAGTGCTGAGCCTGACGTCACCTCTCAAGGCCCCTTCCTTGACGCATTGGCTGGGGACGGACCAGTCCGGACGGGATCTCTATTCCCGCATCGTGGCGGGGACACGTCAGTCTCTCTCGATTGGGCTAGGTGCGACTGCGCTCAGCCTTGCCCTCGCGCTTGCACTCGGCGTGACGGCGGGCCTGTCTGGCGGCTGGATCGACAATGTGCTCAGCCGGCTGTTCGACGCCTTGTTCGCTCTCCCCACTCTGTTTCTTGCGCTTCTCTTCGTTTCGTTGTTGGGCACCTCGGTCCCGACGCTGGTCATCGCAGTCGGCCTTGGAACATCGCCCGGATATGCGCGGATGGTGAGGGTGCAGGTTCTGAGCGTTAAAGCGACCGGTTATGTTGAGGCGGCAAAGGCGCTAGGCCACTCGCCGAGACGCATCCTGTTCAAGCATATTCTCCCCAACGCAATCAGCCCGCTTGCGACAATGTTCACGCTCGGTGTCGGGCAAGCGATCATTTGGGCATCCGGTCTTTCCTTTCTAGGCTTGGGAGTTGCGCCCCCCTCATCGGAATGGGGCGCGCTGCTCAATGCCGGGCGTAACTACGTGATCTATGCCTGGTGGCTCGAGGTCATGCCCGGTATCGCCATCGCTGCCTTTGCGCTCTCCGTGACTGTCATCGGCCAGTACGTTCAGCAACGCTTGGAAGGAAGGATCGAGCTTTCATGAATGTGACCTATCCCGCAGCCTCCTTCCGGCAAGACGCCACACTGCCGCCCGCTAGCGACCCGTTGCTCACGATACAAAATCTCAACGTTTCCTTCGGGCCGGCCCATTCGCGGCGAGCTGTGGTAAAGGGGGTCTCTTTTACGGTTGAGGAAGGCCGGTGCGTTGCGATCGTCGGTGAATCTGGTTCAGGCAAGAGCGTTACGGCCCGGACGCTGGTTGGTCTTACGGGGGCGTGTTCTCATGTCCAAGCTGACCGCCTGACTTTTCAAGGGAAGAGTATCGGTCACCTGGGTGACACGGAATGGAGAGCCCTGCGCGGCAAGCGTATCGGCTTCGTGTTACAGGACGCACTGGTGTCGCTCGATCCGCTAAGACCGGTTGGCAAGGAGATCGGTGAAGCCCTGACTGTTCACCGCGCAATCAGGACAGGCGCAGAGTTGACAGAACGGGTGCTTGAGCTTCTGAAGCTCGTCGGCGTGCCCGAGCCGGCGGTGAAGGCGCGGCAGCTTCCACATGAGCTGTCAGGCGGACAACGACAACGAGCCTTGATTGCGACGGCGATCGCTCTCGATCCAGCTCTCTTGATCGCAGATGAGCCCACGACGGCGCTGGACGTTACGATCCAGGCGCAAATCCTGGATCTGCTCAGCGAGACCCGCGAACGCGGGAAGGCCATGATCCTCATCAGCCACAATCTTGCCGTGGTATCGCAGATGGCCGACGAAGTCATCGTAATGCGACACGGTGAAATCGTCGAGCATGGTTCATCAGAACAGATTTTTGGCAATCCAAGACACGATTATACCAGAAGCCTTCTTAAGGCGATCCCATCCGTCCGGTCACGCGGCAGCCGTCTTTCGTCCTCTAAGGCGCCGCGCTTCATCTCGGCTGAACGCGACGTGACCAAAGCGCTGGCCCAATCGGATATCGCACAGCGTAGTAGACCGCTGCTTGAAGCGGAAGGGCTCGTCAAGCGCTTTCGTGGACCGGACGGCAAGCTGCGTACCGTTGTCAATGATGTCTCGTTTCGCCTCGGCGCTGGAGAGACGCTTGGTATCGTCGGCGAGTCAGGGTCTGGGAAGACGACCGTGGCACGCATGGCGCTCGCGCTCGAAAGGCCAGACCTGGGAGAGGTGACGCTCGAAGGTGCGCCGTGGACTGCAGCGACTGAGAAAGAGCGCCGCCAGCGGCGATCGGATATCTCGGTCATCTACCAGGACCCACTAAGTTCATTCGATCCGCGCTGGAGCATCGAGCGCGTCATTGATGATGCCTTGGCGAGGCGCCGCGGAGATCCCCTCGACAGAGCCAGTCGACGATCCGAGGTCAGCGAGTTGCTCGATCTTGTGGGGCTGTCACCAAGCTTCAGAACCAGGCGGCTACTCGAACTGTCGGGCGGTCAACGCCAGCGGGTTGCGATCGCCCGCGCGATTGCTCCGCGCCCCAAGATCATCGTATGTGACGAGCCGGTCGCGGCACTTGATGTATCCATCCAGGCGCAAATTCTCGATCTGCTTGGCGATCTCAAGTCTCACTTGCGCGTCAGCTATCTATTCATCTCACATGATCTCGGCGTCGTGCACCACCTGAGCGACCGTGTTCTTGTCATGAATCACGGCGTGACCGTCGAAGCCGGCGGAGCCGACGACGTATTTTTACGGCCTCGGCAAGCCTATACGAGGAAGCTGGTTGCAGCCGTTCCACAATTGCACTTCCAGGCGGCTTAAAGTCTCAAGGCCAGCCACTCCGCGGCGGCTCAGCGCACGGAGCAGGCGCTGTGCAAGGCAGTGAGATCGGGCCGTGGCTCTCCCATGCATGCATCCGCGCCAGCGGAAGCCCGTCTGCCTATTCGGACGATGCAAATGCCCGTCCTTAAAGGGGGTTCACTGCCAGAGGGAAGTCCACAAGATGCGATGGGCGATCACCACACCGGCGCAGGTGGGTCTAGTGCCAACCCGACCAAGCCCTGTAGAGGCCGACAAGCACGATCTAGCGGCGGAGAACGTCTGGCGCACGGTGCGCGAAGCGGCTAAAGACGCTCCAATCGCGCTCGAGCCGGCGAAGGCTGAGGGGGGGCGGCAACGCCGGCCGAAACCATCGTGATTGCAAGGAAGCGGAGGACCATAACTGAGTCGAGGTCAACTGCTCCAACCAGATGCAAAGCAGGAGCACGGTGATCGCGGTCGGGCACGGGATCAGGCGACAATTGGGAGTCGGTTTCGTTCGTTGGCCCACGGGTCGCGCCGTCTCCAAATGGCTCTAAGCCGAGTGAGATGACGGGCCTGCCGGCGATTCCCTGCTGAACGCATCCAGCAAGGGCTATTACATCTGCGTCGTGCGGCAGCTCTCGGGCGCGCAGAGCAGCGAGGCTGCCGCGGCGATCATGTCGGCATGCCGCGCGTCCAATCCGCTTTGATCCCCCGCTCAAGCCGCATTCAGGGCCTGGGCGAGGTCGGCGATCAGATCCGACGGGTTCTCGATCCCGATCGACAGCCGGATGGTGGAATCGAGCACGCCGATCTTTTGGCGGATGTCGGCGGGAACGCCGGAATGGGTCATGGTCGCGGGCAGGCTCGCGAGCGACTCGGTGCCGCCGAGGCTCACCGCCAGCTTGAGGATCTGCAGCGCATTGAGGAATTTCACGGCCGCCTCCTTGCCGCCGACGATGTCGAACGAGAAGGTCGATCCCGCGCCCAGGCATTGTCTCGCGAACACCCGCCCCGAGGGCGAGGCCTGCTCGTGATGACCGAGATAATGAACCCTGGCGACCTTGGGGTGGTCGCGCAGATAGCTCGCGACCAGGCGCGCATTCGCATCGGCCTTTTCCATGCGCAGGCTCAGCGTCTCCAATGAGCGGTTGATCATCCAGCAGGAATGCGGATCGAGCTGGGTGCCGATGGCGCCGCGCAGCGCCTTGATGCCCTTCATGATCGCCTTCGATCCGAGTGCGGCGCCCGCGATCAGGTCGGAGTGGCCGCCGACATACTTCGTCAGCGAATACAGCGACAGGTCCGCGCCGTGCTCGATCGGCCGCTGAAACACCGGGCCGAGCAGCGTGTTGTCGCAGGCGATGATCGGCGTGTGTCCCTGGGCCTTGCCGACGGAATCGGCGATGCGGCGGATCATCGCGATGTCGACGAGGCCGTTGGTCGGATTGGCCGGGGTCTCGATCAGGATCATCGAAACCCGCCCCCTCCCCGTCGCCTCCTCCGCGGCCTGCCTGACGGAGGCCTCATCGATGCCGTCGGCAACGCCGACCGCGCCGATCGACAGGCGCGCCAGCGTGTTCGTCAGCAGCGTTTCCGTGCCGCCATAGAGCGGCTGGGAGTGCAGGATGACGTCGCCGGGCCGGACGAAGGCGAGGATCGTGGTCGCGATCGCCGCCATGCCCGAGGAGAACAGCGCACAGCTCTCGGTGCGCTCGTAGACCGCGAGCCTGTCCTCGACGATCTCGCTGTTGGGGTGGTTGAAGCGCGAATAGACCAGGCCCGCGCCCATGCCTTCTGGCGGCTCACGCCGGCCGGCGACGTAATCGAAGAAGTCCTGGCCGTCTTCGGCGGTCTTGAACACGAAGGTCGAGGTCAGGAACACCGGCGGCTTGATGGCGCCTTCCGACAATTGCGGATCATAGCCATAGGTCAGCATCAGGGTTTCCGGATGCAGCATATGGTTGCCGATATGGGTCTTCGACGGGAACGGTTTTGCCATGGCTGCCTCGCTGTTCTGATGCTCGCCGCGCGTGGCGGGCCGAATCGGTGGTACACCGCGGTGGTCACGAAATCGAGCCTGTATGCAGGTTCGTCAGCACCTGCTCCGGCAGCGGATCTCCAGACACATCTAACTCGGCACCAGTGCTCAAATGCGTCAGTAGGTTCTCGGGTAGGCTGGTTAGCTGGCTATGGTTAGCGAGGAGGAGCACGAGCCCGGGCGGAAGCGCCTCAGGTAAGCTGGTTAGCTGGTTGCCCCTAACGGCGAAAGTATGGAGCATAGCGGGGAAGCCCTCCGGCAGACTCGTCAATTGATTGTCGCTGAGCTCGAGATACTGGAGCGAATCAGGGAGGATCTCCGCTCCTGCCCCCTTTTGTTCGTTCGAAGAGATCCCATCGGCGCGCAGAATCTGTCCTGCCTCAAAAGGATCCATTCCATACTCCCTTGCCAGGACTGAGTAGACTTAGTCCATACGATACGTTGTAACCTCTGAAGCACTTACCTGTCGGTAAGCTGACGAAGAAGCTATCGCCAGGTGGCGACCATAGGAGTTGGAAACGCGGTGATCGTTGCGCCTGCCCGAAGCTGCTCGACCATTTCAGCACTACCATCATATGACAGGGACGTATCCGCGTGGAGGCGTCTGATTTCCACCTCGCCGTCCCACCGTGCCACCGCCGCCTTGCTCTGCGCGGCCGTCCCCTGTCGCTGCCTGAACTGTTCGGCTGCCCGCGCCGCACACATCGCGCGCTGGCTCTCGGCGGGCGCAGTGGGACGGAGTGCTCACAGTCTATGACGTGGCAGATTCAGCTCATGCGGAGGATGACGTAGACCAGAGGGTTGAAAATTGGGCTGCCGAACGGGACGTGGGCCCGCTCGAATTCGAGAAGAAGCCCTAACGCGATTAAATCTCTCCGAGAGAGAGCAACATCTCGATCTCGGATCGTTGTCGGTGTCGACGCTTCAAATTCAGGCTGATGACGTATCCCAGCGGATCGTCACCGTAATAGTTGCGCGTCGGGCAATCGGCGCCGGTCTCGACGGCGGCGCGACAGCGATTGCGGCCGTCGAGGATATTTCTCTTGAACACGCCGACCGCTTCGCGCACGCCGTTTTCGCTGACGTCGGACAAGAACTCGGCATAGGCGTCGCCCTCGATCCGCGCGAAAATGGCAGCGATGGGATCCGGCTCAAGCTGGGTCATGCCGCCAACCTAATGAGCGGTTATGCTAGCGCTCAGCCGCCGGAATTCGTGGCCGCCGCCCTGGAGGGGCAAGTCCTCGACGGATCTCGTCGAAGCATTCCAGCTCGCTGCGCACGCCATAGGGTAGCGCAGCAGAGTGCCGACAAGGCCTTTGTCCATCGGCTCGAGCGCAATGATATGCTCGCGGTTGGTCAGCACCACCCGACCGATGGCGACCTTGTCCATCTCTCGAATGTTCTCACGGATCACGGCCAAGGCGTCGTGGCCGACCTAGCCGTCCGGGCGCTGGCAGTAGGGGCGGATCAGGTAGCGGGGATCGATGTCGGGCCGGTCGACGAACTCGTCGATCTCGATGGTACGTGTCGATTCGAGCGCGATCTCCTCGAGCTCCTCTTTCGAGACCTAGATGTACTGACCCTTCTCGAGCGCGTAACCCCGGCGATGTCTTCGTTCGGCACCTCGTCGCCGGTGTCGGCATCGACCTTCACGTACTTGATGCGGTGTCCCGTCTGGCGGTTGAAGGCGATACTGTGTTTCCCAAAAAGGCCAGGCCTTCTTCCTCAGCTCGCGAGGCTGCCGTCTGTCGGCGATCGGCCTGCAGAGCGCCAGCAAAGATTGCGTGAGCCAGCCACCACGATTCCACGGCGTGGCCAAAATGACTGCGAGCGACGATAGCCGACCCATACGCTACTCAGAAGGAGGCAATCCGCGCCGCGGTCGATGCCGTCCACGCGAGCGGAAAGGCAGGGCACGACGCTTAGGTTCTCGTTCAAAGGGAGAACCACCAATTTGGAATCGAGTGGACACACGGCCACGACCCATACCCCCACCAGCTGCCTAATCGCGGACCACATGAGATCGGCGCCAACCAATCCTGGTAGGTACCTTGCAGTCCTTCTCCGCGATAATTAGCAGCACCCTTTGGGAGTTCAGCCTCTGGGGGGCCGAGGTGGCCAGCCTTGCTAACTCCGAGGGCGACGGCTGGTGGTAGAGACAGTGCTTTCGGGGGCGTGAGCGCCGAATCACCCCTGCGCTGGCCGTTTTTCGGAGCGGTAAGCCGCTTGAAGTCCCCGCCTTTCCGCTGAATCTTCACCAACGGTGCGAGCTGGAATCACTGCTTCCAACCACAGTCCAAAGGAGACGTGATATGATCCCCATTGAGGAGTCCTTTATTCGAGCGATAACGTTGCTTGACGGACCAAAACCGACCGAGCAACGGGCTGAAATCGTCGCCCACCTGGATACTATTGTAGACTATGCACGTGACGATGCCGAGGAGCGCCTAGCCCATAGCTTCAAAACGATGGCCCTGAACCACCTCGACAGTATCGGTCGAGATACGTCGACCATTGTTAAGGAAAAAATGGAGCTGGCTCTGATCGCCACTGAAAAATTGATTATAGCTATCGTCGAGCGCAACTGGCGGGGAATAAGATCCGAGCGATGTCCATACAGGAACGTTGCAACTAGGCAATACGCCGGCCGCTGGTCGCGATCAGATAAGCATGACCGATGACGACCTCCACCAAAGACATGCACGCAGCGCAGCCCGACGGGAATATAGTGCACTGCGTAAGGCTGCGCTGGTGAGGAGGCGGCTAAGCAGCGAGCGCAGCAATTAGCCGAGACCAACACGGTCGAACTTGGCAGCTCACTCGCAAGATTGCGAGCTATCCGTCGCGCGCGAACTGAGGCGCTTAGTTTGTGCAATTCTCGCCCTTACCCCTTTGCCATCGCGTTTGTCCCACAGATACGATCCCGGTCGCCCGGCGCCGGCGCTTCAGGTCTTCCTGGTAAAACTTCACCGCAGTTTAGCAATGCTCCAAGCCTCATACTCGGATCGGCGGCTCTGACGCGTTCGTCTCAAATGTAATCGAGTCGGCCCCGGTTTCTGCGAAACGATAATAGGCCAAGTCATCGCCTCCGACATTGCGCAATGGGAGCCGGAGGCCGAAGCCTCAGGCGTCGGATTGATCGCATGGCGTCACCTGCTGCAAAGGCGACCGTCGGCGACACGCTGAAGGGAGGACGGATCCTCTCGTTCTATGCGATGAGGGGAACGCCGGCCTCCCACGGGCGGCGCGCGCCGAAGGCGGAACGGGGCAGTGATGGCGATCGCCGAGAGGCGAGCCCCTTTCCCTTAGTGCCGCTACCGGGCGCCCCGATTTACGGGCTTCGATGTTCGACGAAGAAGTCTTTTAACGCGGCAGTTAGGAGCTGGGGCAGCTTGTCAAGCGCATTGCTAGGCATTGCTTCAGTCTCCGCAGCCCATGCGCATGGAATTTAAATCCCGATCGTCGGCCCGGCGGCGTCGGGACTGCAACTAGCCTCAGCGGCGCTCATGCAAGTCATTGTGATTACAAGCGGCGCCAGCAGTTGAATGATCCACCGTCTGCTCAGTTTTGATATTCTCATCTGGAGATCCCGTTGTCGTTGTTCACAAACCATGAACAAGGCTGCAATGTCAGCGATGCTCCCCGACGATGATGGTTATCGGGACGCGACCCGACGATCTTGTCTATATGAATACCAAGCCCGTCAGCAATGATCTAGCAACGCAGTATCAGAGATTCTTGTAGAAGAAGGTCGTCGAGCGATAGGTTCCGTCAGAGGCGAGCACACAACCCGGTATGATACCCCACCCGCTGCCATCCTTCGCTGGCGTAAAGACGCTCGGCAGCAGAACTTGTGGTCGTGCTGAGCGTCAACAATATCTTTCCCAGCCGACAGCAGCCAGCGCCCGATACCGCGACGGCGTGCACTTCTTCCAACCAGCAGTTTGACGACTTGAGCGCTATGCATCTGGCTCTCAGAGCCGGCAGGTACCATCTGGACTGTGCCAAAAATCTGACCTGTGCTATCTTCCGCAGCTAGCAACACACGCGTTCATTGCAAATGAACGCGTCCGCAAGGCTACGCCAGTACACCAGCGCCCGTCGTCGAGATAACGGTGACAGAAAGCTGACTGAGGCGAACAGAACTGGATCTTCACTTTGAGGTCACAGTCCAGTTATTGAACTTGAAGTCCATTCCGCCTGGGGACGAGGTGATCTCGACGCCGTATTGGACGCTACCGACGTTTATGTCGCCGAAGTAGCCTTTCGACTTGATCCACTCTAGGATGCCCTTGATGTCCACTGTCCCGCTATTGCTCTTCGAAGTGGGCACGAGCGAGATGACGTTGTGACCATTGTTCCCTTGAAACACGTTCCAGGTCGTCCCTCCCACCTCGACGTTAGTGTAGACGGGGATCGCCGCCCCGGAGGGATCCTGCCGATAATGATAAGAAATCGGCTTAACGTTGCCGCTACCGTCCGAGTTTCCGGTGTAGTTTGTCCAGATCATGATCTCATGCTGGTTTGAGCTGTCCCAAATATCATAGGCGGTGTCCCAAGCGCCGCTGTTAGGAACGTCCTGATTGAAGGTCGAGCTCAAGGTGTTGATTGCACTGAGCGGCTTCCCGATATGGACGGCCTCATGCGGATAGCTCTTGATGCCACCAGTTCGAGGCTGGTTCGACCACACGCTCCACCGGTTCGGTCCATACACTGAAATGGTCTGAGGCCCGGCACCACTGCCCCACACATCGTTGTTCCAGGAGTAGCCATCGCGTGCAAAGTTCCCGTATGGAGCGCTCGAACTCCAAATCGGGGGCTTTGCCGGTACAGCGGCGAGCGGCCGCCCGACGTCGTTTACAGCTTGTCTGAAAAGCTCATGATCCTCCTGTGAGCGGGCGTACCCCGTTGGGAACTCTGGCAAGCCGGCACCGTTTATCCGATTGGAATCCATTATGCTCTCCCTTGCTCCTATGAGAACAAAGCCTCTTCGGTTGGCCCTTAAAGATCGGCTTCGAATTTTAGGACGGTTGGCTTTCGAGAAGCTGACTAGTGCGAGAGTGCACGGTGCGCGCCTGTCCGCTACTTTTCCAACCCACGCACGTGGCGCAACAAGGATACTCTCGCCCTTGCGGTAGGGAGGGTACGTCCACCGATACCCGCACCGTCGCCGCATTCAAGGACGGCCGGGGCTCAGCGCGCCTTGTATCTCCAGTGCCCATTTGGGCACGGCGAAGCGTCAATCCACATGGTGCGCCGATCACCGCGCTCGGGGAGTGGGACTAGCGCGGTTTGGCGACTCACGTTACCCATCATTTTAAGCCCTTCACTACGCAATGGGAATGAAATGGTTGCAGCTACCCGTGAACCGCCGGCCTCTGGTTACGCACTCGAAGTGGATGGCCGACTCAAAGCCGAATTTGCAACCAGAGACGGCGCCAGGGCAGGTGGAGAAGAACTAAAGAAACGTTTTCCCATGCTTCAAATCAGGATCTATGATGCGCAGACGCATGCGCGCGAGGACATCTAGATCTTCAGACTAGCGGATTTTTCCGCTTTGCGCGTGCGGCTTCCGCCGCACCGGGGTCTCGTGAACCGAGCCGCTTTGCGTCTCGGCCATCCGGCTTCGATCCCTCGCGCAAGGCCTGCGGAGTTTCTCGCCGGGGGCACTCGGGAAAGCGGCTCGCCTCTCGGCGATCGCTATCACTGCCCCGTTCCCGGGTGCCGCTATTGAACCGGTCTCGTCGCCGCACTCGGACCCGCGTGCCCCTTCGGGTCGCTATGCTCACGCTCTCCGGGTGCCATTTTGCGTTGAGGCGATGCGCCGTTGGCCCACGCCTGGTGGGGCCTGCGGCCCTAAAGCACCGCGAGGCCATCCCGAAGAATGGAACGAAAGACGGAGTGCGTCGCAGATTTCGCATTCTGTCATTTGTGTGGGTGAGGAGCTCTCGCAAATCACGCGGCCTCGATTTCGCCTGAAGAAGGTTAAAGTGAGAGTGCCGGCCGGGTTTTGCCGTGACGGGTTACAGGCTGCGAGAGAGGCTCGCGGCGCCCGTCGCGGAGATCCGTTATGTCCAGACACTATCTTCGGGCACGCGCCGGCGAGGACCGAACCAGCCTTTATGACGAAATCACCAACAAAATTATCGGCGAGCTTGAAGCCGGCCGCGTCCCGTGGGTACAGCCTTGGGGTTCGGCGGCGGCGGCGGCGTCATTGGCCATGCCGGAAAGCGCCGCCACTGGCCGTCAATACAGCGGCATCAACGTCCTAATCCTTTGGGGGGCTGCCACCGAACACGCATTCACCAGTCAGAGCTGGCTCACCTTCCGTCAGGCGCTCTCGCTCGGCGGTCACGTCCGCAAGGGTGAGCGCGGCACGAGCGTCGTCTATGCCGACCGGTTTGTGCCGGCCGACGAAAAGCGGCGCGCCAGCGAAACAGGTGACGAAGCGCAGGCCATCCCGTTCCTCAAGCGGTTCACGGTCTTCAATATCGATCAGTGCGAAGGCTTGCCTTCGGAGATCGCAACGACGCCACCTCCGCCACCTGGCCTTATCGAGCCAAAGATTGAATACCTGATCAAGGCGACCGGGATCGACTTCCGCATTGGCGGCAACCGCGCCTTCTACATGCCGGCAGAAGATTATGTGCAGGTACCGCCACCACAAGCCTATTTCGAGCCGATCAACTGGCATCGGACGGCCTTTCACGAGCTGGCGCATGCTAGCGGCCATACATCGCGTCTGAGTCGCGATTTGTCGGGAAGCTACGGAAGCAAGAAGTATGCCTTTGAGGAATTGATCGCGGAGATATCATCCGCATTCGGATGCGCCTCGCTCGGCATCGTGCCGACGGTGCGACATGCCGATTATATCGGCTCCTGGCTTGAGGTGCTGCGAGAGGACAATCGTGCTATTGTGCGAGCTGCCTCGCAAGCCAGCAAGGTTGCGGATTATCTCCTTGGGTTCTTGCCGGAGGAGGTTGGCGACATGACGACGGAGAGAGCGGAACAGGAGGCAGCGTGAGGGTCTCCTCGGCCACCGCGGGTAAGCGAGTGAGAGGGCAGGGTCGTTTTCGCGACGGGTTGAAGGCCGAGAGAGGCTCGCGGCGGCCCGTCGTGGAGACTCGACATCACGAAGGCTGTCCAGAAGATCACCCTGTCGCCCTCACGCGACATTCCCTTCAATAAGCTGGTGCTGAGCCAATCCAATGTTCGCCATGTGAAGGCGGGCATTTCGATCGAGCAACTCGCCGAAAGCATCGCGGCGCGCACCCTCCTGCAAAGCCTCAACGTCCGTGCCGTCGTTGATGCCGAAGGGAACGAGACGGGCATGTTCGAAGTGCCTGCAGGCGGCAGGCGCTATCGCGCCCTCGAACTGCTTGTGAAACAAAAGCGCATGGCGGAGACGCAAGCGGTTCCGTGCGTTGTTCGGGACCAGGGTATCGCGGAAGATGACTCGCTTGCGGAGAATGACGAGCGAGTCGGCCTCCACCCCCTCGATCAGTTCCGCGCGTTCCAGCGCCTCCAGCAAGGTGGCATGAGCGAGGAAGACCGCTGCGTGGCATTTTGTGACCCGGCCGTCGTGAAGCAGCGGCTTCGACTGGCCTCGGTTTCGAGCAAGCTGCACGAGATCTATGCCCACGACGGTATGACGCTCGAGCAACTGATGGCGTTCTCGGTGACAGCCGATCATGTTCGCCAGGAGCAAGTCTGGGAGCAGGTCAGTCGTTCGGGTTACGACGAGCCATACCAGATCCGGCGCTTGCTGACCGAACTAACGGTCCGTGCGTCCGATCGCCGCGCTCGGTTCGTGGGCCTCGAGGCTTACGAACAGGCAGGCGGCGGCGTTTTGCGTGATCTGTTCGAGCAGGACGATGGCGGATATTTGCAGGACCTTGCCTTGTTGGACCGTCTTGTTACCGACAAGCTGAAGCTCGAGGCGGAAAGCATCGCAACCGAGGGTTGGAACTGGATCTCAGTGGCGGTCGATTTCCCCTACGGCCATACCAACGGCCTCCGCGAACTCGAGGGCAAACCTATGGATCTCACCCCGGAGGAGCAGGCCACCATCGACGCACCCAACGGCGAGCATACTAAGCTTGAATCGGATTATCAGGATGCCGACGAACTGCCCGATGAGGTCGACCAGCGGCTCGGCAAGATCGAAGCGGCACTGCTCGCATTCGAACACCGATCGATGATCTACGAGCCGGCCGAGATCGTCCGCACTGGCGTCTTCGTCAGCATCGATTCCGAAGGGCGCCTGTCGGTGGATCGGGGCTATGTTCGGTCGGAGGACGACATGTCCGCGATCGATTCTGACGTCAGGCAGGGCACCGATGCGCAGCCGGTCGAGGGGAAGGAGGGTAGCTCCATTCAGCGCACGTCATCGCGGTCGCAAGTAGCGCTGCTGACACTGAAGAAGATGATGAGGACGCGGCCAAACCTTTGCCGGATCGGCTGATCACCGAGTTGACCGCACATCGTACACTGGCATTGCGCGATGCGCTGGCGGAAAATCCGGCGATCGCGTTCCAGGCGGTGCTGCACAATTTCGTGCTGACTGCCTTCTACGGGTTCTCGTCGACGGGGAGTCCCCTTGAGATCGGACTTCGCACGCCGACCTTCCCCGCTCAAGCCCCCGGCCTGAGGGAGAGCGCGTCCGCGAAGACCGTCGAGGCGCCGCCTGAGTCCTGGAAAGCACGGTTGCCGAAAGGCGAGAAGGACCTGTGGGATGCGCTCACAGCTCTCGACGGTGCCGCTCAGGCGTCCCTGTTCGCTCACTGTGCGTCATTTGCGGTCAACGCTCTCTACGAGCCAGCCAACCACTACGATCAGGGCCGTGTCTCCGCCCATAGTGTTCGCGCGCGTCTCGACCAGGCCAATGTGCTGGCGCGCGCGGTCGGGCTGGACATGGTGCAGGCCGGCTGGCGACCCACCGTCGACAACTATCTTGGCGGGGTCATCAAGCCTCGCATTCTGGAAGCCGTGCGAGAAGCAAGGGGAGAATCTTCCGCGCAGCTGATCGCCCACTTGAAGAAGGCCGACATGGCCAAAGAGGCCGAACGTCTTCTCGATGGTTCGGGCTGGTTGCCGGAACCGCTGCGTCTCGTCGATCCCCATGCGGCGTCAGTGGAGCCGGAGGTTGAAGCAGGCCCGCTACCCGAATTTCTCGCCGACGATGAGGATCGGGAGAACGCCGGCGACGATGACCCGCAACAGCTCGACGCGGCTGAGTGACACAGAGCGGGATGGCTCGGGCCATCCCGCAGTTGCCTGGAGACCGGTGTGTAACGCCGGTCCCCATTTTATGGGCGAGCGCTGAGAGGGAGAGCAGGGCCGGGAAGGTTTGAATTGCCGTGGTCTTAAGGGGAGCGCCGCGCGGTTCGACCTGTTCCTGCTCTCCCGAGAAATCCTGCCATGACCGAATCTCTCGCCGGCGGCGCTGCCGCCGCGCCGCTCTCGATGCGTGCCGCCGCAAATCTCACCTCCGCCGCCATCAGGGCCGCGCGACAGCTCCTGACCGAGCTCGAACGCGGCCGTCGCATCGATGCCGCCGTCCTGCGTAGCGCCATGGAGGCAGCCTTCGGCGCCTCAGACGCGGCCGGCGTCTGGAGCTGGAAGACCGCCTATGACGTCTGCGAGGCGGCAACAGTTCTATTTCTTCGCAAGTTCGGTCCGGCCATGCGCGCCAAGGCTGGCTCGACGGCTGCCATGCTGCCAATGCTCGCGAGAATCGCGAGCTGTCTGCCGACCCATACGCGGCGTTCCGAGGACAGTCAGGCGTTCCAGCAATTCTCGACGCCGATCCCGCTTGGGCTGGCCGCATGCGTCGCAGCCGGCATTACGCCTGCCGACCGCGTTCTGGAGCCATCCGCGGGGACCGGATTGCTCGCGATCTTCGCCGAGCTCGCCGGCGGCTCTCTGATGTTGAACGAATTGGCTGAAGGTCGCGCGGCGCTGCTCGATCATTTGTTTGTCAACGTTGAGGTCACGCGGTTCGACGCCGCGCAGATCGATGATCATCTCGACGCGAACGTTGTGCCGAGCGTGGTTCTGATGAACCCGCCGTTCTCCGCGGTGGCGAATGTCGATCGACGGATGGCAGACGCCGCTTTCCGGCATATCGCTTCGGCGCTCGCGCGCCTTTGCGATGGTGGACGCCTCGTCGCCATCGTTGGCGCAGGCCTTGCGCCGGATAACCCGGCGTGGCTAGAGGCCTTTGTTCGCCTCCAGGAGCGCGGACGGGTCGTGTTCTCTGCCGCGATCGACGGCGCCGTCTATGCCAAGCACGGCACTCAGACGGACACGAGGCTGCTCGTAATCGACAAGTGGCCCGCTGCCGATCCGAAGGCTTTTCCTGCATCGCAGGGCATGGCCGGCGATGTTGCCATCTTGCTCAATTGGGTGACCCAGTACGTGCCTCCGAGGCTACCCGTCGCCGCGCCGGTCGTGGCCGACATCGTTAGCCGCCCTGCAATGCCCCGATCGGCGGGCGCTTCCGTATCATGTCTGTCGTCCACTTCGGAAAGCGCAGCGCCAAATCGCGTCGAACTCACGTACGAGACCGTCGAATGGTCGCCGCCGGAAGGCGCCCGCCTCACCGATGCGCTATATGAGGAGTACGGATTACAGTCCATCCGTATTCCCGGATCGTGCTCCCATCCGACGAAACTCGTGCAGTCCGCGGCGATGGCGTCCGTTGCGCCGCCGAAGCCGTCCTACCGTCCGCATCTGCCTTCAAGTCTGGTGGCAGATGGAGTTCTATCGGACGCCCAGGTCGAGAGCATCATTTATGCTGGCGAGGCGCTTTCCGAATTCCTTGCGGGCTCCTGGACCGTCGATGCGACCTTTGATGTTGTGGCGGCCGCGCGCGACGACGCTGAGAATGCCGTCCGCTTTCGCCGCGGCTGGTTCTTGGGCGATGGCACCGGCGCGGGCAAGGGGCGGCAGGTCGCCGGCATCCTGCTCGACAATTGGCTCAATGGCCGCCGCCGGGCGGTCTGGATCAGCAAATCCGACAAGCTGATCGAAGATGCGCAGCGCGACTGGTCCGCACTCGGCATGGAGCGACTGCTCGTTACGCCTCTGTCCCGGTTTCGCCAGGGCACACCGATCCGGCTTTCGGAAGGCATCCTTTTTGCCACCTACGCCACGCTACGCACCGACGAGCGTGGCGAGAAGCTTTCGCGCGTAAGTCAGATCGTTGAATGGTTGGGCTCCGACTTCGACGGAGTGATCGTCTTCGACGAGAGCCATGCCATGCAGAATGCGGCCGGTGGCAAGGGCGAGCGCGGCGATCAGGCGGCCTCTCAGCAGGGGCGCGCAGGCCTGAGGCTCCAGCACGCTTTGCCCAATGCTCGGGTGGTTTATGTGTCGGCGACGGGCGCCACCACGGTCCACAACCTCGCTTATGCCCAACGCCTCGGCCTTTGGGGCGGTGCCGACTTCCCATTCGCCACACGTGCCGAGTTCGTTGAGGCAATCGAGCAGGGTGGGGTCGCGGCGATGGAGGTTCTGGCGCGCGACCTCAAGGCGCTCGGTCTCTACGCCGCCCGCTCATTGTCCTATGAGGGCGTCGAGTACGAACTCGTCGAGCACCAGCTTACACCGGAGCAGGTTCGCATCTACGACGCCTATGCCGATGCGTTCAGCATCATCCATAACAACCTCGATGCGGCGATGCGGGCCGCCAACATCATCGGCGAGACCGGAACGCTGAACGGGCAGGCAAAATCCGCGGCTCGATCCGCCTTCGAGAGCGCCAAACAGCGCTTCTTCGGTCATCTGCTGACCTCGATGAAAACGCCGTCGCTCATCCGGTCGATCGATCGCGATCTCGACGCCGGCCATGCCGCCGTCATCCAGATTGTTTCAACGGGCGAAGCGCTAATGGAGCGCCGGCTCGCCGAGATCCCGACCGAAGACTGGGGCGACGTCCAGGTCGACATCACTCCGCGCGAATATGTGCTCGACTATCTCGCCCATTCCTTCCCGGTCCAGCTCTACGAGCCCTTCACCGACTCGGAGGGCAATCTCTGCTCTCGGCCTGTCTATCGCAACGGACAGCCAGTCGAGAGCCGGGAAGCCGTCGCACGCCGCGATCGCCTCATCGAGAAACTCGCCTCGCTGCCTCCGGTACCCGGCGCGCTGGATCAAATCGTGCAGCGCTTCGGCACCGACACGGTCGCCGAAGTGACTGGCCGCTCGCGACGGGTCATCCGAAAGGGCGAGCGCTTGGTGGTCGAGAACCGCGCGGGTTCGGCCAATCTCGCTGAGACTTCGGCGTTTATGGATGACGTCAAGCGCATCCTTGTGTTCTCCGACGCGGGCGGCACGGGGAGGAGCTACCACGCCGAGCTGTCGGCCCGGAATCGCCGCTTGCGGGTCCACTATTTGCTTGAGCCCGGCTGGAAGGCGGATGCTGCGATCCAGGGGCTCGGCCGCACAAACCGGACCAATCAGGCGCAGCCCCCGCTGTTTCGGCCCATCGCGACCGACGTGAAGGCCGAAAAGCGCTTCCTCAGCACCATCGCGCGCCGGCTCGACACATTGGGGGCCATTACGCGCGGCCAGCGCCAGACCGGAGGACAGGGCCTCTTCCGGCCCGAGGACAATCTCGAAAGTCAGTACGGGCGCGATGCTTTGCGTCAACTCTACATGCTGCTGGTGCGCGGCAAAGTCGACGGCTGTTCGCTCGAGAAGTTCGAGGATGCAACCGGCCTGAAGCTGACAGATGCCAATGGGCTCAGGGATGACCTGCCGCCGATCACGACCTTCCTGAACAGGTTGTTGGCGCTCACCATCGACCTGCAAAATGTCCTGTTCACTGCTTTCGAGCAGCTCTTGACCGCCCGGATCGAGGGCGCGGTCGCATCGGGCACGTACGATGTCGGATTGGAAACGCTCCGCGCCGAAAGCTTTGTCGTCAGCGGCCGGCGGACGATCTATGTCCATCCGCGCACAGGTGCCGAGACGCGGCTGCTCAGCGTCATCCAGCGCCGGCGTAACCATCCCGTTGGTTTGGATGACGCCCTTACTCGTCTTTCCAATCCTGCCGTCCTGCTGATCAACGAGCGCTCAGGAAGGGCCGCCGTGCAGGTTCCGGCCGCGAGCATCATGCTCGACGACGGCGACATCGAGCGCCGCGTCCGCCTGATCCGCCCTATGGAGCAGCACCAAGTCCGACTGAACATGATGGCGGAGAGCCATTGGGTCGAAGCGGATCGCGAACGTTTTGCCGCGGCCTGGCTGGCGGAGCTCGCCGAGGTGCCTGAGTTCACGGAAAGCACGATCCACGTAGTGGCCGGCTTGCTGTTGCCCATCTGGAAACGCTTGCCGAACGAATCGACCCGCGTCTATCGGCTCCAGACCGATGCGGGCGAGCGCATCATCGGCCGCAAGGTTTCTGCGGCGTGGGTCGCAAACGCCTTCGCGGCGGACGCGCCTACGCTATCGCCGGACACTGCCTTTGCGGCCTTGATGGAAGGACGCACCCTCCTCGATCTCGCGGAAGGGCTCCAGCTTCGTCGCGTCCGGGTGATGGGCGCATGCCGCATCGAGCTATCGGGATTCAACGACACGATGCGCGATCGCCTCCGTGCTTACGGCCTCTTTGGAGAGATCATCTCCTGGAAGCTGCGGATGTTTGTGCCCACAGACGAAAGCGGCGTCGGGATCCTGACAAAGGTGCTCGAAACCTACCCGGTCGCGCGCGTCAGTGAGCGGGTGGCTGCGTGATGTCCCCCGCGCCTTGCGAACTGGCATGCCGCCTCGCGCGCGAGGCCGAGGCCGTGTGCCGATACTATCTCTCCAATGGCAAGCGCGCGGGGCGGTACTGGGTGGTCGGCGACGTCCGCAACAAGCCGGGCCGCTCGATGTTCGTGCGGCTTCAGGAATCACCGAAGGGCCCTGCCGGCAAGTGGACCGACGCTGCGACCGGCGAGCATGGCGACCTCCTCGACATCATCCGCGAATGCCGGGGGTTGCGCGACTTCAGCGCGGCCGCCGAGGAGGCGAGACGGTTTCTGAAGCTGCCTCGTCCCGTGCCCCAGCTGACCTCGAAACCCGTTCGTTCGGTAGCGCCGGCTGGATCGCAGGAAGCCGCCCGTCGGCTCTTTGCGATATCCAGTCCGATCGAGGGGACGGTGGTCGAAAAATACTTGCAGCGTCGCGGGATAACCCACATCCACCATGGTGGCAGCCTGCGCTTCCACCCTCGTTGCTACTATCGACCGGATGAGCATTCGCCCACCGAGACCTGGCCGGCGATGATTGCCCGCGTCACGGACCTCGAGGGGCGGATCACCGGAGCGCACCGAACCTGGCTCGATCCAGACGGCTTTGATCGCGTTCGTCTCGGCAAGGCTCCGATCGACACGCCACGACGGGCTATGGGTGACCTGCTCGGCAACGCCGTCCGCTTCGGTGTGGTGGGCGACGTGCTCGCCGCCGGCGAGGGGATTGAGACCATGCTTTCATTGCGTTACGTGCTGCCGACCATGCCCATGGCTGCCGCGATTTCGGCCAATCATCTCGCAGCAATCATGCTGCCATCTGGCCTGCGTCGGCTCTATATCGCCCGCGATGACGATGCTGCCGGAGATGCCGTACAGGCGATTCTCACCCAGCGCGCCGAAGAGGCCGGCGTTGAAGCGATCACCCTGTCGCCCCGGCTGGGGGATTTCAACGAAGACCTGCACATCTTCGGTCTCGAGGCCCTCCGAGCAGAGTTACGGCTTCAACTCGCACCAGAGGACGTCGTCCGCTTCCTGCATTCGTCGACAGTAGCCGCAGAATAGGCCGGTGCTTCGATCGACGTTGATAGCTCGGTCGTTCCAAGGCCATTGCCGGAAGAGGACGCGACCTCGGCCTTCTAGAGGGCGATCGGACGGCAAGCGGACCGGGCCGGCAATGGCTACGCCCGGCTATTTTCCGCCGCGCGCTGGCGATGAGAAGACATCAGCCATTAGACCGGCGCGCTTTGCATCGCGAAGCAAAATAGCCGGCCTCCGCCATCCTCCGCTGCCGCTTCGGCCCTTGCGGGTTCTGGCCCGTTCCGCCCGCCGTCTGAGTGATCGCCACGAAGGCCGCGATGGGCGCGGCCGATCCGGAAAAGGATCACTCCAATGACCGACAACGACGATATCGAACCGCCGCACGCCTCTTCTCCAACTGACCACGTGCTGACCGAACTACAGCTCTTCGGCTACCGTCCCTTCGACGACCAGCCTGACCCACGACCGCTCCCCGAGGGCAAGATGATCGCTGGCGCCGTCGCCGATGTGTTCGACGCCCTGGTCGCGACGTTGAGCGACACGCGGCTCGAGCCGGACCTGGGCGATCTGCTGTGGTCGACCGTCAACCTGTTCCATCGAGCCGTCGACCGCATCGAACGCCATCTAGACGATAACGAGCAGGCGCAGCAGAAGAGCCAGCGCGAGCAGAATGGCTCTGAGGTCCGATCAGTCGAACTCGAGCGCTTGACGGCCGAGGGCATCACTTTGATCGAGCGCCGCAACTGCCTGGAACTCTTCCGCGATCAGGCCATCGAACGCTTTGAGACTCACACCGGATCCTCCTGGCGCCCTCGATCGGGATCACTGGTGAATCATCGCACGCTGACCGCAGCAATGATCGACTCCCGCGACTTCATCGCAGCAAAACGTCGCGCTGAAACCGAGGTCTTGTTGCCGGAAGGACCGAAGATCGCACTCACCGGCGGGCTAGACTTTAATGACTACCACCTCATCTGGGACCGCCTCGACAAGGTTTACGCCAAGCATCCCGACATGGTCCTGCTCCATGGCGGCTCGCCGAAAGGTGCGGAGCTTATCGCCTCCAAATGGGCGACTAATCACAAGGTGCCTCAGATCGCATTCAAGCCTGACTGGACCAAGTACGCCAAGGCAGCCCCATTCAAACGCAACGACGCCATGCTCGAACTCCTGCCGATTGGCGTCATGCACTTCCCGGGCACAGGAATCCAGGACAACCTGGCGGACAAAGCAAAGCGCCTCGGCATCCCGGTCTGGAGGTTCGGCGGCACATAAGCCGTCTTCTCGCCTCCAAACAGTTGGAGCGGGGGGCATGCGCCGCAACTCCGCCTCCTTTCGGTCTCATGTTCAGAGTTGCGCCGTGGTGGTGGTGGAAGGCGCGACTGGTACATCTATGCACATGGAGCCACCACCATGCTTGCCCTTGGGCTTGCCATCAACACACTCGGCATCGGCTTGTTCTGCTGGGCGATCTTTGCGCTCGCTGTGTATGCACTGCCGTTTTTCGTCGCTCTCAGTATCGGAATGACTACGTTTCGGAGCGGCGCCGGCCTCATTGGTGCGGTACTTATCGCGACGGCCGGCGGTGCGCTGACGCTCGTCCTCGGCCAAGTCGCCGTCGCAATTACCCGGTCCTTGGCTTTGCGCATCGCGATCGCGACAGCATTTGCTATTCCCGCCGCCGTTGCCGGCTATCATGTGGTGTTCGCCCTGTCCCAGATTGGGGTGCCTTCGTTGGTTTGGCGTGAAGTCTTCGCTTGCCTGGGCGCGGTTTGCATTGGCGTTACGTCATGGACGCGCTTGATCGTTCCGGCGGAGACCCGCCCGTTCGAGCCGGGTAGGGTGGTGGAGAGTCCGTCCTAACCAGTTCTTACGGCCGGAAGGCCTGAGAGATGACCATTTACCTCCTTCATCGTCGAACAGGTTCGCATAGATCGGCGCGCTGAACGGGAGCGATCGAGCGCGGGAGAGGCAGTCCGCCTCGGAGCTCTCGATCAAGCCGCCGGCGTTCGGGTCTGGCCCACGCAGCCGCGGCGGAGCGGTGTTGCGCCGATCCATTCGTGCGAGACGATACCGCCCTTTGCAGAAAATTGTTTCTCTTTCTGCGCTGAATGGTTCCGACCTCTTGTTCAGCAAAGCCGATATGAGTCATGTCTTCTCCTGAGATTGCGGTTCAGCACGCCGACGCACGTGGCCTCATGGATGGCTTGATCTGGCCGAAGACCGGCTTCGCCTCGATCGTCTGAGCCGCAACGCCGTTGATGCGACTTTCTTCCCCTGGGCTTCGCCCATTCCTCGCGAGTCAAGAAAGTCGCCACAACGGCGTCCTCCGCTGCGCTCCGGCCCGCGGGCGGGTGCGTCGCCGATCGTCTTCGCCCCTAGATCGCCATCGAGGCCGCGGTGGTCGCGGGCTCGAAACACAACAGGAGAAGTGACATGGCTAACATCGGTTCTTTCAAGAAGGTCGGCAACGATTTCCAGGGCGAGATTGTCACCCTGAGCCTGCAAGCCAAGGGCGTCCGCATCGTCGCCGAGACCAACCGGTCCAACGACAACGCCCCCAGCCACCGCATCTATGTGGGGCGCGCGGAGATCGGCGCAGCCTGGTCGAAGCGTTCCGAGGAAGGCCGCGACTACCTCTCACTCAAGCTCGACGACCCCTCGTTCAACGCTCCGATCTATGCGAACCTCTTCGAGGACGAAAGCGGCGAAGGCTACACGCTCCTCTGGTCGCGGCCGCGTAAGAACGGTGAGTAAGCTCGCTCAATCAAGCCCCGCCCGGTTCGCCGGACGGGGCACTTCGCGCCCGGGCTGAGGTGCGGATTACGATTTGCTAAGCCGCGCAGCCCTTTTGAGCGGGTCTTCCGGCTTGCCCCCTAATGCTTCAGCAATCTGCCCGAGCACGGTATCGCTTGCTGATGCGTCGCCGATGGCGCCGACATAACGGCGATTAGACCCGCACGCTCGGCCAGCTCCTCCTGCGTCATTTGTAGATCATGGCGTTTCCGACGCAGAGTCACAGCCATGATCTCTTGAGATCCATGGCGATATGGGAAACTGACCGGAACGATCGTTCTAGCAACGATCGTTTCTATTCGTGTCCGAACATGCTATCGATGTGACGACGCTACGTGCGCGACCGAGCTCGGCCGTGTGTCTACCCAAGGGCTATCCTGGATTCCAACGCGCATCGGAGACCATGGCGTAGCTTATAGGCGTTCTAAAAGCGGGTATGATGCAGGAGCGAGCCCCAGATCCAGACGTAGCTGACAGTGCGCCGAACGAGCCGACGTTGACGGCCTATAACGAACAGCATGTCGTCACGTACGTTCGCCTTCTGCACGGCCGGCGGTGAGGGGGCGGACTGGGGCGAAGTGGCTCAAGTGGTCCGACCGAGAGCCGGACCGTGCGCGGCGCGCATATCAGAGTCATCTTGCTCGTGCCAAATGGGTGACTGAGCAAGGGCGACTCTTACTCGGCGCCTGTCCGGCAAGAACCGCGTCCCCGATCGCGCTTAGAAGACCCACGAACTGCGTAATCGAACGATCCGCCTGGTGCAAGCCGGCCTCGCGTTGATGCGCGGTGGTCACCGCAAAAAATTCTGCGGCCCGGGCGCAGGGATGGGTAGCGTCGTTCCCAAGGCGTGCCGAAAACCGCTCCCTCCATATTCGGCATCCCCCTCCGAGAACCTGCTCCTCCATGATGGCCGCACACACGCTAGCGCCGCCATCCGTGGTGCGCTGTCATCCTGGAGTCCCCAAATGCCCGATCCGATGGCCGGTCTACCCCCGCGCTTCCTGCGTACCCCGGAGGCCGCGCGTTACCTCGGCCTCTCCGGTCGCACGCTGGAGAAGCACCGCACGTACGGCACCGGACCAACATATCGGAAGATTGGCGGACGTGTCGTCTACGCCGTCGATGACCTGAAAGCGTGGGCCGACCGCGGCGCCAAGACCTCGACATCCGATCCCGGCAAGGGGACCGTGCTGCCCGCCAAGAAGCATCCGGCCCTGCGTCCCTATGCAGGTCAGGAACGTCGCTGATAGCCGCGTGAGAGCAGTGACCATGCGGCGCAAACACCATTCCGAGCGCGGCCAGCTTGAGCTCTTTCGGGCGCTGCCCGGCGATCTCGCGCCGCGAGATGCGCAGGATCTGATGGCCTATCCGTTCTTCTCGCTCGCAAAAACGAAGCGGATTGTGCCGATCGATTTCCGCGCAGGTGCGATCTCAATTCGTGTCGAAGCTGTTCCGGAACACGGCATGGCGACCATTTGGGATGCAGACGTTCTGATCTGGGCCGCGTCTCAGATCGTCGAAGCCCGGGATGCGGGCCTGAAGACGTCGCGTCTGATGGCTGCAACGCCATACGAGATTCTAACGTTCGTTGGCCGCGGCACCAGCGCACGCGACTATCACCGTCTGAAGGCGGGCCTCGACAGACTTCAGTCAACGACGGTGCTGACGTCGATCCGCCAGCCGATGGAACGACGACGGCATCGCTTCTCCTGGATAAACGAGTGGAAGGAGACGGCGGATGCAAATGGCCGCCCATTCGGGCTCGAGCTGATCCTGCCGGATTGGTTCTATGCCGGCGTCATCGACGACGCGCTCGTGCTGACGATCGACCGCGCCTATTTCGAGCTCACCGGCGGACTTGAGCGGTGGCTTTATCGTCTTGTGCGCAAGCACGGCGGTCGGCAGGACGATGGCTGGAGCTTTGACCTTGCACACCTCCATGCCAAGTCCGGCATCCTCTCGCCGCTCAAGCACTTTGCTTACGACGTACGTCAGATCGTCCAGCGCCAGACATTGCCCGGTTATCAGCTCGTGCTCACACGGGATCTGAACGGCATCGAGCGGCTGAACTTCGCGCCAACGCCTGTTGATCCCCTGACGGCACGCTTGCGCCGGCGCGGTCTCATTCCAAATTCGGAGGACAACCTGTGAATCAGTTCGTGCTATCGAGGACCGCAACCCTCGTGCTATCGGGGACCCGATCCTCGTGCTATCGGGGACCGGAATCGACCTTAAAGGCTTGTTTCTCTGCGCTTTCCGGCCGCTCTAACTTTACTAACCAGAAATCCTTCGGATTTCTTCTAACGGACCAGGCCGCAAAGCGCTTGGGAGGTGGCCGGCAAAGCCGGCCCGTTCGCCCTGCTGGCCTTCACAAGCCGTACACGCACTTCCCGGCCGTCGAAGCGAACGGCTCCGAGGTCGAGCGTAGGGGAGCGGCGGTATGAGTGATCTTACCGAAGTAGAAGTGCTGTGGCTCGACAAGCGTATCGAAAACCGGATTCGGTTCGGTCGTGTCGTCAAGGAAAGGGAGCTTGAGCGCCATCGGCGCGTCCTGTCATTTGCGCCGGGCAGCATCTTTGCTTTCGCCCGATGGACCTCCAACGACTTTGGGGCAATCATTTCGCGGATCGACATCTTGCGCGCAGTCGCTCCGGGACAGCGCTGCTCGACCGTGCCGTATGTGAAGCCCGGCGGAGAGATTTTGCTGCGTCTGTCCGGCTGGCCGAAGGTCGAACGAGTGCTGCAAATGATCGATGCCGTTGAGGCACTCGGCATCGATCCTGCTGATGTCGCGCCCGATCATTGGCATCACGTTCATAACCGCCTGTCGGTTAACGAAAACCCGCGCCCGTATACGAAAGCGCGCCACCAGGCTTGGCTTCACCGTCAGAGGATCATGCGATGACGGGCCGCATGAAGACGCTGACCACCACGTTTGGTGTCGCTGCTGCGCTCATCGCGACGATCGTCCTGGAGCCGCTTCCGCTTTACATCTGGAACGCATCCGCAAGCGTGCCAATCGGTCTCTACCGCCTCCGACCGGCAGACCAATTCCAAGTCACTGATTTGGTCGCCGTGCAGCCGCCGGAGCCGCTCGCGACCTTCCTCGACTTGAACGGCTATTTACCCATCGGCGTCCCCATGCTGAAGCGCGTGCTCGCCCTTCCGGGGCAAAGTGTTTGCAGAACCGGCCTCGCGATTTCGGTCGACGATGTCGCGGTGGGCGAGGCGAAGGATCACGACAGACGGGGCAGGCCGCTGCCGAAATGGCAGGGCTGCCGCGTCGTTAGCGACGGCGAGCTGTTTCTGATGAACTGGCAGTCGGACGACTCTCTTGATGGCCGGTATTTTGGATTTCTTCCGGCGTCTAGCGTGATCGGCCGTGCGATGCCGGTATGGACGTGGGAGGAGTAATCATGCGTATTCGAGGTGTTCTCCTTGCCATTCCCTTGCTCGATCGATTGTGGGATCATTCCGTCGTCTCGATCGATGTCTGCAAGGCTGGCGCGAGCCCGACCGCGTCCTTTGGTCGGTTGGGCACGCGTGTTTGCGCTGTCGTGCCCCTGATGCTTCTTCTGACCGCCGGTGACAGTGCTGCTTTGGCCCAGAGCGGATCAGCCGCCCAGCCGGCGATCAGTCAGACCGCTCACTCATTTGCCGGTTTCATCAATGAAGCCTCACAACGCTTTGCGATTGCGCCGAACTGGATCCGATCAGTGCAAAGCGTCGAGAGTGCTGGTGACGTGCACGCCAGATCGCCAAAAGGCGCAATGGGCCTGATGCAAATCATGCCGGCGACCTGGGCGGAACTTCGCGAGCGCTACAATCTCGGGAACGACCCATACGACCCGCACGATAACATTCTGGCCGGTACGGCGTACTTACGCGAACTGCTCGATCGGTATGGCTCGCCTGGCGTGTTTGCCGCGTACAACGCGGGACCATCCCGCTATGAAGAGCATCTCGCAGGCGGCTCTTTGCCAGACGAGACGCGAGCATACGTCGCAAAGCTTCCAAATCTGCTAGCCATCGAACTGCCGCCGAGGTGGACGTCGACCCGACAGTCATCAGCAGCTGCGACGCTATTCGTCGCGCGAGCCAATCTCACGAAAACGAGCGATCGGTTGCCGGCGCTCATGCCATCCAGCGGTGTCACGACCGCAATCTCGGCGCCCGATGTTTCGCCCATGGTCCCCCGGCCAATCGGCGTGTTCGTCCCTCGATCGGATTCGGAAGTGTCGCAATGACCAAGTGTGTGGGTTCACAAGCTGGTGGCGTATGGGCGATGCCTTCGGCCCGCGCTCTACTCGTCGCTTCGCTCCTCACCGAGCCACCCTTCGGGTGTCTCGGCCCTTCGGGTAACGATCGCTATCGCAAGCGCTCGGAAGCAGTGGGGGCTCCGCGAGTTGGCTGGCAACTTGCGGCGGCCCTTTGGGGAACCGGCGACCGGGAGACCACGACGGCAGGACGGCGAGATAAAAGGGGCTCGCCGGTCGAACCGCAAGCCATTGGCATGGCATGGGTTCTGGCGTGCCGGTCGGTCGGGACGCGTGCCGCGCCGTGCATTTTGATGAATGCAATCAACGGCGTTTTCGGCACCGTGCATGCTTTTGATGCCTGGGAGGCCCTTCCGTGAGCGTGCGCGACAGCGACTTGCGCGTTCGGCCTGGGCGCATCCGCAGTACCCGCGCGCCGAAGCAAAAGAGCTTCATCAACCAGGTGCTGCGGGCGGCGAAGAGAGCGGGACACACCTCGGGCCAGGCCGCGGCTGGCAGGCGTTCTGCGGCCTATGGGCGCTCGACGTTTGGCCGCGGGCGCCTCGCCTTTAGCCGCGCCAGATTGTTCAGCCCAACGCGGCGCGTCGTGGTGAAGGCCCGCGTGGTTCGTCACAAAGGGAGAGCCTTCCGTTCAGCGCCAATGACGGCCCATCTTTCATATCTGAAGCGCGACGGCGTGACCCGGAGTGGTGAGCGGGCCGAGATGTTCGATGCTGGCAGCGATCGTGCCGATAGCGCGGCTTTCGCGGAGCGCTGTGAGGACGACCGGCATCATTTCAGGTTCATCGTCTCGCCGGAGGATGCGGGCGACATGACCGACCTGAAGGCCTTTACCCGCGATCTCGCCAAACAGATGGAGACGGATCTCGGGACGCGGATCGATTGGGTGGCCGTCGATCATTGGAATACCGACAACCCTCACGTCCATCTTCTCGTTCGGGGGATAGATGAGGAAGGGGCGGATCTCGTGATCTCCCGCGATTATATTAGCCGAGGTCTGCGCGCGCGCGCCGAGGAACTGGTCGCCATCGAACTGGGACCAAGACCAGAGCAGGAGATCCGCAATTCGCTGGAGAGGGAAGTCACAGCTGAACGGTGGACGCGGCTAGATCGGGAGATCCGGCTGGCGGCCGATGAGACCGGCACTATCGATCTTCGCCCCGAGAACCCGGGCAGCTCCGATCCTGAGATCCGGCGCCTGATGGTCGGTCGCCTTCAGCACCTTGAGAAGATGGGCCTTGCTGCCTCCGCCGCACCAGGCGAATGGATGGTCGGGCTTGAGGCCGAGCGTAGCTTGCGCGACCTCGGTATGCGCGGCGACATCATCAAGACCATGCACCGCGCCTTTACCGAGCGTGGAGAACCCCGCGGCGTTGCCGACTTCGTCATCGAGGGTGGACAGCCGACGGCCCAGATTATCGGACGCCTGGTCGACCGTGGACTGCATGACGAACTGACTGGCGAGGCCTACGCTCTGATCGACGGAACAGATGGACGCGCGCACCACGTGCGCTTCCGAGGGCTCGAGGCGTTCGAATATGCACCGCCCGTCGGCGGCATCGTCGAAGTCCGGAGTTTCGGTCCACCCGGCGATCCGCACCCCACCGTGGTGCTCGCGACCCGTTCCGATCTCGATCTTGGTGGTCAGGTCAAGGCAAGAGGGGCAACTTGGCTCGACCACAGGCTCGTCGAACGCAAGGCCATGCCGCTCGCCATGGGCGGCTTCGGCCGCGAGACACGCGACGCCATGGAAGCCCGTACCGAGCATCTGATCCAGGAAGGCCTGGCGCGGCGGCAGGGCCAACGCATCATATTGCAGCGCGACCTCTTGAACACTTTGCGCCGGCGTGAACTGGATGAGGTGGCCGCAAAAGTCTCGGCCGACACGCGCCTCCCTTACATGAAGCGTGACCCCGGGGAGCATGTGGCGGGCACATATCGCCAGCGGCTGACGCTCAGCTCAGGACGCTTCGCCATGATCGATAACGGGCTCGGCTTCCAGCTCGTGCCTTGGTCGCGCGAACTCGAAAAGAAACTCGGCCAACACGTCACCGGCGTCGTGAAGGACGGCGGTGGCATCGAATGGGGTTTTGGTCGGAAGCGCGACCTTGGCCTCTAGCAGTCTCTCCAATTCAGTTGCGGAAGGGCGTTCGGGATGTCCGGAACCAAAATCCTCTGGGGACAGGTGATCGTTGTCGGCCTGATCGTCTTGCTGGCCATCTGGGGAGCAACCGAGTGGACGGCCTGGCGGCTCGCCTGGCAACCGGAGCTTGGGCGGCCCTGGTTCGAACTGTGGGGCTTCAAGATTTACTACCCGCCAGTGTTCTTCTGGTGGTGGTTCGTTTACGATGCCTACGCGCCACAAATCTTTCTCGAGGGTGCCTTCATCGCGGCGTCGGGAACCTTTGTTTCGATCGCGGTGGCGATCGGCATGTCGGTGTGGCGCGCGCGTGAAGCCAAGAATGTCGAGACCTATGGTTCGGCGCGCTGGGCTGGTCTGGATGAGGTTCGAGCGGCCGGACTTCTCGGTCAGGATGGTGTGGTGCTCGGCAAGCTCGACCGGCACTACCTCCGCCACGACGGACCGGAGCACGTCTTGTGTTTTGCGCCCACTCGGTCCGGTAAGGGTGTTGGCCTAGTCGTTCCCTCGTTGCTGGCCTGGCCGGGCTCGGCCATCGTGCACGACATCAAAGGTGAGAACTGGCAACTGACGGCCGGCTTTCGCTCGCGACATGGCCGCGTCCTACTGTTCGACCCCACCAACCCAAAGTCCTCAGCCTACAATCCGCTGCTCGAGGTCCGGCGCGGCGAATGGGAAGTTCGCGATGTCCAGAACGTGGCCGACGTTCTCGTAGACCCCGAAGGATCGCTCGACAAGCGGAACCATTGGGAGAAGACGAGCCATTCGCTCCTGGTCGGCGCCATCCTCCATGTTCTCTACGCGGAGGTGGACAAGACCCTAGCCGGCGTCGCCTCCTTTCTGTCCGACCCGAAGCGGCCGATCGAGGCAACGTTGAAGGCCATGATGACCACGACGCACCTTGGCGAGCAGGGTGCGCATCCAGTGGTCGCCTCGACCGCGCGCGAGCTGCTCAACAAGTCGGAGAATGAACGTTCTGGCGTCCTATCCACCGCGATGTCGTTTCTCGGGCTGTACCGCGATCCTGTCGTGGCCCAAGCAACCCGCCGCTGCGATTGGCGGATTGCCGATCTGATCGCAGATAGCCGTCCCACGACGCTTTATCTCGTGGTGCCGCCCTCCGATATCTCGCGGACCAAGCCGCTGATCCGCCTGGTGCTGAACCAGATCGGCCGGCGCCTGACCGAAGATTTGCACGCCCGCGACCGCCGGCATCGAGTCCTGATGATGCTTGACGAGTTCCCGGCACTCGGTCGGCTTGATTTTTTCGAGTCCGCGCTCGCCTTCATGGCGGGATACGGCATCAAGAGTTTCTTGATTGCGCAGTCGCTCAATCAAATTGAGAAGGCCTACGGGCCTAACAACGCGATCCTCGATAACTGCCACGTCCGGGTCAGCTTCGCGACTAATGATGAGCGGACCGCCAAGCGGGTCTCCGACGCGCTAGGCACGGCGACCGAGATGCGCGCGATGAAGAACTACGCCGGGCACAGGTTGAACCCATGGCTTGGGCACCTGATGGTCTCACGGCAGGAAACTGCGAGGCCGCTGCTGACCCCAGGCGAAGTCATGCAGCTTCCGCCGGCAGACGAGATCGTCATGGTGGCAGGGACGGCGCCGATCCGGGCGAACAAGGTCCGCTACTACGAGGATCGGCGATTCACCGAGCGGGTTCTGCCGCCGCCCGGTCCTGGGACAGCCGGCCGATCATCGCGAACGGACGGATGGTCAGCGCTCCAAGTGCTGAAACCAACTGGAGGTCCAACTGCCAAAGCTGCGGAGGCCGAGGAAGACACAGCAAACAGCGGGCTCCGTCGTGAGCCCGAACTCCCCGATCACGTCGCGATCGCCAAGGAGACGACCGAACTAACGCCGGCAGAGGAATTCGCCGCCGTTCTTGATGATGACGAGGACACGGTCCGGCAGTCCCGGGTTATACGCCAACAGCTCCGTGGTGTCGCCCGTCAAGTCGCCATGGACCCTAATGACGGTATGGAGCTCTGAGCAGTATGCGCGACCGGATGAACGTCTATTTTCCGCCAGAGCTTCTGAAACAGATCTCGGAACTCGCCGATCGCAAGAAGCTTTCCAGGTCCGCGATCGTAGAAGCGGCTGTCGCTTCATTTTTGTCACCGGACGGCGCGGACAGACGGGAGGCGGCGTTTACCCGGCGCCTGGATCGGTTGTCGCGTCAGATGCAGAGGCTCGAGCGTGACGTTGGTTTGGCGGCTGAGACCTTGGCTCTCTTCATCCGTTTCTGGCTGACGATCACGCCACCGTTGCCCAACGACGCGCAGGCGGCCGCGCAAGTAAAGGGAAGGGAGCGCTTTGAAGGATTTGTCGAGGCGCTAGGGCGCCGTTTGCAAAAGGGGCAAAGCTTTCTGCGCGAGATTCCGGAAGATATTCGCCGTCAGGAACCGGTCGAAGAAGCTTAATTGAATCATGGAGAAAGACCGTTTCGCCGTTCCCTTCTTTTTGTTCGCTAACTTACGCCCGCAGTGATTTAGCTGAACTGACGAAAAGCTGGTCACGCTATCGGCTTGCACCAGCTGACAGCAAGAGGGGCCAGCATGCAGATTTCCGGGGCATGGCGCCTCACCGCGCGCGTATTTCTCCCGTTTGCGGTCGGATACTATCTTTCGTATCTGTATCGTACGATCAACGCTTTGATCGCCAGTCGTCTCAGCTCGGATACCGGGCTTGGGACTGCCGACCTCGGGTTGCTTACGTCGGTCTATTTCCTTGTTTTCGCGGCGGCCCAGATCCCCGTCGGCATATCGTTGGACCGCTTTGGTCCTCGCCGCGTACAGAGTGTTTTGCTCTTGCTCGCAGCAGTGGGCGCTTGGCTGTTTGCGGTATCGACCGGCTTCCTGTCACTTTTGATCGCACGTGCAATGATCGGGCTCGGCCTCGCGGCGGCGCTGACGGCTGGACTGAAATCCATGATCCTTTGGTTCCCCAGGGAACGCGTTGCCTTGCTGAACGGCTATATGGTCATGCTGGGCTCGCTAGGAGCGGTGACCGCTACGGCTCCCGTCGAACATCTGCTGGCTTGGATGGGCTGGCGGCAACTCTTTGAGGTCTTGGCGGCGGCCACCGGTGTGACGGCCGCTCTCATCTATGTCGTGGTACCCGAACGAGGCATTGTCTCGTCTATGGCGTCAACCCCCGCGACCCTTAGCTCCGTTTTCGGCGATTGCCGCTTTTGGCGAATGGCCCCGTTGTCGGCGACTTGCATTGGATCGGCCTGGTCCCTGCAGGGATTGTGGGCATCGCTATGGCTGGCCGACGTGGAGGGGCTTGATCGCGCAAGTCTCGTCAGACAGCTTTTCATGATGTCGATCGTACTTAGCGGTGGCGCTTGGTTATTCGGTATGACGGTCCATTGCATCAAACGAAGGGGAATTGGGGCGGAAACAGTATTGGCGCTGGTTGCAGCGCTATTTATCGCAGCTGAGTTTGCTTTGATCTTGCGAGCGCCTCTGCCATCCGTCTTGCCCTGGTCCGTTGTCGCAATTGTCGGAACGGCAACCGTGGTGAGCTTCGCGGTGATACTGGATTACTTTCCGCCGGAGCTTGCCGGTCGTGCGAACGGCGCCTTGAACGTTTTGCACTTTGGTTGGGCCTTTCTGGCACAATACGCGACAGGTCTTATCCTGGAGCAATGGTCTGCGAATGATGGCCGTAGGCCCGTCCAAGCTTATCAAGTCGCGTTCGGTCTCTACATAGCACTGCAGATCGCAGCGTTGGTCTGGTTCGCGCTGCCTTGGCGCCGATCCGTCGCTTCATGGATAAGTTCAATCGTCTTCTTCGAGCCGACCGATGTTTCCTACGCTGTCGAGACAGTTCGGCTCTATGAGGACTCGGTCATCCTCCTGCCAGCGGATGATGATGCGGAGTGGTGAGCAGCAATTCGCGGCGAGCGGATAAGATTAAGTAGCCGTCAAATATCGGTTTCTCAGTCTTTCTTTTTCTACGCCAGCCTACGATCACCGAAAGCGCTTGTTGCGCCAAGTCCATTGGTGCCTTTTCTAATCCTCCCCATATGAGGGAGTCTGAGGACGCTCTCATTCGGTGGGGGCGAACAGTGGCAATCCATTCCATTCAATCCGAAGCGAGCTCACGCGGTGCGCGAATGCTGCGTAGCGCGCTTGGCTCCGCGATTGCCGGCTACCTCGAAGACGAAGCGATCGTCGAGGTGATGCTCAACCCAGATGGGCGGCTGTGGATCGATCGGTTGTCGGATGGTCTGATCGACACAGGCGAAACTCTGTCCGCGGCGGATGGCGAACGCATTGTTCGCCTGGTAGCGCATCACGTGGGTGCCGAGGTGCATGCCGGTTCGCCACGGGTCTCGGCCGAATTGCCAGGGACCGGCGAGCGCTTCGAAGGTCTCTTGCCTCCGGTCGTTGCAGCACCGGCCTTTGCTATCCGCAAGCCCGCCGTCGCCGTGTTTACGCTTGACGACTACGTCGCCAGGGGGATCATGACCTCGGAGCAGGCCAAGATCCTGAGAGGCGCGGTCGACGCAAGGAAGAACATCCTCGTCGCCGGTGGGACATCGACCGGCAAGACAACGCTGACGAATGCCCTCTTGGCCGAGGTAGCAAAGAGCGCCGATCGGGTCGTTCTGATCGAAGACACGCGCGAACTCCAATGCAAAGCGCCCAATCTCGTGGCGCTGCGGACCAAAGATGGCGTGGCTACGCTATCCGATCTCGTTCGGTCCTCGCTGCGACTGCGTCCTGATCGTATTCCGGTTGGCGAGGTCCGCGGTGCGGAAGCACTCGATCTGCTCAAGGCCTGGGGCACCGGTCATCCCGGTGGCATCGGCACTATTCATGCGGGCACCGCGCTCGGCGCACTGCGGCGGCTCGAGCAGCTCATCCAGGAAGCCGTCATCACGGTTCCGCGGGCCCTGATCGCCGAGACCATCAACGTTATCGCCGTGCTGGCGGGGCGCGGCGCCGGCCGTCGCCTCGCCGAGCTTGCCCTCGTCACCGGGCTAGGGGCCGCCGGCGACTACGACCTTTCATCAGCAGGAGACTGACATGCGTCAGCAATTTCGCTTTCTTCGAGGTGCATCGTTGGCCGCCTTCGGCACGGTGGTCTTGGCAGTTCAGCCAGCATGGGCGGCTGGCTCGAACATGCCCTGGGAGCAGCCACTCAACCAGATCTTGCAGTCGGTCGAGGGACCGGTCGCCAAGATCATCGCCGTCATCATCATCGTGGTGACCGGTCTCACGCTCGCGTTTGGGGACTCGTCGGGTGGTTTCCGCAGGTTGATTCAGATCGTGTTCGGTCTGTCGATCGCGTTTGCCGCCTCGAGCTTCTTCCTTTCGTTCTTCTCCTTCGGCGGCGGCGTGGTTATCTGATGGATGAACCCCTCACAGGCTTTGCCGTGCCCGTTCACCGCGCGCTCACTGAGCCAATCCTGATGGGCGGCGCGCCGCGATCAGTTGCAATCGTGAACGGCACGCTTGCGGCAGCCCTTGGGCTCGGACTTCGGCTGTGGATCGCGGGACTTGTCCTCTGGTTCATCGGCCACATGGCCGCCGTCTGGGCCGCCAAGCGCGACCCCGCATTCGTCGATGTGGTGCGCCGACATCTGCGCATTCCCAGTCATCTCAATCTTTGAGTTATCGGTCATGTTGAACCTTGCCGAATATCGTCATTCCAGCGCGCGCCTCGCCGACTTCCTGCCCTGGGCAGCCCTCGTCGACGAGGGAATCATCCTGAACAAGGACGGCTCGTTCCAACGGACAGCAAAGTTCCGGGGGCCTGACCTCGACAGCGCGGTGCCGGCTGAGCTTGTAGCCGTCGCCAGCCGTCTGAACAACGCCGTGCGTCGCCTGGGATCGGGCTGCGCCGTGTTCGTTGAGGCGCAGCGTCACTTTGCGGGGGCGTACCCGCCTAACGTCTTTCCCGACATCGCGTCAGCGCTGGTCGATGCGGAACGAAGGGCTCAGTTCGAAGAGGCGAGTGCCCACTACGAGTCCAGCTACTTCTTGACCTTCCTCTATCTGCCACCCGAGGAGGGAGCCGCCAGGGCAGAGCGCCTGCTCTATGAGGGACGCGATCGGACTGTGGGAGCAGACGCCCGCGAGGTGCTCCGCGGATTTATCGACCAAACCAACCGTGTGCTGCAGCTCGTTGAAGGATTTATGCCGGAATGCGCGTGGCTCGATGATCAGGACACGCTGACCTACCTGCACTCGACGATCTCGACCAAGCGTCACCGCGTTCGCGTGCCTGAAATTCCGATGTACATCGACGCGCTGTTGTCCGACCAGCCGCTGACCGGCGGGCTAGAGCCGATGTTGGGCTCAGCCAATATTCGGGTCTTGACGATTGTCGGCTTTCCGGGTGCGACGACCCCGGGTATCCTGGACGATCTGAATCGTCTGGCATTCTCGTATCGTTGGTCGACGCGCGCAATCATGCTCGACAAGACCGACGCCACCAAACTGCTGACCAAGATTCGGCGGCAGTGGTTTGCCAAACGAAAGTCGATTGGCGCCATTCTCAAGGAGGTCATGACGAACGAGGCGTCGACGCTGCTCGATACCGACGCCCACAACAAGGCGCTTGATGCCGACGCAGCGTTGCAGGAACTGGGGTCGGATCAGATCGGACAAGCCTTTGTTACGGCGACCATCACTGTCTGGGACCGCGATCCCAACACTGCCGATGAAAAGCTGAGGCTGGTCGAGAAGGTCATACAGGGCCGTGATTTCACCTGCATAATCGAGACCGTGAACGCCGTCGAAGCCTGGCTCGGCAGTCTGCCCGGGCACGTCTACGCCAATGTGCGGCAGCCTCCGATTTCGACCCTCAACCTCGCCCATATGATTCCGATGTCGGCTGTTTGGGCCGGCGAGGCGAGGGATCTGCACTTCAAGGGTCCGCCGCTTCTGTTCGGCAAGACCGAGGGATCGACGCCCTTCCGGTTCTCGCTCCACGTCGGCGATGTCGGCCATACGCTAGTAGTGGGACCGACTGGAGCCGGCAAGTCGGTCCTGCTGGCCCTGATGGCGCTACAGTTCCGTCGTTACCCGAATTCGCAGGTCTTTGCCTTCGATTTCGGCGGTTCGATCCGGGCGGCCGCGATCGCCATGGGTGGCGACTGGCATGATCTCGGCGGTGCATTGTCTGACGGGGACGAAAACCCAGTCGCGCTGCAACCTTTGGCCTGGATCGATGATCCTTCCGAGCGAGGGTGGGCGACGGAATGGATCGGCGCGATCCTGGCACGGGAAAAGATCGAGATCACCCCTGAGGTCAAGGATCATCTGTGGTCGGCGCTAACATCTCTCGCTTCGGCGCCGAGGGAGGAACGCACCCTCACGGGCCTGTCAGTCCTTCTTCAATTGAACTCCCTGAAGCGCGCCCTGCAACCATACTGCCTGGGCGGAGCTTCCGGGCGCTTGCTCGATGCCGAATTCGAAGATCTCGGCGAGGCGTCGGTCCAGGCGTTTGAGACCGAAGGCTTGATCGGAACGAGTGCTGCGCCGACCGTGCTGGCGTATCTCTTCCATCGCATCGGGGACCGCCTCGACGGTCGGCCTACACTACTTATTGTCGATGAAGGCTGGCTTGCCCTCGATGACGAAGATTTTGCCGGCCAGCTCCGGGAATGGCTGAAGACGCTTCGCAAGAAGAATGCGTCCGTTATCTTTGCCACCCAATCGCTTTCGGATATTGACGGGTCCGCAATCGCGCCGGCGATCATCGAAAGCTGCCCAACGCGGCTGTTGCTGCCGAACGAGCGGGCGATCGAGCCGCAAATCACAGCGATCTATCGCCGCTTTGGCCTCAATGACCGCCAGATCGAGCTTCTGAGCCGCGCTACGCCCAAGCGCGACTACTACTGCCAATCTCGCCGCGGCAACCGGATGTTCGAACTTGGCCTTGGCGAGGTCGCTCTGGCCTTTACCGCAGCCTCTTCCAAGACAGACCAGGCAGCCATCTCGCAACTCCTCGCCGAACATGGACCTGACGGCTTCGTGCCGGCCTGGCTACAGCACCGTGGCGTCGCCTGGGCCCTCGACCTGATCCCCAACCTCGTCAATCTGGAGAAATCGCTATGAGGCGTCTTGGCCTATTGGCGGCCGCTGGCATGGTCGCGCTGATGCTCGACCTCAGGGTGCCCGCGCGGGCGCAGTGGATCGTCTTCGATCCCAACAACTACGTCCAGAGCGTCCTGACTGCCGCCCGTGAGCTGCAGCAGATCAACAACCAGATCACCTCGTTGCAGAACGAGGCGCAGATGCTGATCAATCAGGCAAAGAATCTGGCAAACCTGCCGTATTCATCCCTGCGCCAACTGCAATCCTCGATCCAGCGGACCCAGCAATTGCTGGCCCAGGCCCAGCGGATCGCCTACGACGTCGATCAGATCGATCGCGCGTTCTCGACCAGCTACGCGCCAGCGACCAGCAGCCAATCGAACCAGTTACTGATCTCCAATGCTCAATCGCGTTGGCAGAATTCCTATGCCGCAACGCAAGACGCGCTTCGCGTCCAGGCCGGCATCGTTGGCAATCTCGACACCAACCGTGTCCAGACCTCCGCGCTCGTCATGTCTAGCCAGGGCGCAAGCGGCGCTCTGCAGGCAACACAAGCTGGTAACCAGATTCTCGCGCTTAACGCGCAGCAGCTCGCCGACCTCACCGCTGTCGTGACGGCGCAGGGCAGGGCGCAAAGCCTTGAAGCAGCGCAACGCGCCTCGGCCCAGGACCAGGGCCGCGAGCAGCTTCGACGGTTTCTTACGCCAGGGCAGGGTTATCAATCATCCAGCGTGCAGATGTTCCACTGATGACGGACATTCGGGCATTCAAGGCGTTGTCGCTGCTGACGACAATCGGCGTTTTGGTGGTCACAGCCTGCACGATTCAGCTTCGCGGTAGTGACGAGTCGCCCGCGCTGCCGAAGACGGAGCGGACGACAGATGGAGCCAACCCTGATCTCGCACGCTGCCGCAGCGTCACTGCTGAGGAAACAGCAGGTTATCGGCATTGCCAGCAGATTTGGGCCGAAAACCGGCGCCGCTTCTTGGGCAGGAAGAACGTTCCCGCAGATCCTGGCCAAGACGATTCCACCGCAGGCTTGGCGTCCGCCCGAAAGGATCAGAGCCGGATCCCGCAAGGTTATCCGGGACCGGCGATGCCTGAGGCGAGCAAGCCATGACTGGTACGGGGATCATTGACCAGTTCCTTGAAACGTTCACGCGATATATTGACAACGGTTTTGGGCTGCTCGGCAGCGATGTCGGATATCTCGCAACGACCCTTGCTGCGATCGACATCACGCTCGCCGCGTTGTTCTGGAGTTGGGGGCCGGACGAAGACATTATCGCGCGCCTCGTCAAGAAAACGCTCTTCGTAGGCGTCTTTGCCTACCTGATCGGCAACTGGAACAGCTTGGCGCGCACCGTCTTCGAGAGTTTCGCCGGTCTTGGACTGAAAGCATCGGGCGCAAGCCTCTCCGCGGCAGATTTCCTGCGACCGGGAAAGATCGCCCAAGTCGGCCTCGATGCCGGTCGACCATTGCTTGATTCGATCTCCAACCTGATGGGCTACATCAGCTTCTTCGAGAATTTCGTCCAGATCGTCGTTCTCCTATTCGCCTGGATTGTGGTGCTGCTCGCCTTCTTCATTCTGGCGATCCAGCTCTTTGTCACCCTGATCGAATTCAAGCTCACGACGCTGGCCGGCTTCGTGCTCATTCCCTTTGGCTTGTTTGGCAAGACTGCCTTCGCGGCGGAGCGCGTTCTGGGCAACGTCATATCTTCCGGCATCAAGATCCTGGTCCTGGCCGTCATCGTCGGCATCGGCTCCACCCTGTTCTCGCAGTTCACCGCAGGTTTCGGCGGTGCACAGCCGACCATCGAAGACGCGATGACACTGGTGCTCGCGGCGCTTTCCTTGCTGGGCCTCGGCATCTTCGGTCCGGGTATCGCAAACGGCCTAGTGTCGGGCGGACCTCAACTTGGCGCCGGCGCCGCGATTGGAACAGGCCTTGCTGCTGGCGGCATTGTTGCAGCTGGCGCGGGACTTGCCGCTGGCGGTGCCGGTCTCGCTGGCGGTGCGGTTGCAGGCGCCGCGCGCGGTGGCGGCGCTGTCATAAGCGGAGCAACAGCCGCCTATCGAAGCGGCGGCCTTGCCGGCGTCGCGGAGGCTGGCGCTTCGGCTGCGTGGAGTCCATTGCGCCGGGCAGCGGCTACCTTCGGAGGTAGCCAAGCGGGCGACCAGGGCGCGAGCGCTCCGGCCGACGGGCAGCCTGATTGGGCTCGCCGCATGAAGCGTGCTCAGATCATTCAGCACGGTGCCTCGGCTGCTGGCCACGCCGTCCGCTCGGGCGATCATGGTGGCAGCGGCTCTTCCGTCGATTTGTCCGAAGGAGAACGCTGAGACGCACCACTACACCTCCGCCGCACAGCAGCGCCTCAAATCCTTCTATCGCACACTTGAAACCGATCACTCGATATCAGGGGCACCCATCGATGTTCAAACGACCAACAGTTCACTACGGGCGCATGCCCGAGCCGATTACGCCTTATCAAAAGGCCGCTCAGGTTTGGGACGAACGCATTGGATCAGCGCGCGTGCAAGCTAAGAACTGGCGCCTGATGGCGTTCGGCTGTTTGATGTTGTCTGCCGGTCTCGCTGGCAGCCTTGTCTGGCAATCGAGCCAAGGCTCGATCACGCCCTGGGTAGTTGAGGTCGATCATCTCGGTCAAGCCCAAAGGGTTGCGCCGGCCAACATCGACTATCAACCTACTGACGCTCAGATAGCCTACCATCTGGCGCGCTTCATCGAGGACGTCAGAGGTTTGCCGGCAGACAGTATCGTTCTGCGCCAGAATTGGCTCCGGGCCTATGATTTTACGACGGATCGTGGCGCGGCTGCACTGAACGACTATGCGCGCAACAATGACCCCTTTGCCAAGCTGGGCAAGGCACAAATCTCAGTGGACGTCTCAAGCGTCATTCGCGCGTCTTCGGAGAGCTTTCGAGTCGCCTGGACCCAGCGCATCTACGACAACGGCTCGTTGAGCGCGACTGAGCGTTGGACCGCAATTCTCTCGATCGTGATCGAGACACCCCGCGATGCCGAACGCCTGCGCAAGAACCCCCTTGGCGTCTACGTCCGCGCCATCAACTGGTCAAAGGAGTTGAGCCAGTGACCAAGATGCCGTTTGACGTTCATTCGAAACGTTCCCTCCAGCAAAGCAGGCTCGGCTCGGCTTGGCCCGAGTTCGTGAGCTCGAAGCGTGCATTTTTATCCGCTTTCCTGCTTTGTTCGTCCGCGCTCGGAGGCTGCGCGACCTACATTCCGCCGGAGATCAGCTATGACGCTGATGTTCCTCCGCTGCCGGCGGCGCCAGTGGCTCTCGACGACAGATCGCGACCGCTTCACGTTCCACCTCTCTGGAAGCCTGCTCTCGGCGGCAAGTTAGGCGCGAAAGAAGACGCTGAGCCGGTGAGCCGCGTAGAGACGGCAAACAGCGCAGCCCGGGTCGAACCGCGCAAGCGGGGCTATTTCAACGCAGCGCAAATCTACGCCTACAGTCCCGGGGCGCTCTATCAGATTTACGCCGCACCGGGGCAGATCACGGATATCGCGCTCGAGGAGGGAGAGCAGTTGACGGGATCAGGACCGATCGCGGCCGGAGATACCGTACGCTGGGTCGTGGGCGATACCGAAAGCGGGAGCGGCGACACACGGCGGGTCCATATCCTGGTCAAGCCGACCCGAGCTTCGATTGAGACCAACTTGGTGGTCAATACGGACCGGCGCACCTACTTGATTGAGCTCCGCTCCCGCGAACGGCCATACATGCCGTCTGTTGCTTGGTACTATCCAGAAACTGCACGGGAACGATCGCGTTCGGTCGCGCAGCCTGTTCTTCCGGACCCGGCGCAGCGCACCTTCCGCTATGCCATCGAAGGGGACAGTCCTCCCTGGCGGCCGCTCGCCGCATATGACGATGGCCGCAAGGTCTATGTCGAATTCCCGGCGGGGATCGTGCAGGGCGAGATGCCTCCGCTCTTCGTCATCGGTCCAGACGGCAAGACTGAACTCGTCAACTACCGCGCTTACGGCAACGTATTGATCGTCGATCGGCTGTTTGCTGCCGCCGAACTGCGGCTTGGCGGCGAGCACCAGCAGAAGGTCCGTATTGTCAGGACCGATGGGAGACCGTCGTCATGAACACTCGGAATATGAACGATCAGGAGCAAGCGGCTCCGCCTGAGACACAAGAGGATCAGTCCAGGGGCTTCCGCTTGAGAGCGGAGCACCCGCGCGTGACACGGTTGTCACGGAAAGTACTGGCGGGAGGGAGCGCGGTCGCCCTGCTTGTCATCGGTGGAGCCGTGCTGTGGTCGCTGCAGAAGAATCGCCCTCGAGACCAGGCGGCCGATGAGCTTTACAGTACCGACCATCACAATGTCGCTGACGGTATTACGGCGCTGCCGAAGGACTACACTGGCATTCCGCGCCAGCCAATCCCGCAACTGGGTCCGCCCCTTCCCGGGGACCTCGGTCGGCCGATCCTTGCGGCCCAAGGCCAGTTGCCGACGATCGGCGCTGATCCAGAACAGCAGCGCCGGGATCAAGAGACCGAAGCAGCCCGCATCAGCCATCTATTCGCTTCGGCGAATGGACGAGAAGTGCGTCCGCCCGCCGCTGCGGCGGTTGGAAACGAGCGCGTCGTGCCTGCGAGCGCGACGAGCACCGGCGACGACGGAAATGCGCAAAACGGTCAGGACCGCAAGCTTGCCTTCGTGAACGCTTCTGTGGACCGTCGCACGGTAAGCCCTGATCGCGTCACCAAGCCGGCTTCACCGTATATCGTGCAGGCTGGGACGGTTATTCCGGGAGCCCTGATCACCGGAATCCGGTCGGACCTGCCGGGCCAGATCACGGCGCAGGTGACCGAGAATGTCTATGACACGCCGACCGGCCGCTCTCTGCTTGTGCCTCAGGGAGCGCGTCTGATCGGCATCTACGATAGCCAGGTCACTTTCGGCCAGTCCCGTGTCCTGCTCGTCTGGACCCGGCTGATTATGCCGAACGGACGTTCCATCGTTCTCGAGCGGCAGCCTGGCGCTGACGCTGCCGGGTATGCAGGCCTCGAAGACCAGGTCGACAATCACTGGGGTGAGCTGTTCAAGGCTGCGGCACTATCGACGTTTCTGGCGGTCGGGACCGAACTTGGGGCCGGCTCGGACACCAACAGCAACGACAGCGCGATCATCCAGGCATTGCGGCACGGCGCCTCAGACTCACTGAATCAGACCGGACAGCAGGTCGTTCGCCGCAGCCTCAACATCCAGCCCACTCTGGCTGTACGACCTGGCTTCCCGGTTCGTGTTCTTGTCAATCGTGACCTCATACTTACGCCCTATAGAGGGTGACAACATGCCAAAACTCAAAATTGGAGAGCTTCCAGACGACAAGCCGGTCAAAGTGAGTACCGAGCTGCCTGCGGCCGTGCATCGTGATCTCATTGCATATGCGGAAGCGCTTACGCGTCAGGGTGGCCAAGTGGTCGATCCGACTAAGCTCATCGCTCCCATGTTAGCGCGCTTTATGGCCACGGATCGAGGATTTTCTAAACTGAAACGTGAAGGCCACGTACCGGCCGCTGGCGAAGGACAGTGATGCTCAAGGTTTCCGAAACTGTTGGTCGATGCTAATTCTAGGCGCTGCCGAGCTGGCGCCAAGAGCCGAGATATCTTGTCGGAAAGGTGTGTTCGCGCCGGATACAACTCCGATTATCAGGTTTTCTCGGTTTTCAGACGCGAGGCGCTGGGCCAACTGCAGTTATTCGGTCGCCTTGAAGCGCGTTACACTGCTCCGGCCATCGACGCTGACAGGCACGTCACCCTCGACCGTGGCCCGCCGTACGACGCGATGCTGGTCCCCGTAATCGTTGACCGCGTAATGCTGCGTTGCGCGGTTATCCCATATTGCAATATCGCCCTCTAGCCAGTTCCAGCGCACAGTGTTTTCGGGCGCGGTGATGTGAGATTGGAACAGATCGAACAACTTTTGTCCGTCGTATTTGCCGACCCCAACAAAGTGCTTCACCAAGGCGCCGAGCACTAGCGTCCGCTCGCCTGTCTCGGGGTGGACGCGTACAGCGGGATGCTCGGTCTCAAAAGCCGTTCTGGTGAACACCTCGTCAAAGTGCTTCTTGTCGACCTCGCGGACACGCGCGATCCCGGCGTAATCGAAAACGTTACTGTGAACGGCCCATAGGCCGTCGGCAAGGCGTTGTAGAGGCGGCGGCAGATCAAGATAAGCGGCAGCTGTGTTCGACCACACGGTGTCGCCTCCGAACCTTGGCATTACAACGGCCCGCAGGACCAAAATCTTGGGATAGGCGTCGGCGAAGGTCCCATCCGTATGCCAAACGTCTGCGCGACCGCCGCCGCGAGTGGAGTCCAGTTCGAGGAGCGACGCCATCCCCTTGGTGGCACCAAGCATCGGATGCGGCACTAACTTTCCGAGACGAGCGGCAAAGCGCTCCTGCTCGGCGTCATTGAGATGTCCTTGATTACGGAAGAAGATCACCTTGTGGTTGAGCAATAAGCTGTTGATCGCAGCGATCGCGTGATCCGGTAAATTGCCTGATAGCTTGATATTTTTGATTTCGGCGCCGATGCGCGCTGCTCGTTTCACCACATCGGTGCTCGGAATGACGCCACCGATCAAAGCCGTTGTGCTCATGTTGCTTTTGTAAGCCCTTGCAGTTTCTCTCTCTCGCCTCTCGGAGCGAATGATCTTCAGCAAGCATCGTGCCAGGCGAAAGACGACCATGTACCGCCAATGGGCACTGAACGAATCGTGGTATTCGGCGCGAGTCATCGAACTGAGCCGATGGTTGGACCGAGTGACGAAAAAACTCGATCACCGACCTCCCCCTTCTAATGTCGAACCGTGAAAGCCGAAGCGGACAGCAGGAGGCGCCAACCTAGGCGGCGCTGGCAAGCCACAAGGCCGAATGGACTTTCGATATTCGCGCTGTACTGGACCTGACACGAGATTGTGCCTCTGTCAGAATACAGACAAGTGTCTACAGCGCGGTAAGCCCGAGCTGACTGTTCGGTTAATAAATGTCGCGAGGTAATTGTATGCCCGGGTTAATCTCTACTAATGCCGCTGGAGCGTGTGAGAGCTGCAGATGTAATGTCCATCGGCGCTGTTGGCCACGGTCATGCACATTATCGTCTCAGTCCTGAGCCAGGATAAGAGCTGCAACTTCCAGGTCCTGTGCCAGTTTGCTCGCCGCTAGGCCGGTGGCGACACCAACGCGATCGGGCGCAGGGCGGTTCTGGCTCATCTTGCGCTTGCCTTCGACCATGGTGATCGGGATGCGCACGCCGGCGATTTCACGCAACTGGACGGCAATGAAATCCGCGGGCGCATCGCTGACGGCCCAGGGCGTCGCACGTGACGTCTCATGGATATTCGTCAGACGCGTCACGATCTCAAGCAGGCGTTTAGGATCCTCGAAGAACTCAATCGGTCCATGGGCGTGGACCGCGATGTAATTCCATGTAGGCACCACGTGTTCAGTTTGACGCTTGCTTGGATACCAGGATGGTGTCACATAAGCCTCTGCGCCACTAAAGATCGCCAGAGCTTCTCCAATCGGGGCCGTGCGCCATTGCGGATTGCCCTTCGCCAGGTGCCCGTACAGCGCGCCGTGTTTGCCTTCGCTCTCATCGAGGAAGAGCGGAAGAGGCGTCGCAAGTGGCCCATCTGATGTCGCCGTGATCAGGTTGGCCAATCGGGCGCAGCGGATTGTCGCTTGAATGCTCTTGAGGTCGTCATCTCGAAAGTGGGATGGTATGTACATAGAGGGTCTCCGTTGGCTGTCGTCCAGATAAAACCCAAGTCAAGAAGCTAGAAAACCGGCAGTTTCGGTAGCTCCCGTAGAGGTGCTCCGCTTCCTCTTTTGACGTGAAGTTTTCGGATTTGTCCGGGACGTGACCCGCCACTAAGTATTTGTTCCAGAAGGCGAAGGAGTTAGAGTCCAGCCCGAAGAGGGACGGACAGATGAGGCGAGCAAGGTTCAGGAAGAGCAGATTATCGCGGTATTAAAGGAGGATGAGGCTTGGGCGAAACGGCTGACCTGGCTCGCAGGCATGGGATCTCCGAAGCGACGATCTACAATTGAAAGGCTAAATTCGGCGGCATGGATGTCTCTGAGACCAAGCGCCTGAGGCGCTGGGAGAGGAGAGCGCGAAGCTGAAGAAGCTTCTGGCCGAGCAGATGCTCGACGCGGCCGCCCTTCGCGAGCTGCTTTCAAAAAAGCGATAGGGGCCGTCCACGCCGGGGATCTGCCGCGTGCCGATCTCCGCGCCTGCGTCCACCAGCCGACGTTAGCTCCTTGCGCAATGCAGGAAGCTTCCCCCCGGTCCGGCAGCGCGACAACGAAGTAAGCGCGCGACGCGAGGGAGAGCCCTGGTTTAAGTGAAATATATAGCCAGCCCCGGTTTCACCAACGCTACGGCGTGCACCGGTTCCGACTCCATACATGTGAATCGAAAGTTAGGGGCATGAGGGAAGGCCCTCCGGGCTGGCTGGCGGACCCTCGACCCCGAGCCTGAGCACAAGGCCGTGCATGTCCCCACGGCTCGTCCCAAGAGCAAACTGCAGATTCTTGCTAACGATCGGCTAAGATCCTCGCCGGGTTAGCGCGCGATGTGCTAGGTCAAGCCGCAGCGCCCATCGTGCGGAACGTCGCGGCACAGGCCCCAGGAGCTGTCTTGAGGCCGCGACTGCGGTCTTCTCGCCCGGCCTTCTGAGAAGTGTTCGCTTTGTAACACGGCTGACCGCCCCCGAGAGGGGCGTGGTATTCTGCCGAATGCCAGACCGATCTCCCGCCGAATTATTCGCACCGCTCGCTTGAACTGCTCGGCCGGCACCAGGCCGCCCTAACCGGCAATCCGAAAGCGAAGCGCGAGCTCGGGCAGATGGCCCGCGAGTACAAACAGATGGCGGACTGGCACGACCACAACCCCCAGCATCGAGAGTAAGGCCGCCTCGGCCTGTCCTGATTCACGGCTGGGGCCGGATTAACCGCCTTCGTCCAGTGTTAGTACACGTATGGATCGAAATGATCCTGTATCGGCAATTGGCGGTACAGCGGTCTGCGCGGCGATCGTCGCCATCTTCGAGATCAAGGTGGCAATGGATCGTAGGCGCTTCAAAAGTAGCGCCGCCTCATGGCGCAGCTATCGTTTACGAACTTGTGGCGAAGGGATTGGATTGTTGATGCGCCCTGGCCGATAGCCCCCGCCGTGCCAGAGCACAACGGCCCCGGCTGTCGCCGATTGGCTGGGGCCGCTTTTATGCGGGCGAGGCGCACTTGGGGCTTGCAATGCGAGGGGGCGCAAATGACAAGCGCGGGCCACGCTTTCGGTAAGCGCCTTCACGCCGACCTTGCCGCACAGCATCAATCCCCTTTGAGATTCGCTCTGGAGGCCAACAAGGATCGCCTGATGGCAACATAGCTATGTCCTTAGGTGCAGCGGTTCGGGAGTGGCCCGACGGGGCGCTATGCCACTTTGATCCGATCGAAAGGGATGAGGTGGCAGTTTGAACAGCATTCCCGCGTTCGGCTCAGTGCGGCAGGACTTCCATGTTCTTCACCTCACTACGACGTGCCTTCGCAGGCAGGGAATCGCTGAAGTCAACTGGAGTGATGCAAATATTCCTGCCTCATTGCATGGATCGTAGCGCAACTGTATCGCAACATTTCTCGTTCGGCTGCCGGTCCGACGGACTTTGAGACGATAGCCGTAGCCATCCAGCGTACTGGCTCTGACTCACTTCAGATGAAGTTCGACGGACGTCTGGCACTTTGATTGGAGAGGATCTCACAGTTCTGCTTCAGAAAGTCGGTTTGAAGCTCAGGAGCCGCGGTGATTGCGCAAACGCGCCCGCAAGGACCTACCAAGAATGGCCGGTCGCACTGTCGCGGGAAGTTGGTTATACTGTCGCTCTCAACGGAGGGGGATCCGTGTCCTACAGCATTAGGTGTCATCGAACGGGGTTTAGCCGGAGGCATTTTTCAGTTCAAAGTTTGAGCGCAAGAGAAGCCCTGTGTAAGGCGGAGTGTCTTGAGAGATCGGGAGTAGACATAGACTATATTGATACTCCCTCAGGCGGACGTGTCGACCTCCGCACGTTCCGGAAGCTGGCTGAGACGGAGGGCGGCTTCGAACAAGAAATTCCCAGCCAATGATGATGATCATACCTACGCTTTCAGGAAAATACTCAAACATTTGAGCTCGCACCTACGAAGCCCTGTCACTTCAAAGCTGGCGCCTTCACGTTTCAATGCGTCGCGTTTCGGCCTGGAATCTCCCAGGCCCTTCGGATACCTGGGCCGGCCAATTTGCGTTGTCTCGAATACGCGCATCGTTGCCCTCGCTAGCATCCATCAACTTCGCGCAGATTCCACCATGCACAAGAACTAACAAGACGAGCGGCTGCCATGAACGATGGACATTGATTTGGTTCACTCTCAAGAACGCGGCTTCTCAAGCGACTTCAGTATTGCGAGCTGCCTCGGACTGCCACCGAAGCAGTGTCCCCTGCCGTTTAGATTGTTTCAGTCGAGAAGATGCTGCGCATTTCCGGCAGCGTTCAAAAGACCGTTCACAGTCTTCAAGCCGAGCCCGTCTTACAGCAGGATGCATGATCCGGCGAAGCAGCCTAATCTGCACAGTAGGCGACCGCTGTTGAGCCACGAGCCTACGACAGCTTTCCGGGCCGGCAGCCTCAAAGCCGAGACCTTACTCGCCATAGCGAAGGACGTGCAGATTGCCGACAGACGCGCACGTGGGGTACGGCGTGGTTTTGGTCCGGCGCAAACTATCCATGCTTGCTTGGCCTGCCGGTCCAGCTTCGCGAGCTGTCCTAGACATGCACTACTTCCGGCGCTTGACCTTGCGCGGCACTTAGCTAGCCAAGGCGCCACGCTGACCTAAAGAGTGTTCGCCGTCGGGGCCTGTGAAACAGGCAGTGTGATTTTGCTTTGGGAGGAGTTCCTGGTTCATAGTAGCCAGCGGGAGCGAAGATGAAACAGAAATCCGGACCGAGAAAAGCACCGGCAGAACAAGTTGTAAAAAGACATTAGGCGACAGACCCGCCGGCATTATTCGGCGGAAGAGAGGATCCGCATGATGCTGTGCGCGGCAAGGAGAACATCTCGAGATCTGCCGCCCAGAAGGCATCGCTGCCTCGATGTGTTACAGTTGGTTCAAGGAGTTGTCTGACGACGGACGTCAGCTCTCAAACGAATGTCGACAACTTGACCCTGCAGCCCGCTACGAAGTCCCTGCTGAACCTCCAATTCTCAATTCGGCACGGCCCTTGCTTGGTTAGAGGTACCATCACGTATTGCTCCAGATACGGCGATGTTAGGGGCGGGCTCGGCGTCGCGAGCGTCTGGTCCGCCCCGCCGATTTGCTGTGGCTTGCGACTTCGGCGCCTAAGCGGCCATGCCATAGCCTCGAACACACGTTAGATCAGAGATGCAGACTGGAACAGTAGTCTCCTACAGTGTTGAGAAGGGCTGGGGCTTCATCAGACCCGACAGCTGCGACGGCATGGATTTGTTCGTTCACATTTCGGACCTTTGCGACTGCACAGGGGCTGATCTGGTGCCGGGGACGCGCGTGTCTTTCGATCGTCGCTTCAACAAACGCCGCTCAAAGTACAGAGCCGCCGAGGTCAGACTAATCAATTGAGATGCCGTATTTTCTGAAGCACGGGTTGCTTATCATTTGATATCGGAACGGCGATGCAGGAGCGCTTCCCTTGCAGGGCGCATTAAAATTTACGGTCGATCTTCTGAAGAATCTTGCCAACTCCAAGAGTCCTTTTGGCGTAGTGACGTGCCACCTGGATGTCGTGCGCAAACCTGGTCAAAATCGTTCAATGAAGCATCGAAGATGTTGGACCAGTTTAGAACGACGGCGTCATCTGACGGCAGCGTTTTGGCACGGACCTCGTACAAATGCGATCGTCCCCAAACAGCCGAAACTGGACGGCCGCGCCGACGGAAAGACTATCATACACGGATTCGGCGACGCCCGCGGTGACGCTCAGCGTATTGCGGTCGACGATCTTGACGAGATCCTAGCCACGCCGCGTGTATTGGCCATCGGTATATTCCAGGCATGCCAACAACGCCGGCGTTGAGCGTAGCGAAGATCAGACACGAACAGGCTCGGCACGATTTGCCGGTCGAGATGGACGATGCGCGCTTTCACTTGCTCGCTCTCGACATTAAGCTCGGCCAGCCGCTGATCGAGTTCTCGGATCGAGTTAATTACCTCGAGGCCGAACTTGCGTCAGCCCGCGACGGAGTCTTCATCGGGAGCCCTACAATGATGCTCCTTCGCTGGTCGAAGTGCGCAGCACCTCCAGCGCTTTGATGTCACCGTGATTGTTTCAGATCTTCGCAGGAGAGCCAGATCTCGGCTGCGCGATTGGGAGTACTGGACGCGTTATCTTCACCGGCGGCGCGATCGCACAATTCCGTCGGTTTCTTACGCGCTACGGGCTCTGATGCTGCTGCCCTCACGACTCTTTGCGGCTTTCCACGGCCTTTGTCGCCGTACTTGACGCCGATTTCGTTTTGCAGACGCCGCTTTCAGAATCGGGCTCCGCCTTACCGTCGTTCCGTTGCTCAATCCGACAAAATGGTATTGGCGCGCTCTTCTGGGAGTGGCTGCCATAGTGTCTTAGCGCCATGGTGGTTCGCCGACGCTTGTGCCACTCGACTGGACTGCGGACGCGCTTCCCCATGCGGACTTAATCGAGCGAACGTTGGCACTGTTTAACGAGCCGAGCGTTGGTCGAGTTGAGGATTCGCATGCTCGAAGCTGTACTGTGCCGTCCTCGTCCATTGCGACTCGAATCAACCCGGACCTAACGCCTTATCGTGGAGGAATACGGTGAACTGTTGCGGTACTCGAGCGCGGGTTCCTATCGACGAACAGATACTCTTCAGATCGTCCCACAGCTATTTGGGGGATCAAGCGGGCTGGAGGACAGGCGCAGTCTGCCCCTGCCATAACTTGCGCGATCGACGATGCTTGTCAAAGTAGAGATCCAAGACAGCGCGTCGGCCAAGTCGACAGCGTCCTTCATCAAAAGCCCCGTGAAGGTGACGTTGCCCTGGCATGCGGCCTGCCCGGTCACAACACCGATCACAGTCCATCCGAACCCATCGCGTCAGATCGCGTAGCGAGCTAATCTGGGTGAGAGCTCGATCGCGTTTCACCACTGTGCTCATAGCCGACGCGGCGCTATGGGATGCTTTGCCACTCAGATAAGTCTCGCGGGATACCCATCTTTGTAGGATCTCCAGCCCACGGCCAATGACATCTCCCGTTCGCTAACCCTTCTGCTGCGATGACTGGCGAGATATACTGGCCTAAAACCTGACCATCAAACAGGAGAGCGCATCCTCCCGGCACGATAATGATCTCGGCTAGACCGGCGTATGTTTCATACCTCCATTTCATTGCTAACTACCGGGTTAACCCCTTTGATATTGACGGCAACGCAGGTGCGACTCGGCGCCTTCACTCAAGAGAACTCGACGCTGTCCCTGCCGCGCCCACGCTGCCGGTGAAGTTAGCCCGACGTGACTCGGCGCTTGTGCTGGTCCGAAAAAGCGCTGTCCCTACCACGCCCCACTAACTTCAGTGGCCAACCTTGCCATAACAACGCTAACCACCCTCGCCTTCGCGGGAGTGTCTGAAGCTCCCACGGGCTGCGGAATTGTAGCGCCAAGAGCGATCATGGGACGCCTACCAGGATTGGTGGCTGGCCGACGGCGTAAAGGCGCACTATCGGTGTGGTAATGGCCGCACGCGATGGGCACATGTACATACACGATTGCCCGCGCCAAGCTTGGGCAACTACGGGCGCTCACCTCAGCCACGTAGAAACGGGCCCCGAGCATATCTGGCGAGGATGCAGACAAGCCGGCACTACACCGTGGTGATACGGGGCGCGGCGTGTGCGATGCGACGAGCCGCATGCAGGTTGATGACGTGCTCAAGCTTTACGTCAGCAACAATGCGGGCGCTACGGTGTCCTTGTCAGAACTCGTCACACCGGTCATGGAAACCAGTCCCCTCCAGTTCGTGCGCTCCAACGGCTACCCGGCCATGCGTATTGCCGGCAAGGGCTGCACCCGGGATAGCCGGCGACGCGATGATGGAAATGGAAAGACTAGCCTCAAACTGCCCCCAGGTTTCACAGTCGAGTGGATTGGACAGTCTCTGCACGAAAGCAATCTGCCTCGCAGGCGCCAATCCTGCTTGCTCTCTCCATGTTGGTCGTCTTTCTGGTGCTGGCTGCGCTTTACGGGAGCTGGTCAATTCCGTTCTCGGTGACGCTTGTCGTGTCGCTTGGAATAATCGGTTCCGTTCTCGCGGCCCATCTGCGCGGGCTCGAAAAAGACGTCTTCTTCACCATCGGCTTTACTACTATCATAGGTTTTTCGGCCAAGAACTCGATCCTGATCGTCGAATTCGCCAAGAACCTTCGCAGTCAGGGCGTGGGCTTACGAACGCCGTCGTCGGAGCAGCCAGGCTTCGATTGCGTCCGATCCAAATGACCTCACTGGCCTTTCCACTCGGTGTGGTCCCATTGATGCTTGCCCGCGGCGCTAGCGCCGAAACCCAGCGCGCCATCGGGACCGGGGTATTCGGTGGCATGATTTCAGCAACGCTCCTCGCTGTGTTCTTTGTGCCCGTCTTCCACGTCTTCGTCACGGAACATTTCGGTGCACGCAAAGACTGGGCCTCCATGCAATAAGCGAAGGGTGACCTCGACTCTGGAAGAGATCTCAGGGTCGATTCAAGGTGATCGACACGGTGCGGGAGAAGTTCAGTTGTCGGACTACGAGGCGATCACGCACCCCCAGGCGATACTTGTTCTGCCGTCGCTTCGCCCGGTTTGGACTTGTGGTTCATCTTCGCTTCTGATGGCTACGATGAACCACAAATCTCCTCGTAGAGAACTTGGGCAACTCGTCCGAGCAGATGGCCGGCGGACGTCATCCGCCGCCGGCTATCCTACGCTGCCCGGGGCCTGGGGGCTGGGCAGCGGTCGACTTAGTGCTCGTAAGCCTGCCGATCGCCGATTCGTAACCCGCCAACTATTCCGGCAAGCTCCGAACCCGAGAAATCGGTGGTCTTACGCGTTCACCAAGCGCCTGAGCTTTCCGGTTTAATGGACACGGGGTTCAGCTAAACCCGTCTTGCGCCCGAACTCAACCGGGTTGACATAGGCGTGGTCGAGTCCATGCGGGTATTGTTGCAAAATCTTTCAGTTTAGCTGAACCCATCGGCGCGTGCCTCGTCTCTAGTTCTGTAGATCTTTCCTGCCGTCCGTTCGGTCTTGAGAAGAGAAGAAGCTCTCCGTGGCCGCATCGTCCCACGCTTCCCGGAACGGCTCATGCTGCAAACGATGCCATGGTCGGCCATCAGGCGCTAGAACTGCTCGCTCGTGTGCTGGCGCACCAGTCGGGTGCTTCGTGATGATGGATGATACCTGGGCGACAACCCTACTTTCACGCCGCCACCAAATATCTCGCTGGTTGCCGACGCATTCCTCGGGATCGCGACAGCAAATGACGCCGCATGGCCGGCGCTACGGGCGACCTCATCAGTTCGAGAGGTCGCCGGGCCCAAAGATATCGATTTGGCCCTGCTTAGACTACGCATCCTCACGATCCGCAAACAGCATTGGGAAAACGGCCTTAAACTGGCTCCAAGGCTGCAAGCCAATTTGAACCCAGCACCAGTTCCCCGAGGTTCGGTGGACATCAATGCCAATCACCCGTCGCATTCGCACCTCCTGCCAGACACGAGCCGAGAACTTAGGGCTGGTCGCCTCCGACTCGCCCGGTTGCGCCGAGAGCGCGAATGGGTAGTTGTCGTGTCGCCCGCAGCTCTCGTCGGGTCATTTGGAACCGAGAGTTTTTAGGCGCGAGCAGCCTTTTCGGAGTTTGTGCTGAAGCCGATGCCGCGCCCTCAGCTAGCGCGTGTAGCAGGGACAGCGTCGGGTTCTCACTCACTCGAGGCGCCGAGGCACGTCCGCGCTGCTCCGGAAGCTACATGCGTGCATCGACAGCTAGGTCCAAGCCGAGGCACCGGAAGCACGGTGCGGGCAGCCCGATACACACGACACATGCAGGCCGCATTGATATCACGCGGACTGCGCTGCAGGATCAGCCGGTTCAACAGCCCGCAGAAGCTGGTGAGCGATTTCGGGCTCAACACGCGGGTGCGGCTGTCGGGACTGGGAGCTGCCCCTCACGGCCGCATCAGCAAGATCGGCCGCAGTTATGCGCGCGCCATGCTGGTCGAGCCGGTCTTGGCTGCGACCAAGGCGCCCGGTCCACTGCATGCGTTTGGTACTGCCGGTTCCGGCCGTGGCGGGCGATCCTAGCGATAGGCTATCGCACGCAGGTTCACTCCAGGGCCGCACGCCCATCCCACAGGTTGTCCGTCACGGTCTGGGTGAGTCCTAGTGGCTCCAAAATTTCGTTGGCATAGGATCAGCTCGGCTATGCCAACGTATAGCTTTCGAAGGAATTCCTCCGCCGGCATTGTTGAGGAGGACACGATCATTGGGAGAGCCGAGGCGACGCTATCGGAGGCCATACAGTTGATCACACTTCTGTTCAGATGAGTTTTGTCATCCTGATTGGGACTGTACTGCGCACTCTAGAACACGAACGCGGAGATCGCAGGCCAAGCTTGGCAATGCGCTCGGCACGGAACAGGCTCGCCGAGGCTGGCGGACAGTTCTTCTCTAGAACCGCATGAATTCAGGGCTAAGAGGTTAACTTGAAGGCGGCTCTCCGCTCTCCTCGCTGGACCAGACGGGAAGATGAACTGTTGCGCGAGCTTGTTGATGCAGGCGCGCCTGTGGAATCCATTTGCGAAACGCTCCACAGGTCCGAGCCGGAACTTCGGAGGCGTGGCTACTACATTGGCCTACCAAGGAAATGGTTTAAGCGAAGAGTCGCCCTCTGACGTTGAGGCCGCGCTCGACTGCGATCCTGGTTTTGGCAAAGTAAGGCCACTAACTGAGGCCACCTCTTTCATTCAGTAGAAGAGGGCGACGTCGACTTCTGGGCCCGCCGGCATACGAGGATGATGAGCGCGCGCATTTGTCGCGCGGCTATGCGCTCAGTCGGGCCGGCGCCGGGCTGGCTTGATTGAGCCCGGCGATCGAACGTCAGCATCTTCGTCGACCCCACTCAGTTCGGACTGAACGAGGATCTCAGCACCTACACGCCCGACTTCTTGCAGGATGAGGGACTGTGCCGCGACGCCGGTGTTGCCTTCCACTTTGCGCCGGATGCACAGGAAGTTTATCCGAGTCATTTCGAGACCTTAATTGAACCGGGCGACCTCGCCAAAGCTGTGCGGAGCCTTCAGGCCTGGACATTTTCGCGGTGTCGCTATTGTCGTATGTCAGTTGTTGAACATGGTGCAGCCCGACGTGCTGTTTTTTTTGGCCAGAAGGATTTTCAGCCAATGCGCAGTCGTGCGTCGCATGGCGCGGTTGATCTCAATCTCCCAATCGAGATCGTCACCGTACCGACCGCTGCCGAGCAGGATGGGCTCGCGATGAGCAGTCGCAACCAGTATCTCGGCAAGGAAGAACGTCAGCGGGCCCTTGCGTTCAATCGTGGACTCTCCGCCGCGCTCGATGAATTCCGCTCGGGAGAAAGGCCAATTGCGATCGCCGAGGGGCATTTAGAGACAGTTGACCGACTCCAGTATCTTGAACTTGTGGACGGTGCCGCCGACAGTCCACTGCGACGCCCCGCGGAGCTTTGTGCAGCAGCCTACGTTGGATGGACCCGGCTGACCGACAAGGTAATACTGGCGTTGCCAACTCCATAGCGCACTGCGCAGCCAACATTACGCAGCATATTGAGCTGGAAGAAGTGCTCAAGCCAACTGTTCCGACAGACGTGTCGATTGGTGCCAAGGGCGAACTCCGAGCAAAGTTGTTCAGCGAGTTAGCGATGCGAGAGGGGGGCTTGCGGAATATTGTAGGCCCGAGAATTTTGCCTCTGGCAAGGTCACACTTCGCGGGGCTGCGACCAGCGAGCGTTTCGACAAACCTTGGTATAGTCTTTTGCAGCCCATTCTATATTTCCCACTTACCTTTGTAGAGTTGAGCACCCGTCAGGTCGTTTGTACTTTCGATCTCGAACCCGGATCATTCGATCGGCGGGGCGGCGCGAAGCCCGAAGTGACGCCTTGCTAGAAGTCGTTGCGTTCCAATCAGGTGTGAGGACGAACATCTTGAGTCTGACCGTTAGCCGGTTGCACGCAAAAAGACTTGGGGGGCTGTGCCTTAAGAAGGTGCCCACTATTCGAGATCGCGATGAGCGATCAGAACAGCGCAACCAACCTTCATTCAAGCGACGAAGATGAAGAAGCGGAGGATCGGGCACGCTATGCTCAGCAACGTGTGATTCCTTAGAGTAGCCGATAACGCTTCCCTCATACTACGGGCTTTAGCGCAGTCGCCGCATTGATGATCATTGCTGTACCGCAATTTGCTGGCGTATTTGCATCCCCCTCTGGAAATGCGAGTCGAGATGGCATTTACCGAGCTTTTCATCAAACGTCCGGTATTGTCTATTGTCGTTAGCCTCCTGATCTTGCTGATCGGCTTTCGGGCGGCGACCGTACTGCCGATCCGGCAATATCCCAAGCTATCTAATACGGTCGTCAATATCACTACTTCCTATCCTGGCGCCTCCGCCGACATGATCCAGGGGTTCATCACGACTCCCCTGGAGCAGGCCGTCGCTTCCGCCGAGGGCGTCGACTACATCAGCTCCTCATCGGTGCTCGGTACCTCGACGATCCAAGTCTACATCAAGCTGAATTTTGATCCCAACGAGGCGCTCACCGAGGTGCTCTCCAAGGTCAACTCAGTGAAATATTTGATCCCAAAGGAATCAAACGATCCGGTCATCACCAAATCGACCGGTCAAACCACCGCTGTCATGTATATCGCGTTCTCCAGCGAGGAATTGACGGCAAGCGCGATCTCCGACTACCTCTCGCGCGTCGTGCAACCCGTTATGGCAACCGTGGATGGCGTCGCAGCGGCGGACATCCTGGGCGGTCAGAGTTTTGCGATGCGGCTATGGCTCGATCCTGCGAAAATGGCTGGGCACGGCGTGTCGCCGGCCGAGGTTTCGGCTGCAATCGCCGCCAACAACTTCCAGGCCGCGGCTGGCCAGGCCAAGGGCTATTTCACTATCTCCGATGTCACGGCAAATACGGATCTGCGGAGTGTGGATGATTTCAAGCGGATGATCGTCAAAGCCAACGACGGTGGCTTTGTGCGCATGGAAGACATTGCGGTAGTCGAGCTTGCCGCGCAGACGGCAGACACTAGCGTCGCGATGAACGGCGAGCACGCGGTCTTCATCGGCGTGCAGGCGAGCCCGCAAGGCAATCCGCTAAACATAGTGCGAGGCGTTCGAGGGCTGTTTCCAGAAATGGAGCGTAACCTGCCGCCGTCGCTGACGATGAAAGTGGCCTACGACTCCACCCAGTTTATTCAATCATCGATCGATGAAGTGGAGAAGACGCTCATTGAGGCTGTCGTGGTCGTGGTGATCGTGATCTTTCTGTTCCTGGCCTCACTGCGGTCGGTCATCATTCCTGTGGTCACTATTCCGTTGTCGCTCGTGGGTGTCTGCAGCATGATGCTCGCGCTGGGGTTTTCATTCAATCTCCTGACTCTCCTTGCGATGGTTCTCGCGATCGGTCTCGTGGTCGACGACGCGATCGTGGTGGTGGAGAACATTCATCGCCATTTAGAAGAAGGTGCGACGCCTCTACTGGCTGCTACAAGGGGCGCGCGCGAGATCGTCGGTCCCGTTATCTCCATGACGATCACCTTGGCTGCGGTATATGCGCCGATTGGGTTTCTCGGCGGCCTCACCGGTGCGCTGTTCCGCGAATTCGCGTTTACGCTGGCGGGAGCTGTGATCGTGTCGGGCGTGATCGCGTTGACGCTGTCGCCCATGATGTGCTCGCTCTTCCTGAGGCGCGCCGAGGGGGGCCGATTTGCAAGGCTTGTGAACCGCGGGTTCGGCGCCATAACACGATGGTACGGCCGCAAGCTCGACCGCTCGCTCGAATATCGCCCAATTACCGGGCTATTTGCGCTGACCATGTTAGGCCTTGTCGGTTTTCTCTACATGAATATTTCCAAGGAGCTCGCGCCGGAGGAGGATCAAGGTATCGTATTCGCGCTAACGAAGGCGCCCAAATACGCCAATATCGACTACCTCGACTATTACGGCGCCAAACTTGAAAACGCGTTCAAGAAATTTCCAGAGAGTGACTTGAGCTTCGTGCTCAATGGCATCAGTGGCCAGCAGAGTGGCATGGCCGGCATGTTGCTCAAGCCGTGGGACGAGCGCAAGCGATCATCGATTGTACTAAAATCCCTCGTTCAAGCCGAGCTGTCCAAAATCGAAGGTATTAACGCGTTTGCCTTTAGCTTGCCTCCGCTTCCGGGCGGTTCGGGTGGCCTACCAGTGCAGATGGTGATTAATTCGACGGTTGGCTTCCAATCCGTTTACGAGCAGATGTCCAAGCTGAAGGATGTCGCGCGCAAGAGCGGTCTGTTCATGGTGAGCGACTCCGACCTCGAGTTCAACCAGCCGGTGGTGCGAATCAAGGTTGATCGGTCTAAGGCCAACGAGCTTGGCATCACCATGCAGACTATCGGTAGCGCGCTCGCCACCTTACTTGGCGGAAACTACGTCAATCGCTTCAATTTGCAGGGCCGTTCCTACCAGGTGATCCCGCAGGTCCCACGTCAGGAGCGCCTGGCGACGCAAGCAATCGGGAGCTATTATGTGAAGACTGCGACGGGCTCGATGCTCCCGCTGTCTACTGTAGTCTCCATCGAGACTGCGACCGATCCGAACGCTCTCACCCACTACAATCAGCTCAACTGCGCGACCTTTCAGGCCGTGCCGATGCCTGGCGTCACGATCGGTCAGGCTGTGGACTTCCTGGAAGCCGAGGCAAAGAAACTGCCCGCAGGCTTCAGCCACGATTTTCTGGCCGACGCCCGCCAATACGTATACGAGGGTAACCAACTGGCGATTACCTTTGCATTTGCAATCATCATCATATTCTTGGTGCTTGCGGCGCAGTTTGAAAGTCTGCGCGATCCTTTCATCATCATGATCAGCGTACCGATGGCAATCGTGGGCGCCTTGATCCCGCCATTTTTTGGCTGGGCAACTATGAACATCTACACCCAGGTCGGACTGTTGACACTGGTGGGGTTGATTTCCAAGCACGGCATCCTGATGGTTGGGTTCGCCAATGAGCTGCAGCTCAAGGAGAGACTTGACCGTCGCTCGGCTATAGAGATGGCGGCGCGCGTCCGACTGCGTCCAATCTTGATGACTACGGCGGCAATGGTCACGGGCTTCATACCCTTGTTGACTGCAACGGGAGCTGGCGCCGCGAGCCGCTTCTCGATTGGGCTCGTGCTCGTCGCTGGCATGACTGTCGGCACGCTGTTCACGCTTTTCGTGCTGCCGGCGGTCTATGTCGTGTTCGCGTCGGACCACCGCGCCGACGCGAGCTCCGGCCGCGCGAAGAACGCCGCCGAGTTCGGCCTCACCGGCGCTGCTGATCCCCAGCTGGCCAAGCAATGACGATAAATTCAATCCAGGTTCGCTCAGTGTCAAGCGAGGGAGCCTGCGATCGCTTCACGCTCCGTTACGCATTGAGATCTTCACGCCCGTGGTGCCGAGCTTGGCGGCTATCGGGGGCTCGGAAGAACACATCGGTGATCCCCGGCTGCTCCGCTAAGGTGAATTTCACCGTACATTTCAAGGCAGCGGAATGCCCAAGCTCGACATCGCCGGGGGAGAAGGGAATTGATCCTCGCTGACAAAAGGCGCGTTGCTATTTATCCCAGGGCTCTTGAAGGAGAATTGTTTGCTTCCGTCTAACCGCGTTGCGTTGCTAGCCGAAAAATGATGGCGCTGAACCGCTTAGGGGTCGACACGCGCCGTGGGAACGGCCCGTATCCATGGCCGACGCACTTACCGCTTTCGATACGAGGACCATTGATCGACAAGCCGAGAAACAAGCCGACGCGTTTTGGCTGAATGATCGTTGCCGGGTATCGGGAAGTGCAGCACAGCTTGCGTTGCACGATCGAAGTCGAGAACAAGAGCAACTGCTGAACGCAAAAACGGCCGCTGCCATTGTGAAGAAGGGCGGAGCTGCTAAGCGAATGTTCAGCATCTGCCGCAACCCGATGACCAATGGCCGCGCTGGCTCCCCCGACGTGTGACCCGACCCTCTGGAGTGGGAAAATTAAGGAAATGCCTGAGTTTGATGCTGCTATCTGGTTTCTGGCCGCAACGACGTGTTTTGCTGCCTTTGTAAATGGAGCCATTGGCTACGGCTTTTCGTCGCTCACTGTACCCTTTGCGCTAGGGTCTGTACCTAATTAGCGAACTCTGATTCCCTCGCAGCGGGTTGATTCCACGCGGGGGACTTCGATGCGCAAAGGACTGTTCTGGCTCAACGACAAGCAATGGACTCTGATAGAGCCGCATCTGCCAACGAACCAGACCGGACCGGTGCGCGACGACGATCGACGCGTCATCAGCGGTATCATTCACATGCTTCAGTGCGGCGCACGCTGGCGCGATTGCCCGCCCGACTATGGTCCGTACACGACGATCTACAATCGTTTCAATCGCTGGGCCAAGCGCGGACATTTGCGGGCGATCTTTGAAGCGCTCGCCCGCTGCGGCAAAGACGGCGTGACTTTGTCCATCGACTCCACCACGATCAAAGCGCATCGCTCGGCGAGCGGCGGAAAAGGGGGGAGCATGAACAAGCGATCGGCCGCTCGCGCGGCGGGCGGACCACGAAAATCCACGCGCTGAGCGACCCTGACTGCAGACCTTGCGCATTTCATCTCACTCCAGGCCAGGACGCTGATATTGCCGCAGCGCCAGCCCTTTTGGAACTCGCGCCACCCATGTCTGCCCTCATTGGCGACAAAGGGTACGACGGCGACGGCTTTCGAGCCGAAATCGTCGATCGTGGTGCCAAGCCCGTCATTCCAAACAAATCCAACAGGGTCACTCTCCACAGCTTCAGCAAACGCGCCTACAAGGGGCGCAACGTCATCGAGCGCTGTTTCTGCCGCCTCAAGGATTTCAGGCGTGTCGCAACTCGCTACGACAAACTAGCCAGGAACTTCTTGGCTGCCATCCATCTCGCCGCCATCGTTGCCTATTGAGGCCCAATGGCTGCGCGGGAACCATCTGGCGGCCGGAAACCAGGGACGAACGAATGTCGAAACCATCGGGGCCGACATTAACCGCTTGCGCGTGGTAGCGGAGCTCGTTGTAGTGATCTCTTGAGACAGCGCCGCCACTCGTGATGAGAGCTTCCGATTGTGCAAAGTTGTCGGAAAAAGGACGGCCGTGTTAGCGCCAACTGCATAGAGGCCTGGGGCGCCGTCGGCTTTGTAGGCGTTGCGACAAGCATGCTGAGCGTTGCGATTTGGCTGTCGCAGACCAGCAAAAATCATTGCCCTCGTGTGGCCAGCTCATCCGGGAGAGATTGGCGCGAAACACCGCCATCCCCAGGGGCTCGACGATCACCCCTACTTGTCGCTCTCCGTGTGACGCAGTTCAGCATTTGTGACGGCATCGCATTTGCAGGGATGAAGAACGTCAACTTGAGGCCATCATCGTCGAGCCGCGCGTCGCTTGCAGGCGACGCACGCAGGATGAGGGGCGCCGCGCCCGCGAGTCCGTTCTCTCAGGAGCGTCCGTGATACCATGTGCCAATTTGTCTGCCGGCCTGCTTGGGACACGCCTGACATTTTTTGTGGCCGGATTCGGCCTCGCGGCCTGGGCGCCTTTGGTGCCACTCGCCAAGGAGCGGCTCGCGGCGGATGACCGCATGCTTGGTCTACTGCTGCTCTGTCTCGGAACGGGATCTGTCGTCGCGATGCTTTTGACCAGCGTGTTCAACTCGCGGTACGGCAGCAAGCCCATTATCCTCGCGGGTGGACTTGGACTCGCGATCATCCTGCCGTGCCTTGCAATTTCCGACACACCTGTAAGGCTCGGTGCCACGCTATTTGCTTTCGGCGTTTCACTCGGCTCGATCGATGTAGCAATGAACATCCACGCGATTGAACTGGAGCGCGCCACGGGCCGTCTATTGATGTCCGGCTTCCACGCTCGGTACAGCATTGGGGAAGTCACCGGCTCTGCCGCGGTCACCTTGTTAGTCTCCCTGCAGTGTGGCTCGCTTCTCTCGACGTTAATCTGTTCGGCGTTAGTAACGATCGCGATTGTGACGGCCTGGCCGAGGTTGCTGGCGACGGGTTCGAGACAGCAGGGGCCATTATTTGTCTTGCCCCACCGCAGTGTGTTGCTCATAGCGGTGCTCGCGGGTATCACCTTTCTTGTAGAAGGTGCAATGCTCGATTGGAGCGCTTTGCTTCTCGTTGAACGAGATCTTCTCGCGGAGGCGCACGGGGGCATTGGTTATATGCTCTTCTCAATGGCCATGGCCGCAGGGCGTCTCAGCGGAGATGCCGTGGTGGCGCGAATCGGCGACCGTGCCACATTGATGCTCGGGACTGTACTAATGGTAACAGGCTTTTTGGCCGTGGTAGCCGCGCCCGTTGCGTTGATTGCTATGGCAGGGTTCCTGCTTATCGGATTGGGTATTTCAAATGTTGTACCCGTACTGTGTCGACGCGCCGGCAAACAGAACGTGATGCCAGCAGGCATAGCGATAGCGGTCATCACGACCGGCGGCTACGCGGGTATACTCGTCGGGCCGGCCGGCATCGGGCTCATCGCACACATATTTGGCTTGCCAATGGCGTTCGGGATGTTAGGCGCGCTCATGTCCATCGTGATGCTGTCGGCGAGGATGATGACCGACCATCGCTAAGGCATTGGTCAAGAGGAAGGGAGCGCCGGTTCGCTCCGGCTAGTGATCGCCCGTCGGCGGTTGAGATTTAGAGTCGATGAGCTCTCAACTGCTGGCAGCACGTCTCGATCTGATCTTTCCTTTCCTGCAAGTCGGCAGGGGTTCTTGGCGGCGAACTGAGGGCAGCTGTTGACAATGAACGTTCGTCAACTTGCGAAGCAAGATTGATCGTTACGTGAGCGGCGAGTCTGCTAGGACGGACGTTCACCGCCGGGCGATCGTGGGATCGCCCCTTATCCGGGAACAAGCGAATCACTCTGGTGCCGTCCGTCGCTGTCAGCCCGATACGCCCGATATGCCAGCTGAATGCCATCCTTTAGCGAAGTCGTGGCGCGCCAGCCGAGCCCAGACAGCCGACGCACGTCGAGCAGCTTGCGTGGCGTGCCGTCCGGGCGCGACGTATCGAAGCTGATCTCACCGCGAAAACCGACGGCGGCCGCGATCATGAGTGCGAAGTCGGCGATGCTGATGTCCTCGCCGCTACCGATATTGACCAGTTCCGACGAGGAATAGGTCTTCATCAGATGGATGCAGGCATCGGCGAGATCATCGACATAGAGGAATTCGCGGCGCGGCGTGCCGGTGCCCCACACCACGACGTTGCGGCTGCCCGAAATCTTGGCCTCGTGGAAGCGGCGGATCAGCGCGGCGACGACGTGGCTGTATTCGGGGTGATAATTGTCCCCGGGGCCGTAGAGATTAGTCGGCATCACGCTGATGAAATCGGCGCCGTACTGGCTGCGATAGGCCTCGGCCATCTTGAGGCCGGCGATTTTGGCGATGGCATAGGGTTCGTTGGTCGGTTCCAGCGGGCCGGTCAATAACGAATCCTCTCGCAGCGGCTGAGGCGCCAAGCGCGGATAGATGCAGGAGGAGCCGAAGAACATCAGCTTCTCGCACCCATTGGCATGCGCCGCCTGGATGACGTTGCTCGATATCGCCAGATTGTCGTGCAGAAACTCGGCGCGCAGCGTGTTGTTAGCGACGATGCCGCCGACCTTCGCGGCGGCGAGGAACACGGCTTGCGGCCGCTTCGCGGCAAACCAGGCGTTCACCGCGGCCTGGTCGCGCAAGTCGAGCTCGCTGCGCGGCACCGTCAAGAGATCGGCCTGTTCGCGTGCTAGCCGGCGCATCAGCGCCGCGCCGACCATGCCGCGATGGCCCGCAACGAAAACCGTCTTACCCTTCAGTTCAAACGACGTGCTTGCCATTGGTCGCATCCTGCTTGGCTTCAACGAGATCGCTGGCGACCATTTCCTTCACCAGTCGCGAGAACGGCGTCTTCGGAGCCCAGCCGAGCTTGGCGCGCGCCTTGCTGGCGTCACCGATCAGGAGATCAACCTCGGTCGGACGGAAATAGGTCGGATCGATCTGCACCAGGGTCTTGCCCGAGGCCTTGTCCACGCCGACCTCCTCGACGCCCCTGCCGCGCCATTCGATGCTGCGCCCGACCTCGGCAAACGCCACCTCGACGAACTCGCGGACCGACCGCGTCTCGCCGGTCGCCAGCACGAAGTCGCCGGGCTCGTCGACCTGCAGGATCCTGTGCATGCCATCGACATAGTCGCGGGCATGGCCCCAGTCGCGCTTGGCGTCGAGATTGCCGAGATAGAGCGTGTTCTCGAGGCCGACCTCGATGCGGGCGACGGCGCGGGTGATCTTGCGCGACACGAACGTCTCGCCGCGGGTCGGGCTCTCATGGTTGAAAAGGATGCCGTTGCTGGCGAAAATGCCATAGGCCTCACGGTAGTTCACCGTGATCCAATAGCCATAAAGCTTGGCGACGCCATAGGGCGAGCGCGGATAGAATGGCGTGGTTTCCTTCTGCGGCACCTCTTGCACGAGCCCGTAAAGCTCCGAGGTCGAGGCCTGGTAGAACCGCGTCTCCTTTTCCATGCCGAGGATGCGGATCGCTTCCAAAAGGCGCAGAACGCCGATTGCGTCGGCGTTGGCGGTGTATTCCGGGCTCTCGAAACTGACATGGACGTGGCTCTGGGCGGCCAGGTTATAGATCTCGGTCGGCCGGATCTGCTGCACCAGCCGGATCAGATTGGTCGAATCCGTCATGTCGCCATAGTGCATCAGGAACGGCACGCTGCCGGCATGCGGATCCTGGTAGAGATGATCGACGCGCGCGGTGTTGAACGAGGACGATCGGCGCTTGATCCCGTGCACGTGGTAGCCGAGACCGAGCAAATACTCGGCGAGATATGCTCCGTCCTGCCCGGTGACGCCGGTGATCAGCGCAACGCGTCGCTTTGAGTCCTGAACCGTCATGGTCTCTCGTAGTTTCGCCGGAAAGAAAAGCCCTGTGAAACGCTATTGGAAGCCGTTTCTCGTGAAGTCTAGATGCGCAAGCCCGCTCCACCCGCAGTTTGAGGAAAGCGATCGTTATGTCCAGTCATACACATCAGCTAGGAAAGCACACTATATACATTGTTTTAAATCGGACTGGATTGTGTGAACGCATTGATCTCCAAAACATCAAAGTCAATTAACGCTCGCATCCTGGCTTATATCTCTGACGATCCTAAGTAGGCGAGATGCATGCGATCGCGGTTGCGAGCGCAAGGGCGCGCTTGTCCGGGCTATATCTCCAACGAGATAGAAGCTGACCATCTGTGTTCCTATCTAACCTCAGGCGCAAGTACGCATACGCGTGGTCTCGTCACGGCTTGCGAGAGCGACGAGCTGGAGCCGCAGTCATCGATGCATTTGCCCGATGACGGGATGCAAGCAAGCGTACAGTCAAGCTTGCACGCCAATTCGTAGTCAAGAAAGCCCCCCTACCGTTAACTTCCGGACAGAACACCCGGTCTTCGCGGTCGATTCATCGCCCGTGATCAGCGCTGTTGCCAATGTCAAGCTCGCGGCAGGCAGTGGAGCGGCCGACACAAGACAAGATGAGAAAGAGTAGTAAACGTTGGTATAGATGCTCCAACGTTTCGATATCGAAAGTTTACGCTCGTACAATAGAGCTTCGCTGCCAATCGTCTAATCTCGATAGCGTACTTGCCTTCGTACGAGTATGATGGGCCTCCTAAATCCAAGCCGGCAAAATGTTTCAGGTAGAACAGAACAATTCAAGCTAGAGCTGCTGCGCAGTTTGTACTCGATCGGCAGCCAAAAGCGGAATGTAGTCGGCCGAAGCGATGATGGCTAAAGGAGGTCTAACTCACGCTTGCGAATGCGGCGGCGATACAGGCGGCCGCGAAAAAGCCCGAACTTGACGCCTGTTACCATCGGGCAGGCGATTTCATGATCGGATTCCTGTAGGCGGGACCTCGGGCCCCTTGAACTTGGGCTGCATTGATCGATATGTGTGGAATTGTTGGCATTTTGGGGCGTGGTCCGGTCGTTGGCCAGTTGGTCGCGTCGCTCAAGCGATTGGAATATCGTGGCTATGACTCCGCAGGCCTCGCGACTCTCGAAGGTCTCCGTATCGAACGCCGGCGCGCTGAAGGTAAGCTGAGAAACCTTGAAGAGCAGCTGTGCTATTATCCGCCGTTGGGTCATATCGGCATCGGTCATACCCGCTGGGCGACTCATGGAAAGCCGACCGAGAGCAATGCTCACCCGCATGCGACAGAAAATGTCGCGGTCGTTCATAACGGGATCATTGAGAATTTCCGCGAGCTGCGAGCCGAACTGGAGCGGAATGGAGCCCACTTTAACTCAGAGACAGACACGGAGGTGGTGGCGCATCTCGTCGAATCTTATCTCAACAGGGGCTACTCGCCGCGGGATGCGGTACAAGCGTCACTGCCACGGCTGCGCGGTGCCTTCGCGCTGGCATTCCTTTTCAAAGCCCACGATGATCTTTTGATCGGTGCGCGTAAGGGGTCGCCCCTTGCGATCGGACATGGTATCGGCGAAGTGTATCTAGGATCGGACGCGATTGCGCTCGCGCCTTTGACCGACACCATCACCTATCTTGAAGACGGCGACTGGGCCGTGCTTACCCGCACGATGTGCGTGATTTATAGCGCAGACGGATCTGTCGTCCAGCGGGAAACATCAAAGTCTGGCGTATCGTCACTCCTTGTGGACAAAGCGAATTATCGCCACTTCATGGCCAAGGAAATCCACGAGCAGCCGACAGTGGCCGGCAAGACATTGGCGCATTATCTCGACATGGCGGCCGAGCGCGTCGCCCTGCCGGTCACATTGCCGTTCGACTTTAAATCCGTTCAGCGCATCTCAATTACCGCGTGCGGGACTGCAGGCTATGCCGGGCACATCGCCAAATACTGGTTCGAGCGGCTGGCGCGCTTGCCTGTCGAGATCGATGTAGCGTCCGAGTTCCGCTATAGGGAGGCGCCTTTGCGCCGGGGCGATCTCGCGATCGTCATCTCGCAATCGGGCGAAACCGCTGACACGCTAGCTGCACTGCGATACGCCAAGGACCAGGGCGTGCACACGATATCTGTGGTCAACGTCGCGACGTCGACGATTGCGCGCGAGAGCGAATCCGTGCTGCCGACGCTGGCGGGGCCGGAAATCGGCGTCGCCTCCACCAAGGCATTTATCTGCCAGCTGATGGTATTGGCGGCGCTTGCCGTCGCAGCAGGCAAAGAGCGCGGTAAACTGTCTGAGATCGATGAAACGAGGCTCGTGCGTGAGCTTATCGAAGTGCCGCGGTTGATTGCTGCGGCGCTGTTGATCGAGCCGCAGATCGAGAAGCTCGCGCGTTATATCGCCGATTCAAGGGACGTGCTCTATCTCGGTCGTGGCACATCGGCTCCCTTGGCGTTCGAGGGCGCACTCAAGCTGAAGGAAATTGCTTATATCCATTCAGAAGGTTATGCCGCCGGCGAGCTCAAGCACGGACCGATCGCACTGATCGATGAGGCCGTGCCTGTGGTGGTGATCGCACCTTATGACGATGTCTTCGAGAAGACCGTCTCGAATATGCAAGAAGTTGCGGCTCGGGGCGGCAAGATCATCCTGATCACCGATTCGAAGGGTTCTTTGGAAGCGACGGTGGACACACTCATGACCATTGTGCTGCCTGAGATGGTCGCACGCTTTACGCCGATGGTCTATGCCATTCCGGTACAACTCTTGGCTTACCATACCGCTCTCGTAAGGGGCGCGGACGTGGATCAGCCGCGTAATCTAGCAAAATCGGTGACTGTGGAATGAGGCTACAGTGTTATGTCGGTCCTTGAGGCCACGAATCGCCTGGGCGAGCTCAGAAAGAGAACGATCCCGGTATCACAGGTCAATCATAGACCGATCCAGCTCGATGAGCAGCAGTCAGCCCTGCTTGCGTCATCATCGTCTACCGACTAACGTCCTGGGAGCGAGCGTTACCTTCCTCTTGTTCGAGCCGAACGGTCGATAACAAGTGGAAATTCCGGATAATTGGAAGATCGAAGTCGGCTCTCGGTTACCAGCCCGCGATCTGCTTTGCAGGGCCAAATCAGCCTGAAGCCACAAAAGATACTCTCTAACTCATCCTCCCACCTCGCCGATGTCGACGAACAAGTCGCTGCACAACAGCTTCGGGCCGCTCCGTCGCAGCTTATTCACTGGCGGCGCATACGCGCGACAACTTACTTTTCCCGATTGCCAGCATCCGCGCGATGTCGGGCACGTCGAGCATGCACTTCGACTCCGGGGACGATTGCTCAGGATTAGCAGCCCAGTTTGTCCCTTCGATCGCGCGTGGCAGGGGTTCACGCAATCCGGTTGGGCCACACGCGCCACCGCGGCTCTCCGACCTGATACGTGTCATCAAATGGATTGTTAGATAACTGACATTCCCGCGCAAGGTGAGGGCCCAAAACCAAGTGCAGGGGGCGCCGCACCGGAAGGACGCGGCGCCCCTGGCTGTATATGCGGCAGGCGAGTACTATTGGCCACTGTCTGATCCAGCGACAGTCACCCGCTCGTATAGCAGGATGGACTAGCCTTGCGACGACGTGGGATTAGCACGACCGCCAAATCCGGTTGGTGGGCCAGCGATCGCATCGGGTTCCTTCCGCGGAGCTGCAGATCGGGTTGCCAGAAGAACCGGTCCTCATAATCGGCACGGGAATTGCTGTCCCCCTCGTCGAACGACTGCTGTCAACGCGCGTCTGGGAGTGTGGCGCCTTAGGGCAGCCTCACCATTTCTATCGTTTGAACCCTCGCACCGAGACTACGAGTGTGCAGCCGCAAATCTCAGAGCCACAACCTCAACGACGCAATCGTGGTGAGGTGGCTTACTAGGCTCCTTTCGCCACACGGCAAGGAGGAACGAGAGAAATGTGGCCGAAGTCGATCTTCACAATCAAGAAGTCTTGGATCCGCTGATTGGGCAATGCCAGCAACTGGTCAGGGAAGTGGCAATTCCCTAGCAATGGGAGGTGCTAAACGATCGCAATCCCGGGGCGATACCGAGCCACGCGGTAGAGAACTTCCGCGTTGCCGCCGGACGTGCGAGGGGCGAGTTTCACGGCGCGGTCTTTCAGGACAGTGACGTCGCAAAATGGCTTGAGGCGGCTGCATGGTCGCTATGCCAGACACCAAATCCAGAGCAGGAGAAAGCGGCCGATGAGCTCATTGAATTGATGGCGGCCACCCAATGTGGCGACGGCTATCTCAACACCTATTTCATACTGAACGCGCCTCAGGAGCGCTGGACCAACCTAGCGGAGTGCCACGAACTTTATTGCGCGGGGCACTTGATTGAAGCAGGTGTCGCGTTCTTTCAGGCAACTGGCAAACGGCGATTGCTGGAGGTCGTTTGCAGGCTTGCTGACCACCTCGGCACAGTTTTTGGCCCAGAGCGCGATCAGTTGTACGGCTAGGAACGTGGCACGGAGCCGCACTTCTACGACATTGAGTAAGAGAAGCGCCAGCAATCCCGCGTCGCCAAATCCCACGGCACGCCTTGGATGATAAAAAACAAAGCGTACAGCCAAGCGCAGTTGCCGCTTTCGGAGCAGAGGACTGCAATAGGTCATGCGGTTCGTTTTGTATACCTCATGACGGCAGTAGCTCATCTCGCGCGTCTGCGCCAGAACGACCAGCAGCGCCAAACTTGCCTACGGCAATGGCAAAACATGGTCCAGCGCAAGATCTATATTACCGGAGCCATCGGCTCGCAAAGTGCCGGCGAAGCGTACAGCAGCGATTACGATTTGCCGAATGATACGGCGTATGCGGAAAGTTGCGTGTCGATTGGCTTGATGATGTTCGCGCGCCGTATGCTGGAGTTGGAACTGGACAGTCGCTATGCAGACGTGATGGAGCGCGCGCTCTCGGCGGTATCGCGTTCGACGGGCGCCATTATTTTTATGTTAACGGCTCGAAATGCATCCAAAAACGCTGAGGTCTAATGGCATCTACAATCATGTCTTGCCGGTGCGACGACCTTGGTTTGGCTGCGCCTGCTGTCCACCGAACATCGCACGGCTTTTCACATCCATTGGTCATTACATCTACACGCCAGCACCGATGCGCTCTATGTAAATCTCTACGTTGGTAATAGAGTAGCAATATCGGTCGACGGACACGCGCTGCGTTAGCTGATAAGCGGCAGCTATCCCTGGAGAGAAGAGGTAGAAATCGCCGTCGAATCTGCGCCGCCAATTGCCCACACGCTCGCCCTGCGCTGCCAGAATGGTACAGCGTGCCGCAGGCGAGCCTGCGGCGAGCCCATGAATTGCGAGCCGCGCAGGAGCTATTTGCACATTCGCCGAGCGTAGCAGCAGGGAGATCGCGTCAAATTATCGCTGCCGATGCAAGTGCGCCGCGTATACGGCCATCAACTTCGCAATTTGGCCGGCAAGGTGGCCATCCAGCGTGGCCCCTTAATTTATTGTCTGGAGGAGGCCGACAACGGGACCGAGTTAGACAACGTTTGGCTTCACTCAGACAGCCGGTTTTCCCTTATGGAAGGAACAGGTCTCTTTAACGGCAAGATTATGCTGCAGGCGGACGGGGCGCGGTTGCAACGCACGCATTCTGAAGAAGCGGCGCTTTATAACTACGACAAATCGCCTGGACAGCTAGAACCGCAGCGGCTGACATTCATTCCGTGGTTCAGCTGGGATAATCGTGGCGAAGGCGAAATGCGGATTTAAATAGAGGAGCGCTAACGCCGGACGAGCGGGTCGCGCTTCCACGAATCGACGTTAGACGGCCTTTCTGGCGCAGGCGATATCGTTGGTCAAAGTCTGGAAATCGGCCAATCTATGGAAGGCGGTGCGCGAGCTCCACTCGAACGTTGAAAAAATCCGAATATGAAGCGGCGGAACTCCGAAAAGAGTACGATCCGATTGGCATCAGCAGGTCAACCAGCGATCGGCCCAATTCCCAATAAAGGAGCTTCCTCGGAGGTGTTCGCGGCCTCTCATCAAACCTGATGAATGCCAATGGCACGAGCGTGCCGCCGTGTAGTTCGAAAGGAAGCCCTATGACAAGCCAAACGTGAGGGCGGCCACGTCAGGTTTTGGTAAGCCAGGCTCCCTATCAGCGCCGCTGGGCCTAACAAGCCTAAACAGATGCGGAAATGTATGTCCGACGGGAGCACCAATCGCCATGTATAATCGGATCAATGGCTCGTCCTACTTCCAATCCTCTGACTATGCCGAAACTGATGAGCAAATGGACGCGGACATCTTTGCGGATGCGTTCGCAAATATGCGCTTAGCCGAATCTGGTTCCAGTAGCAGTTCATCTGCGGCAACAAGACCGTATTCGCTCGTTTCAACCCCTCCCATAATAGAGTTCGAGGATCGTCAGTCATTCCGAAAAGCCGCGGAGGCCTATCATGGTGACGAAATCATGAAAATCGCCAACAACCCCCAAGAGTACTCCGACTTCGTGTCCGGCAAGGCAAGGCGAACTGCCGAAGTTGCCAAAGACTACGGGCGAACCCGAGATTCCGAGAAGGCGCGATACTTCAGCTACCAATTGGGCAACAAGAGTGTCGGACTTCTAAGAACGGAAGGCGGCGACAGCATGACCGAGTTCGACGTCGAAAGGTGGAAGAAGCTATTTCCTGGACGCAACGGGACTACCTCTACTGTGGATCTTCAAGTCGTTCATCCGCTTGTCGAGAACGCTGGCGACATCCTGCTCGAGCACCAGCTTCGACTAGACGGAAAACAGCCGCTGCTCAATTTGCGTCCGGCTAATTCGGAAGCAAGAGCCCGTGCGGCAAAGATGGGATTCGTCGAGGTTGACGCCGACAACATGGTTCTTGACCCAGCGAAGTCAGATAAGTGGGTAAGGAATAGCGACGGCGAATGGCAGCGCAAAGGTACTGCTGCGCGGTATCTTTCCAAAGCTGACGACAGTGAAGGTAGTGATACTGAGATCTCAGCGAGCCCCTCAACATACGACTATGAGGATGATTTTATGTGACAATGGGATCACCGGTGATTTGGCCCGATGGAGTAGACCAATCTAGCGTGCTCCGGGCTCCTCTGTGTTTATCGCCTTTTCGGCTGAGAGTTCCTCTGAGTTGGCTCAGAATACTGTCCGCAGAGTGCTTCTTGGCTTAGCGGTTGCTGATTTGTTTGAGCCTTGGAAGTAGGGGCTCACTGCGGAAGGCAATTGCGACAATGCTCGCTGCGGAGAGGACCTGGATGGGGTGCCGCCAAAGTGCGCCCGGCCGCCGAGGACCAGGCGTGTTGTGCCGAGTCGTTGGACGGCTTGGAGCCAGAAGTTGTCTACAGATGGCGCCTACGAAGTAGTAAGGGTGTGGGCGCCTGCCGCGAGTCGGTGGGCAAGGAAATGCACAGCGAAGCGGCGCCCGATGGGCAAGACGGCTGGCATGCGTCAACGGACATAACGACGCCGAGAGCACGATCATCGTGCAGAGCACTTTCACCAGAAAAGCCTCAACAGAAGACACGCGGCGGTTGTCCTGGGCGAAGCTCCGTTATCATCGTCACTGCAGTCGGCTGCGAACAGCCAAACTCTTGCTTTGTCGATCGCTCTCGGCCAGCTCCGCTCTGCAATAGAACATATAGAAACGATCCAGACGAGTTAAGAAGGGCTCAGGGTCGTCGATTGCTTTGGGTGAGCATTACGTTGAACGTCGATCTGCAGAATGAGTCGAGCTGGCGTACCCTTCCAGCACTCGCAGCGATAAGGTTGTTCTGCACCAATGTAGCCGCCCGGCGATGGTCGCTAAAGTGTCGACAAGCGACAATTGGCCTCTCGCTCGCTTGATTTTAGAGCAAGTAGCATCTTTGACTCGAAGAGGTTGATCGGCGGCGAGATCGACGCGTGGAGCGTTTAGATCGGACACCAACCCAAGCCGCAGATAGATTGCATCAGATGTCGCGCCGGCCGTCATACGCGTTCAGTGCGGTGTCGAGGCATTCGATTAACGCTTGTCCTGCAAAGGGTTTGGCGAGGAAGCCAATCGCCCCGGCGTCCAGGGCTGACGCGCGCACGCGCTCGTTGGGGAAAGCTGTAATGAAAATGAATGGTGCGTCGTAACCACGCGTCCGCATCTCTGCCAGCAGCTCCAGCCCGCTCATGGCCGACATCTGCACATCGGTGATGACACAGGATGTCTCATTCAAGTACGGCGACCGCAGGAGTGCCTCGGCCGACGCAAATATCTGCACGACGTAGCCACGCGATTTCAGAAGGTTTTCTGTCGACGCACGGACGGAGACGTCGTCGTCAACGACGGAAATCAAAGGCGTGGACAAGATGAGCCCTCCAGACGCAGTACAGCGGCAGCCAAAGCGCTAGCCACTTTCGGCGAAAAGTGGGCTTAAGTGATGGAATTGTAAAATCATACTTGCGTTTGTTCGGAACGATCGACGCGAATTCCCAGCGTCTCGCTCATTCTGATCAGGTCGGCCAGCGACCGGGCACGCATCTTTTTCATTACGTGACCCCGGTAAATCTTCACCGTAATCTCGGCGAGCCCAAGTTCGCCGGCTACCTGCTTGTTCATTAGGCCGGCCGCGACCAGTTTCATCACTGCCTGCTCGCGCGGGCTTAAGGTCTCAAATAGAGACTGCAGATTCGCGACGGTTCGCTGAGCTTCCCGTCTTTTGCGATCTCGTTCGGTCGCCGCAACCACGGCATCAAGCAGTTCCTGATCGCGGAACGGCTTGCTGAGAAAATCGACCGCACCTCCCTTCATGGCCTTGACGGTCATGGGAATGTCGCCATGGCCGGTGATGAAAATGATCGGGATGTGTATGTTCAACCTGGCCAGCTCGGTCTGGTAGTCAAGGCCGCTCAGGCCTGGCAGCCGGACATCAAGAACTAGACAGCTTGTGACGTCCGGAATTGTGCTCTGCAGCATTTCACGGGCCGATCCAAACGCCACGACCTCCAACCCTACCTGTTGAAAAAGGTTCGTAAGCGAGCGGCGCACCGAGATGTCATCCTCAACGACAAAAACGATGGCCTTCGTCGAGGCCTCGGCATTGCTACCCTCACCTGGCGAGTCAAATCGTCCTGTCACTGGAGGGCCTCCTTGTGTACGGGCAGGACAAACTGGAAGGTCGCGCCCGGTTCATTTTTCTGGAGAAGCGATAGCCGCCCTCCATGAGCTTCCACGATAGAACGGCAGATCGAAAGGCCCATTCCAAGGCCACTCGGCTTGGTGGTGAAGAAGGGATCCAAGACGTGGTCAGCGTCCTTCTCGGCGATCCCGACGCCGCAATCGGCCACTGCAAGCTGCACGTGCCCCAGATCGTCCTTGGATGATCGAATTAGAAGTTCGCGCGGCCGGTCGGTAACTGCGTCCATCGCCTCAATTCCGTTCATTACCAGATTGATGATCACCTGTTGTAGCTGAATTCGGTCACCGAGGATCCTCGGCGGCGCGGCCGCCAACTCGGTTCGCAACGTCACTCGGTGGCTCACCAGCTCTCGTGTTACCAGCGCAATGACATCCCTAACGACCTCATTAATGTCGAGTGGCACCATCTGAATCTCGCCTTTCTTCGCGAGCGCGCGAACACTGCGGATCACCTCGCTTGCCCGGATTGCGTCTTCGATGATCCATTCCACTGAAGAGCGCGCGGCGGCAAGATTAGGAGCTTCCCGAGCCATCCAGCCGAGGCACGCATCGGCGTTGTTGAGAATAGCGGCGAGTGGTTGGTTTATCTCGTGAGCGATGGAAGTCGTCAGTTCTCCTAACGTCGTTACACGCGTGACATGTGCAAGCTCCGCTTGTGCCTTTCGCAGCTCTTGTTCGGCCTGATCAGCGCGAATGAGAGCCGTTATGTCAGTGCTGACGCCCCGATAGCCCAGAAAAGTTCCGTTTCCATCGAAGAATGGCTTGCCACTCGTACGGACATAGATCGGAGATCCCGTTCGATTCACGGTACGGTAGATGAGATCCCGAAACGGCAGATGCGCCTGCAACGTCGCCCGATGCTGACGCCACTTCTCGGGTTCCTCTTCCGTGTCGCAAGCAATGTCCCAGCGAAGCAGGCCCATCAATCCTGTCGCCAAGATTCCCGCAGCGCTGGTGTGCTCGGACAAGTGAGTGACCCGATGATCCGGCCCAGTTTCCCAGAGCCAGTCGGAAGCTGTCTCGGCGTAGTCGCGAAAGCGCTGCTCGCTTTCGCGCAGCGCGACAAGTGTGTTTTCCAGGCGTTCCCTAGCTGCGTGCTGCTCGGTGACATCCATATGTGTTCCGATCAGCTCGCTGACATTACCATCGCTGCCGAGGACAACGTGTGCAACGGAGTGTATGCGCCTTATCCCGCCATCTGGCAGAAGAATACGAAAATCATACTCGAACCGTTCTTCCACGTGTTCAATCGCCTGCCGCTGCACCTCCTGTAGCCGCGGCAAGTCGTCCGGATGGATGCGCGATCGAATGGTCTCGATCGATACCGGCTCTTGTGGGCTAAAGCCAAACAGACGATCGACCTCGGCGGAGCGATACACGAAATCTAGGCCGTAGACGTCCCAGGACCAGCTGCCTGTGTGAGTGAGATGCTGGGCCTCGGCCAGATAGGCCTCGCTGCGGCGCAGCTGCTGTTCTGCTCGCCTCGCCGCCGTAATATCCGTAGCTGCCCCAACAAACTCGATGTCACCAGAGGCTGTCCTCGTGGCTCGTGCCTGCGCATGAATGTGCTTTACCGAGCCGTCCGGTAGCAGAAGCCGGTATTCGTGCTCGAAATCGCTCGGGTCTCGCATCGCGCGATCGATAATTTCTTTAACCGAAGCCCTATCATCGGGATGAGTGCGCTCAACGACGAGCTGCGGCCCCGGTGGCACTGTCTCAGAATCTAATTGGAAAATCCGAAATGTTTCCTTTGACCAGAAGGCCTCGCCCGTAGCAGGGTTCCAGCTGAAGCTGCCTGTGTGACTCAACTCCTGCGCCTGGGCCAAATGTGCTTCGCTCCGCTGCAGGGCAAGTTCAGTCCGCCTTCGCTCCGTTATATCTTCGCAGGCGACAAGGATAATGGGCCGCTCATCCGCCCAGAGCATGGCTTTGGCGATTTCACGTACCCACAATACCGAGCCGTCCTTCCTGACCTTCTGGACGTCCCACGTGCGCGTTTGTCCGACATCCTCCAGGCACGTCCGAACGCATTCGCGAACGAAGGCGCGATCCTCCTCGAGAAATACCTCCAGCACGGATTGACCAATCAGTTCAGCACGAGCATAGCCGAGTTGTGTCGCGCCGAATGTATTGACGTCGAGGACAGTGCCGGCTTCATCGACCATGAAGTACATGGCCGGATTGTGCTCGAAGATGGCGCGCCACCGCTTTTCCCGATCCTCCAAATCGGCCGCACTCCGCTGAAGCTTGGCCGCAGCCACACGCGCAGCCTCGCTTTCCTGGCGCAGCTTTCCGATCAGGTGCGCTCCCACAATCGAGGCAATAAAGAATGCAACAACCACGGGCAGATCTTGGGGGTCATCGATTCGCAGGCTGAACGCCGGCGGCGCAAAATAATAAGCGAGAGCAGCAACGGCTACGATGCAAAGCGCGGACGACGCGATGAAGCTGCCCATCAACGAAAACAGTAACACCACTAACAAATAGGCGAACGCCGTGGGGGCGAAATGCGCGTGAAGGTACAAGCAAGACAGTGTTACCACCGCCAGCGTTATGGAGCCGAAGGTAAACTGAGGGGCTGAGCGCTTTAAACTGCTGATCTGGCTACGCATTTTGATACTGTCCGGCCTGTTCTCCGGCGGGAGAGCTATAACATTTTAGGCAAAAATGGGGCAATACTCGGCACCAGCACCTGCTCTGAGCGGTTCCGAGATCGATTGCTTGCTGAACTGAGCACGCGCGAAGAAAAAACGCATCACAGACATACGTATAGTCGTCCTAAACCTTTCAATATGGCCACTATCGCGCGCTGACACGCCTAGAATCGAAGCTGAGATGTCTACTTTCCTCCGCTGCCGATAACCTCCGGGCAGGCGCTTGAGGCTGCAGCCGAGGACAACTCCCTTACGCCAGCCGGACGAGGACAGCGGCTGCAGTTCGGCCAAGACGTTGAGCCGAAACAATCAGGCGCGCCTCGCCGAACCGGAAAGAACAGGGACAAGCTGCCGGCCGATTCATCTCGCCGTTGCGATCGGCATGCGGAAGAAAGCGCAACCGTCTCGTGCCGAGATACGAAGGCGAAGTTACGCGACTGCCTTGCATGCCCGAGGGCCATCACGCCTAGGTGAGAGGACTTGTCTCCGGTCAGCCGTTGAGCGCGCGCGAACGACGCCGAACCGAACACTAGCCGTGTGCGAGCCGGCATGGCTCCGTCGAGGTGCCATCTAATCCATGCTGATCACACCCATCACGATCTAATGCGGCAGCACGGACCGTAACAAGGGATGACGAGTTGCGTCAGCAAGATCGCTACCACGTCGTTGGTTGGGCGAGGCCAGTGCAGTGACCGCGCATTGGCAATTGTAGGCGGAGCAACACCTAGGTCCGTCAGGCTGGACAAGTTCTGTCGCAGTCCTGTTATCTGGCACGGCAAAATGTCGCAGAAGCGTTCAGATGGCGGGAGCTTGACGCGAAAGACGCGCTTGATAATGACCGTTAAAAAGCTCCGGCTCTTTTGCCCGGCTGGCATCTTTTCAGGGCGGCTGCCGGGGGGGGGGCGAAGCGGGACAAGGTCTGCGCACTGGAGATCGCCCTTGAAAGTTCCGGCTCGTGTCAAGTCGGCTGTGTCTTCGAACTACGAGAAATGTGGCTGCGCTTGCATTTGACGCGTCTTCGAATGGCTGTGGTTAAGATCCGGGACCTATCTCATCGTGCGTCGATAGTGGTGGAAACGTTGGGCTGGTTGAGCCGGGCCTGCAGCGTCGCGTGCTCCAGCTCGTCCTCCCACCAAGATATGAACACGGCCGCGATGCCATTGCCGGTGATGTTAGTAAGGGCGCGCACCTCGCTCATGAACTTATCGATCGAAAACACGATTGCCATGCCCGGCACCAGCGCTGGATTGACCACCGACAACGTCGCAGCGAGCGTGATGAAGCCCGCGCCGGTGACGCCGCTTGCTCCCTTCGACGTCAGCATTGCAACGAGCAGGATGGTGAGCTGCTGGCCAAAGGTGAGCTCGACCCCGAGTGCCTGGGCAATGAACAATGTCGCAAGTGTCATATAGATATTGGTGCCGTCGAGGTTGAAGGAGTAGCCAGTTGGCACCACCAGGCCGACCACGGGCTTGGAGCAGCCCAGCCGTTCGAGCTTCTCCATTAATTGCGGCAGAGCGCTTTCAGAGGACGAAGTGCCGAGCACGATCAGAATCTCATCCTTGATATAGACAATGAACTTGAAGATTGAAAAGCCGACGAGGCGCGCGATCAAACCGAGCACCACCACAACAAACAGCGCCGCAGTCGCGTAAAACAGAGCGATCAGACCGATCAAATTGCCGAGTGCTGCCGGCCCGAACTTGCCGACGGTGAAGGCCATGGCGCCGAAGGCGCCGATCGGAGCCGCTTTCATGATGATAGCGATTACGCCGAACACCGCGTGCGCGACGTCGTCGATCATGCCGCGCAGACGCTCCCCACGCTTTCCGAGCGCCATCAACGAAAAGCCGAATAGAATCGCGAACAAGAGAACCTGCAGAACATCGCCGCGAGCGAAGGCGCCCACCACGGTGTCGGGAATGATGTTGAGAAAGAAATCGACGGTCTTCGAGGCTTCCGCCTGCTTCACGTAATTGGCGACCGCCGCAGCATCCGGCTTGAGCGCAAGACCATGGCCGATTTGGACCAGATTGCCCATAACAAGGCCCAACAACAAGGCAAAGCTGGAGACGATCTCGAAATAGACCAGCGCCTTGACGCCGACGCGCCCGACTTTCTTCGCATCCTGAATATGCGCAATACCGGATGTAACGGTGCAGAAAATAATCGGCGCGATCACCATCTTGATTAGCTTGATGAATCCGTCACCAAGCGCCTTGACCCAGTCGTTGGTCGCGACGGACGGCCATAGGCAGCCGACCATGGCGCCAATCAAAATCGCAATCAGCACCTGCACGTAGAGAATCTTATACCAAGTTTGCGACGCGCGCGCGGGCGCCGCAGTTGACATGGTGGTCATGACGCTTCCTTCCCGAATATAGTCGAATGTGAGCCGCCGCGTCTTTGAGAGGCGACAGCGTCATACGAGACTCATTTTAGCCGTGTGCGATTGAAGACGGTTCCGAGAGTCGGCGCGTCGTTCCAAAGGCAGGCGAGTTGCGTTTATCCTTTCTCTTAAGCAAGATCTGCACCAGATGCCCAAAGTGCGCCGACTAAGCAGTGGCGGACAAACCGTCTGTCTCCGGCGGCATGGGTTTGAGTGCTCGGACCGCGTTCGCAAGGTCGAACAAAAAGTTCTAGCGTGACTCGTAACTTCATCGGCTGGGCGCATTAGCGGAGTACACGTCTCGGCCCCGAAGCTCTAGCGGGATCGATATACGCCGACTGCTGAGATGGATGCAACAGTACGTGACATCGGTAAAATTCATAGTTTGGATCGTAGGCATCCACGCGATGGAAGCCTGGCTTAGGAACTCGATTGCGCGGAAGAATCTTTGATCAATGCACTGCGCTGTCGCTAACGGCAAGGCTCGTTCACGGGGCATTGTCTCCAGGCCTGTGCTAGCGCTGCGCATTAGGCAGGTTGGTCGGCAGGCGGCCTTCGCTCTCGGCTCCTCGTGCCTTTTGCCGCGTCGCAGAAGCAGCTTACAGCTAGATCGTTCCCGTTACTTACGGCAGTCTTGCTGAGATCCGTTCCATTGCCAGCGCGGCGAGTGCGGCGGTTGAGCCATCGACGAATCAAACAAGCATGTCTGGGGGCGTCAAAATCTGCCCTTCGTTGCGCGGCGTGTCGCTGTCTGCTCGGCAACAAAGATGCCAGAAATCTGACAGAGCGTTAGGTTCACGCCAGGGTGACGTCGCCGTCTATGCGAATTTCGCACGTTGAGCATAGAACGCGCCACAGTTCGCACGCGGCACAGCAATTGCTGATGACGAACGAGGAGCTTCCGCCGTCGGATGGATGGAAGTGACCCAGTCACAGGAGTTGCCGATGAGGCTTGCGATGCTGCTGTTGCTCGCAGAAACGACGCGCGATGTGGCGGCCGCCACGAAGTGCCGCGCGACTAAAGGGCGATCCGCGCCACATCCCTGGACGAGCCGGACGTGCAGGCGCTCACTCTGCCGACACGGCGACCTGCTCGCACTTTTGGGCTGATCCACATGGATGTCTTTTCGGCAGAGATTTCGCAGTCAGTTGCGCTCACGATTGAGCTCGCCAGCGTGACGACCGTGATCCTCCTCCTGATTGGTGTCCCCCTCGCTTGGTGGCTGGCGCGCTCAAAGACTCTTTTGAGCGAGGCGGTGGCGACGATGATCGCCCTGCCGCTAGTGCTACCGCCTACGGCTCTCGGTTTTTGCGTACTCGTGTTGCTCGGCCCCAACGGACCGGGTGGCGTCCTCGCCCCTTTGTGGGGCGAGCGCACGCTCGCTTTTACCTTCGCAGGAATCGTGGTCGGATCGGTCCTCTCGGCGCTGCCGTTGGTGGTGCAGCCGATCCGTAACGCCTTTGTTGCGATAGGCGATTGCCCGTTGAAAACTACAGGGCGCGTTTCGTCGTTGTATGCCTTCATTACCATCAGCGGGCCGCTGGCGCGACTGGAGTTTGTTAAAGCTGCCGTGATTGGGTTTTCTCATACGATCGGCACATTCGGCGCCGTGATGATGATCGGCGGCAACATTCCTGGGCGCACCAAGGTCTTGTCAGCCCACGTCTTAGACTACGTCCAAGCGTCTCGCTGGCGCGAGGCGAGTGTGGTTGCCGGCGGTATGGTGATGTTCGCCTTTGCGGCTATCTTCACCTTAGCCCTGATCGACAGACACTGTGTCAAGAGAGGCATTGAACCGTCCTAGGCTTGCCCGCCGGACACATCCGATCACGACCGAGCAGCAGTATTGCAAGCCGGATCTGCAACCACCGCGCACAGAACGCTTTTACTGGCGGTCTCGCGAACGAAGAACTCGTCTAGCGAGTTCACCTGGACCGGCGCCTACGGGACACAATTGTTCTGCGACCCAAAGGAGCATCTCGTGGTGGACGGCAGCGCCCGGCCGGATCGCGCTAGTGCTTCAATAACGAGATCGCCTCCGCTATCGAGAAGAAGCTCTTGTAAGCGGGTTTGGTATCGCGATGCGCCAAGACGATCGCGCATTGCTATCGATCGGCTCGCGCGATGAACGCTCCTGTAATAGCTCTGAACATCCAGGCTCTCGCCTAAAATAGTGCAGCGATGCGGTGCGGCGAGCCGCTTTGAATGAAGGCAGAGCGGGTCGATCAGACCTAAAAAGCGAACGCTGCGTGCGCCTCGGGGCTCACATTGCGGCTTCTCTTCGTCGCTCGACAGCCGCTTTGGTACGGGCTGCTTGCGCAGTTGCGACTATGAGCGGCTTTAAGCGCCCCAGGGGCAGTGCGGTCCCCGTCAACTGCACCAATTCTATTCAACAATCGGCATGAGGCGTGAGTGTCGCGTCGTGCAAGAGCGAGCAGGACGTAGTCACCGTGCAGTGATGAACCATCGTGTCGCTCTGTTGAACTGATCACATCGATGTCCAAAACCGGACACCATTAGCATGACAGATCAATGGCGCAGCTCGTGGCTCGCTGGCTGGTTTCGACTGTCATCAAATCCAGAAGCGGTGGCGTGCCATCTGTCAAGTGTTTCGCTTCTGTGGCTTGTTTCTTGCTGAACGTCAGTAATTCGTTTCGGTCGACGACAACTCACATGGAAGGCTTAATGGGTGGTGCAACAGAAACGTTCTACAGCGTGATCAGACGTCAGGGTATCACGCGTCGTAGTTTCCACAAATTCTGCAGTTTGACTGCCGCGAGCTTGGGACTTGGTCCGCTCGCCGCAGGCAGAATTGCCAACGCCCTAGAGACCAAACCGCGTGTGCCCGTCATCTGGCTGCACGGGCTCGAGTGTACCTGCTGCTCGGAAAGCTTTATCCGCTCGGCCCATCCATTGATCAAGGACGCGCTGCTGTCGATGATTTCGCTCGACTATGACGATACGATCATGGCGGCGGCAGGACACCAGGCCGAAGCCATCCTGGAGGAAACTCGTGCCAAGTACAAAGGCAGGTATGTGCTCGCCGTCCAAGGCAATCCGCCGCTGAACGAGGGTGGCATGTTCTGCATTGACGGCGGCAAGCCGTTCGTTGAAAAGCTCAGGTCCATGGCGGAAGAGTCCATGGCGGTCATCGCTTGGGGCACGTGCGCGTCCTGGGGATGCGTGCAAGCGGCCAAGCCCAATCCGACTGGCGCGGCGCCGATCGATAAGGTGATCACCAACAAGCCGATCATCAAGGTGCCCGGGTGCCCTCCTATCGCAGAGGTTATGAGTGGCCTCGTGACTTTCATGACCACGTTCGGAAAGCTTCCGGAGCTCGATCGCCAAGGCCGTCCGAGTATGTTCTATTCCGAGCGGATTCACGACAAGTGCTATCGGCGTTCCCATTTCGACGCTGGCCAATTCGTCGAAGAGTGGGACGATGAGTACGCACGCAAGGGCTATTGCCTGTACAAGATGGGCTGCAAGGGACCAACCACCTACAATGCCTGTTCGGCCATTCGTTGGAACGGCGGCGTTTCATTTCCGATTCAATCCGGCCACGGCTGCTTCGGCTGCTCCGAAGACGGCTTCTGGGATAAGGGATCATTTTACGACCGCCTCACAACCATCAAGCAGTTCGGCATCGAGGCGAACGCCGACCAGATCGGCATGGCCGCTGCCGGCGTAGTTGGGCTAACCGTCGCTGCCCACGCGGCGCTCACCGCCGCGAAGCGGTTGACCCACAAGCGGGATCGCGCAGCCCACAAAAGCAAATCGACTTGAGGAGGGGGCGACGGTGGCCGTCCAGACACCGAATGGGTTCAATCTCGATCGTTCCGGCAGGCGAATCGTCATCGATCCGCTGACGCGGATCGAAGGCCACCTGCGTGTCGAAGCCAATCTCGATTCAGACAATGTGATCCGCAATGCGGTCTCAAGCGGCACGATGTGGCGTGGCATCGAAGTTATCCTACGCGGGCGCGATCCGCGCGACGCCTGGGCGTTCACCGAGCGGATTTGCGGGGTATGCACCGGAACCCATGCGCTCACCTCCGTGCGCGCGGTTGAAAATGCACTAGGAATTGCGATTCCGGAGAATGCCAATTCGATCCGCAACATCATGCAGCTGTGCCTGCTCGTGCATGATCACCTCGTACATTTCTATCACCTGCACGCGCTGGATTGGGTCGACGTGGTCTCCGCGCTCAAGGCCGATCCCAAGTCGACCTCCGCGCTCGCGCAGTCTATCTCGCCCTGGCCGCTGTCGTCCCCTGGCTATTTTAAGGATTTGCAGATCCGGCTCACCAAATTCTTCGGATCAGGGCAACTCGGTCCGTTCAAGAATGGCTATTGGGGGCATCCGGCCTACAAGCTGCCACCGGAAGCGAACCTGATGGCTGTAGCGCATTATCTGGAAGCGCTCGACTTCCAGAAGGAGATCGTCAAGATCCAAGCTATCTATGGTGGCAAGAACCCGCATCCGAACTGGCTGGTCGGCGGCGTGCCCTGCGCGATCAACATCGACGGAACTGGTGCGGTGGGTGCGATCAATATGGAGCGATTGAACATCGTGTCCTCGATCGTCGACCGTTCGATCGAGTTTGTCGAACAGGTCTACCTGCCCGACATTGCCACGATCTGCTCGTTCTATAAGGACTGGCTCCATGGCGGCGGACTTTCGAGCAAAAGCGTGATGTCCTATGGCGACATCCCCGAAAACGCAAATGACTGTTCAGCCAAAAGCCTCAAGCTGCCGCGCGGGGTCATTCTTGGTGGCAATCTCAAGGAGATACTGCCGATCGACCATGGTGATCCCGAGCAGATTCAGGAATTCGTCGCGCATTCATGGTATAAATACCCCAGCGATTGCTGCGGACTGCATCCCTGGGACGGTATCACCGATCCGAGTTTTGAACTTGGGCCAAAACTCAAAGGCAGCAAGACAGATATCAGGGAACTCGACGAGGGCGGCAAGTATTCCTGGATCAAAGCGCCGCGCTGGCACGGCCACGCCGTGGAGGTCGGGCCGTTAGCGCGATACATCATCGGTTATGCGCAAGACAAAACCGAGTTCAAGGAGCCCGCCGAGAGACTGCTCAAGGGGCTCAATCTTCCCCTGACTGCGCTGTTCTCGACGCTTGGCCGTACTGCGGCGCGGGCGCTCGAATGCCAGTGGGCGGCGCATCAGATGCGTTATTTCCAGGATAAGCTGGTAATCCACATCAAGGCAGGCAATACGGCAACAGCCGATGTCAGCAGGTGGAAGCCGGAAACCTGGCGCAAGGAGGCCAAGGGCTACGGGTTCACTGAGGCGCCGCGCGGTGCGCTTGGGCACTGGATCAAGATCAGGGACGCCAAGATCGACAATTATCAATGTGTTGTGCCGACGACGTGGAATGGATCTCCTCGCGATCCCAAGGGCAATATTGGCGCCTTTGAAGCCTCCCTGATCGGTACCCCGATGGCCGATCCGCAGCGGCCCCTGGAGATCTTGCGCACGATCCATTCCTTTGATCCATGCTTGGCTTGCTCGACCCATGTGATGAGTCCTGATGGCCAGGAAATGGCTTCAGTCAATGTTCGTTAGGGGCATGCCGGACAGGGCTCGGAAGCTCCTTGCCGCCGTCGATGCGGCACCGACTGAAGGCAGGATCGGCGGTGGCATCGCCTCCGGGCCGGTGCGACTGTGGCATTGGGTCAATGCCGCGACCATTCTGATGCTGAGTTTAACCGGCTATCTCATTGGAACCGGGACACCGGCGATGTCGGGAGAGGCAACCGGCAATTTCCTGTTCGGCTACATCCGCTTTGCTCATTTCTCGGCGGGATATGTGCTCAGTACCGGCTTTCTTCTGCGAATCTACTGGGCTTTAATGGGAAATGCGCATGCCATGCAGATCTTTTGGGTGCCGCTCTGGCGCAGGTGCTTTTGGCGCGAGGTCTACCACGAGATTCGCTCGTATGCGTTCCTTACAGTTGAGCCCGAGAGGCGCGTCGGGCGCAACCGTCTTGCTCAGCTCGCAATGTTCTTTATGTTTACGCAGACGATCACGTTCATGGTTGTCACAGGATTTGCACTTTATGGGCAAGGTGCAGGCACTGACAGCTGGCAGTACAAGCTGTTCAGCTGGGTATTTTCAATTTGGCCGAACAGTCAGGACGTCCATACCTGGCATCATCTCGGCCTGTGGGTGATCGTGACCTTTGCGCTGGTCCACATCTACGCGGTGATCCGTGAAGACTCATGTCGCGCCGGAGCATCTAGTCCATCGGGTGAGCGCGGGTGTCGCGATTGACTGGGAGGCGGATGCTGAATCCGGAAAACAAGAAGAGGATTCTGGTGCTCGGCATCGGCAATATCTTGTGGGCCGATGAGGGATTTGGCGTGCGGGTGGTCGAGGAGTTTCATCGCCGCTATGCCATCGATGACAACGTCACCGTTCTCGATGGCGGCACACAGGGGCTCTACCTCATCAGTTTTCTTGAGCAGGCCGATTGCCTGATCGTGTTCGATGCTATCGACTATGGATTACTGCCCGGGCAGTTGAAGCTTGTGCGAGATGACGAAGTGCCAAAATTTACCGCCGCCAAGAAGGTCAGCCTGCATCAGACCGGCTTTCAGGAGGTCTTGAGTGCGGCCGACCTGCTTGGCCGCCGCCCGCGAGAGCTCGCTCTCATCGGCTGTCAGCCGCTGGACCTGGAGCATTGGGGCGGTCCGCTGACCGCCCCGGTACGCTTTCAGATTGCGCCTGCGATTGAACTGGCTTGCAAACTCCTGGCGCAGTGGGACTCGCCGGCAAAACCGCGGACCGCGCCGCTGCCTGCATCAGAACGACTATTGGCGAACAATATCGACCATGCAAATTATGAGATGAGGACGCAGCCGATCTAGCGGCCCGCGAGTGACCATGTGCCTTGGATTGCCAATGACGATTCTCGAGACCGACGGCATCACGGCGCTGTGCGAGTATGGCGATAAACAGCGGCGCGTCTCGGTCATGCTGCTCTCGGACGCCGTGGTCGGCGCAAAGGTGCTCGTTCATATCGACAGCGCGGTGCGGCTTTTGGATGAAAATGAAGCAACGCTGATCTCGCAAGCACTGGACGGGCTTGAGGCCAGCCTCAACGGCCAGGACTGCGATCCCTTCTTTGCGGACTTAATCGGTCATGAGCCGCAATTGCCGGAGCACCTACGCTAGCGATTCCGCTTGCGGATATTGCGCCGATTGCTTGCTCACACATTGGCTTCCAGTCGCACGTAACCTTTGCATGGAAAATGTCAGGCGCTTCGAGCCTCTGGTTCGAGGGGGAGACGCGGCCAGACGATGATTGGCATGCACCTTGCTAATAGCCTGTTAGCAGAACCGAAGATTTTCAGAAGGCGTGTGATGAAGTTGCAGCCGGCGCAGCGTGGTCTTTCGCGGCCCGCTCCATCCGAGGTGAGGGGCGTCAGCGGAGGTGCGTGCCTAGTCGCACACGCTCCCGTGAGGGCGGACGTGATGCCGCAGTCACCGGCCGATCTCCTATATTTGCTCCGAATCATCAAGCCCGCGTACTTCCGTCCTGAAATGGTCAACTCGTTTCGGCGGCGCATGCAAGGCGCAGTGCCTGCGGGCGGCGTTGGTGGCGAACTGGTCGGCCGGCTCGGCCTGCGCGGCCCGTCGAGCCCGAGCCTGCGCCGTCGGCGCAATACACTCCGCGTGATCGGCAAGAGACCGGTCCGTTTGGTCAGGATCAGCCGCATCTCGGTACCGATCGTTCGGCCACACGCCGGCAGCACTTGTGTCGGCAAGGGCATTGCTCCTCGAGACAGCCAACGGAACATCGCATGATGAAAACAGCGCTCCGCGTTGCATCGGACGGCGCCGAGCGGGTGGCGAGCAAGCTTGCCATGGGCTCTGGGAGCCTCGATGTATTCAATGGCGGGTCGAGGAGTGCGCTCGCCAGCGGTTGGCGCGATGGCGACGGGCTTGCAAGGAACTATCCAAATGCCACCGCGCTCTTATCGAATGCCGCTGCTGCCGTTGCCAGCCAGAGAAGGGGCGCTCGGACGCAACAGTACGGACTCGCGAATCTCAGCGATCCCGAGCGCAAGCTGATTGGCGAAGTGCTCGGAGAAGGTGAGATTGCTGGCGTGGTTGCGCTGCCAGATGGCACTTTGGCGCAAATCCGGGAGTCCGTGCTTGCGGGAATCTGGCGCGTGCGCATCGGGACCGATCCGGCGCACGAATATGTCGAGGTCGGAGCGATTCCGCAAATTGTCCGGCGCGCCGCAAGTGACCTGACGTCCGCCGATATTGTGATCCGCGCGGCGCCGGACGGCGCGATGAACGTGCAACCTTTGCTCGCGGAAATACGCGAGCGGTCGCGCGTCTGGCGGTTTGGCATGCGCGCTCACGTCATCAATCTCACGTTGCTGCCGATGAGCGTTATCGATCTGGCATTCCTGCAGCTCAGCCTGGGCAATGGCCCGGTCCAGCTCATCTTCCGCGGTTACGGAACGTGCCGAGTGCAGGCGACTGGGATCAGGAACGTCTGGTCGGTGCAGTTCTTCAATTCTACGAACAACATCATCCTTGATACGCTGGAGGTCGGCGGCGTGCCGATTGTTGCGTTGGCTGCCGACGAGGATTTCCAGGACTCTGCCGAACGCATGCAGGAAATTATTAAGGCGTACGTCACATGAAGAGCTTGGAGAACGTTCGGCGTCCGGGGGGATCCCGTAGACGGCGCGTGCGCAGCGACCGCCGGCATACCTTGCGCAGGATGTTTGCGGAGCGGTGCGCATGAGCCTTGCTGCCCACAACAAGATCGATGTCACCGTATCGCTTGCTGCCGACGTAGTCGCCGCGGTCGAGATCCTGCCGCGAGTCCGGCCGCCGCTGGGGCAGCTGTTCGCTGGCAAACAAGCTTCGTCGCTGCTTAAGGTGCTGCCGCGGCTCTTCGCATTGTGTGCCGCTGCGCAGCAAACCGCACTGCTGTCCGCGATCGAGACGGCGCGCGACGAAGTGATCACACGCACAACAAAACAGCATCGTATTGCGCTTATCGTTACCGAGCGCATCGCGGACTTGCTAAGGGGCCTCTTTGTCGGACATCTTGCGCAAGACGTCATCAGTGCGGCGGCAGTCCGCTCCGTGATGCGGGAAATCTCAGCGCTTGTCGGCACCACCCAGCCACCCTGGGGCTCCACTCAATGCGAAGCAACCGCGCGGATTGTGGCTGCGCTGGCCGCGCTCGGCATACCGAATGAGGGTGGCGCGCTGACATCCGGTAGCCCATTGGCGCTTCGCATTGCAGCACTTGATGAGATCGACCTGAAGTCAATTCCGGCGGAGCACTCGTTCCTGTCCGTCGCTGACGACCGCAACATCATTAAACGGCTGCTCGTGGATGACGCTACATTTTGCCATTGTCCCGATCTTGACGGACATGCGCCCGAGACGGGTCCATGGGCGCGCCAAATGGCGCGTGATCAACTCTCGCCGAGCCCCTCCGGAGCGGCCGAGCGGCTGAGGGCCAGAATTGCTGAAATCCTCCGGCTATGCGCCTGGCTCAAGGCCGGTGCTCAGATTGAGTCGGCGGAGCATGGGATTATCGAAAGATATAGGCTAGGGCCCGGCCGTGCAGCGGCCGCGGTCGAATGCGCCAGGGGGCGTCTCTACCAAGCGGTTGAGCTTGATCCTCAGGGCCGGATATCCCGCTTCGAATTCCTTGCGCCGACGGAGTGGAATTTCCACCGGCGCGGACCGCTTGTCCGCAGCCTGCAGGGCGCGGTGCTGACGGCTAGACGGCGTCGGGATGCAGTCCATGCAGTGATTGCATCGCTCGATCCGTGCGTCGGATTCACCCTCAATTTTCGCGAAATTGGCGATGCATGAAATGGCGATTTGTCTTGGCATCATTCAAATCATCGAGGAGGAGGCACGTCACCGATCGTTTTCGCGCGTACGGAGCGTCTGTCTAGAGATGGGAGCGCTGGGCCATGCTGCGCCTGAAGCGATCAGGTTCTGCTTTGCTGTCGTTGCAACGCGGACCGTTGCCGAGGGCGCGGTCCTTAATATCGTCGAACGGCCAGGCATTGTCTGGTGCATGAGCTGTTCGAAAAGCGTTGAAATTGCACGGCGCGGTGAGTGCTGTCCTCGCTGCGGCAGCTATCAGTTGCAGGTAACCGCGGGCGAACAGATGCGCGTGAAAGAGCTGGAGATCGATTGATGTGTACCGTTTGCGGCTGCACCGACGGGACGCCGTCGACCGAACGCGCCAAGGCGCATGACGCGGAGAGCCACGCGCGTTACTATGTTGATATGCAGGACGATTTCGATCGCGGTTACCATCCGCATGGCGACCAAGGCCTGCAGCGTTCATACCATGTTCGCGACAGTCATAGTCACGACCATCGCTTTGCCCATCACCAGGCTCATGGCGGGCAGGCGCTGCTGAGCGGCGGCGCCGGGCCGGCTGGCTTGAAGGCTGCGGGCATGAGCAGAGAGCGGGTCATTCAGATCGAGCGCGACATTCTTGGCAAGAATAATCGGATTGCGGCGGACAACCGCGCGCTCTTCGTAGCCGATGACCTGCTTGTATTTAATCTTCTGTCTAGTCCTGGTGCAGGTAAGACGACCCTGCTTGTCCGCGCCGTGTCCGAGCTCAAGCGCAGCCGTCCGGTCGGGGTCATCGAAGGCGACCAGCAGACCTCGAACGATGCCGAACGCATTCGGGCCGCCGGCGTGCCGTCCGTTCAAGTCAACACCGGCAAGGGTTGCCATCTCGATGCTGCAATGATTGGCGAGGCTCATCGGCGCTTGCCGCTGCTGATTGGCGGTATTCTCTTCATCGAGAACGTCGGTAATCTGATCTGTCCCGCAGCCTTCGATCTTGGTGAGGCCTGCAAGATCGTAGTTTTGTCGATTACCGAAGGTGAAGACAAGCCGCTCAAATATCCTGATATGTTTGCCGCTTCTTCGCTCATGGTGATCAACAAGATTGATCTAGCCCCGCTGCTCGAGTTCGATTTGGGTAAGACGATCGAATACGCCAGACGCGTCAATCCAAAGATTGACGTGCTTGTAGTTTCGGCTCGTACCGGCGAGGGTTTTGGCGCGCTCTACGCCTGGATCGATAGACAGGCGAGGCATCAGAGGCCCATCGTAGAGGACACAAGGCGATGAACGCCGCAACCTCCTGCGACCGAACACGGCTACGCGTGCGCGTGAGTGGGGCCGTGCAAGGGGTCGGCTTTCGTCCTTACGTCTATGGACTCGCTATGCGGTACGGATTGGCGGGATTTGTCATCAATGGCCCCGACGGTGTTACGATCGAGGTCGAGGGGCATCGGGCCTCGGAGTTTATCGCCACGTTGCCGCTCGAGGCGCCGCCATTGGCACGCATCGACCACATCTGCGTTCGGGAGACTGCGGCGCGCGCGGCGAAAGACTTTTCGATCGGCACGAGCGAAGGCGGCAAATTGTCAACGCAGATCGTCGCTGATGCTGCGGTCTGCCAGCAATGTCTCAGTGAGCTGTTCGATCCAGAAAATCGGCATTACCTTTACCCCTTCATCAGTTGCTGCCATTGCGGCCCACGCTACACCATCGCCGAACGGCTTCCCTACGATCGCCGCAACACCGTCATGAGGGTTTTTAGGCTGTGCGCCGCCTGCGCGGCCGAATATGGCGATCCGGAGAGCCGCAGGTTTCATGCGGAGGCGATCGCGTGTCCGACATGCGGTCCTCGGCTCAGCCATGAGATCAGCGCCATTGTCGCGGCAATCGCGGGTGGACAAATCGTGGCGATAAAGGGGCTGGGCGGATACCAGCTGCTTTGCGATGCGCGTAACCAGGACGCGGTGCAGCGTTTGCGCAGGAGAAAGCAGCGCCTTCAGAAGCCGTTCGCGGTTATGGTCGATTCGATAGAGCGCGTCAGCGAGATCGCGGAGGCGAACGCGCCCGAGCTTGCGCTGCTCGAATCCGTAGCACGTCCCATCGTCCTTCTGCCTTCGCGAAACAACCTGGCGCCCGACATAGCTCCTGGCTTGTCACGTGTGGGTGTCATGCTGCCTATAGTGCCGCTGCATCACCTCATCTTTCATGCGCTTCGCTCGGCAGGAGCATGGGCGGGGGCCGGCGCGGTCATCGTGGCTACCAGTGCCAATCCTGGCGGCGAACCGCTCCTGATCGACAACGCGCAGGCGCTGCGGCGGCTCGATGAGATCGCCGACCTTGTCGTGACCCATGACCGCGATATCCTGACGCGTGCTGATGACTCCGTGGTGTCAGTGGTGGCTGGCCGGCCACAATTCATTCGTCGTGCCCGTGGCTATGTTCCCGAACCCATCAGGCTTCCGAAGTCTGTGCCCCCCGTGCTCGCCGTCGGCGGCGCGCTGAAATCGACCATCACCATCACGCGGGACGACCAAGCGTTCGTCTCTCAGCATATTGGCGATCTGGATACGGCCGAAGGCGTTCGTGCGTTCGAGGAGACGATCCGACACCTCACATCGAGCCTTGACGTGGAGCCTGTCGTCGTCGCCCATGATCTGCATCCCGATATGGTTTCTACCCGGTTTGCGGAAGCAAATGGCCGCGAGCTGGTGGCTGTCCAACATCACCACGCACACGCTGCCGCAGTGATCGCCGAGCATGGCCATGCGGGACCTGCGCTTGCCCTGGTGCTCGATGGCCATGGCTTTGGTTCCGATGGCGGCAACTGGGGTGGCGAACTATTGTTGTGCGAAGGCCCGAGGTGCCGACGCATCGGGCACTTAGCGCCGCTGCAAATGCCTGGTGGAGATCGTGCAGCTCGCGAGCCGTGGCGCATGGCGAGCGCAGTACTACACGGGCTCGGCCGGTGTAATGAAATCGGGCCGCGCTTTGCGGCGCAACGGCGGGCTGGATGTGTGTCGGCCTTGCTCGATCAGCCGGGCGGGCCCACCACGACCAGTGCGGGCCGGTTGTTCGACGCGGCAGCGGCGCTGCTGGGGATTGCGAGTTTGCAGAGCTATGAGGGCGAAGCGGCGATGAAGCTCGAGGCGCTGGTGGGGCGGACTGCGATTCTCGAAGCCGGCTGGACGATCGACGGCGGCGTGCTGTCGCTTCGTCCGCTGTTTGCGCGGCTGATTGCAGATGACATTGACGCCGTGGGCGGAGCCGGGCTTTTTCATGGCACCTTCGCTGCCGCCTGCGTTGACTGGGTCACACGCTCTGCGCGGACAACCGGCGTTAATACTGTCGTTCTGAGCGGCGGCTGCTTCCTGAACGCGGTGCTGGCGGATGAGATCCCGCGCGGTTGCAGCGCTGCCGGCCTTACCCCGCTCGTGCCACGGCGGGTGCCGCCCAATGATGGCGGTTTGAGCCTTGGCCAGGCCTGGATTGCCGCTCTGCAGATTGCTCAACGGTCGTCCGCCAGGGAAGGAACAGCCTGATATGTGCCTTTCAGTGCCGGCAAGGATTGCGAAAATTCTTCCCAACGACATGGCTACGGTGTCCATCGATGGCATCAGCCTGGAGATATCGATTGCTCTCATCGACGAGCTCGAGGTCGGCGATTGCGTCCTTGTCCATGTCGGCTATGCGCTGGCCAAGATCGATCCGACGGAAGGCAAGCGCACGCTGGAGCTCCTGCAGGAGCTAGGCAGTGCAGGAGAATGCCGATCATGAAATATGCCGACGAATTTCGCGACAAGGCCATCGCGCAGGGAATTGCGCGTGCGATTGGCGCCGAGGTCAGTTCGCAAAGAGCCTATCGGTTCATGGAATTCTGCGGCGGACACACTCATGCGATCTCCCGCTACGGCCTGGAGGATCTGCTGCCCGCGAACGTTCGCATGATCCACGGGCCCGGTTGTCCCGTCTGCGTTCTGCCCGCCAGCCGAATTGATATGGCGATCCGGCTCGTCGACCGACCAGAGGTCACTCTGTGCGTCTACGGCGACCTGATGCGCGCGCCTGGGTCGCAAGGACAGTCCCTGTTGCGAGCCAAAGCGCTCGGCGCAGACATTCGGATGGTCTACTCGACGCTCGACGCTATCCGGCTCGCCGAACAGGCGCCGAGCCGCGAGGTGGTCTTCTTTGCCATTGGATTTGAGACCACTACCCCTCCGACGGCGGTGATGATCCGGATTGCCGAGAAGAAGCGGTTGAAGGGCCTCAGCGTGTTCTGCAATCACGTGCTTACACCCTCTGCGATGCACAGCATTCTCGAGAACCCCAAAATCCGCGACACCGGCGGGGTTCCAATCGACGGCTTCATCGGGCCTGCACATGTGAGCACCATTATTGGCACGCAGCCTTACGAGCCTCTGGCGGAACAATTCGGCAAGCCGATCGTGATCGCGGGTTTTGAACCGCTCGATGTGATGCAGGCGATCCTGATGCTGGTGCGGCAGGTGAACGAAGATCGCTACGAGGTAGAGAACCAATACAGTCGTGCGGTGACGCGTGAAGGCAATCGGCGCGCCAAGGAGGAGGTATCGCAGATATTCGAACTGCGCGAGCAGTTTGAATGGCGAGGGCTCGGACTCGTCCCCAACAGCGGACTGAAGCTGAAGCAGGCTTACGCGCAATTCGACGCCGAGACGCGTTTTGCGATCCACGACCTGCGTATCGCAGACAATCCGGCATGCGAGTGCTGCGCGATCTTGCGTGGCGCCAAGCGGCCGGTCGACTGTAAGCTGTTTGGAACCGTCTGCACGCCGGAAACTCCCATAGGATCCTGCATGGTGTCATCAGAAGGCGCTTGTGCGGCGTATTGGGCCTACGGCCGAGTTCGCGATGAACAGTTGAGGCGGACGTCATGAGCGTAAAGGCTTATCAACGCAAGCTCGACATCGAGAACGGACGCGTTGATCTTTCCCATGGATCCGGGGGCCGTGCCATGGCACAGCTGATCTCCGGCCTTTTTCACCAAGCCTTTGGTAATGAATGGCTCGCCCGCTGCAATGATCAGTCCGCGTTTGACGTTGCGGCAGGCAGGATGGTGATGACGACCGACGGCTATGTGGTTTCCCCGCTGTTCTTTCCGGGCGGTAATATCGGGTCACTGGCTGTGCACGGCACGATCAATGATGTCGCGATGTCCGGCGCGCGTCCCCTCTATCTGTCGGCCAGTTTTATCATCGAGGAGGGCTTCCGGTTTTCGGATCTGAAGGCGATCGCGGATTCGATGGGCGCGGCAGCGCGCGGCGCTGGCGTTTACATCATTGCCGGAGACACCAAGGTGGTCGAGCGCGGCAAGGCCGATGGTTTGTTCATCTCTACGACCGGCATCGGGATTGTGGCCGATGGGCTCGATCTCTCCGCCGACAAGGCAAGGGTCGGGGACCGTGTGCTGGTGTCCGGTAGCGTCGGCGATCATGGGGTGGCGATCATGTCAAAACGTCAGAACGTCGCTTTTCAAACCGAGGTCGTCTCGGATTGCGCAGCGTTGCATAATCTCGTAGCGGTCATGGTTGCCGCCGGCGGTAGCAGCATCCGGGTGATGCGCGACCCGACGCGGGGTGGGCTTGCCGCGACCCTCAACGAGATTGCGCATCAATCTGACCTCGGGTTCCATCTGGAGGAAACATCCATTCCGGTGAAGCCCGCGGTTGCAGCTGCCTGCGAGCTCCTTGGTCTCGATCCGATCCATGTCGCCAATGAGGGCAAGCTCGTTGCGATCGTCGCGCCTGATTTGGCCGATGCCGTGCTTGCAGCCATGAAGGCGCACCCGCTCGGGTCCGATGCAGCTGATATTGGCGAGGCGGTGGCTGACGATCGGAAATTTGTGCAGATGGCGACCGGTTTCGGCGGCCGGCGAATCGTTGATTGGTTGTGGGGCGAACAATTGCCTCGGATCTGTTGAACACGTTGCGCATCGTCCAGTTTTTTGGAAACCAAATTTATGATCAATGGTCATTAGCCAAGCGCCATCAGCTTTGGAAACGATCCCTTCTATGGGCAAGTCTACCCAACCGGCACACTGCGACTCGGCTCTTCAAGAAGTTTCGGCGAGGCTGGATTTCGGTTGTTAGCTTTTTCACGAGCCGAGAACGCAATTCGAAACTTCATCGCGATCACGCATTTTCGACGGTTAAGCTCAGCGAGCATGGTCACTCGATCCGCTCGGCACCAGTGGGTTTGAAATCCTGCGAAGCTTGCCAAATATCGCTGAATTTCTGCGTCATTTTGACGGCTGCGTCGCAATATCCCTGCTCGCTTCCGATTAGAAAGGCGCTCCAGGTAGGGAGTTTTCAAATGAAGGTCGGAGTCCCCAAGGAAATCAAGGCGCACGAATATCGCGTCGGCCTTACCCCGGGAGCTGTCCGCGAATACGTGGCAGCGGGCCACCGCGTGATGATCGAGACCAATGCCGGCGCTGGCATTGGTGCAACCGACGACGATTATCGCAATGCTGGCGCAACGATTCTAACTTCCGCAGTTGAGGTATTCGCATCGAGCGAGATGATCGTAAAGGTTAAGGAGCCTCAGCCGTCCGAATGGTGTCAGCTGCGGGAAAATCAGATCCTTTTCACTTATCTGCATCTGGCCCCCGACCCGGATCAGGCCAAGGGCCTCCTGAAATCTGGATGCACCGCGATCGCCTATGAGACCGTAACTGATGCGCATGGTGGTCTTCCGCTGCTGGCGCCGATGAGCGAGGTCGCGGGTAGGCTTGCGATCGAAGCGGCGGGTAGCGCCCTGAAGCGGAGTGCAGGCGGACGAGGGCTGTTGATCGGTGGGGTGCCCGGTGTTCAGCCTGCCCGTATCGTGGTGATCGGAGGTGGTGTCGTTGGTACGCACGCGGCACGCATGGCGGTCGGTCTGGGCGCAGAAGTGACCATCATCGACCGTTCGATACGCCGGCTCCGCGAGCTGGACGAGCTATTCGAAGGACGCGTTCGCACCAGGTTTTCGACTATCGACTCCGTGGAGGAAGAGGTATTTGCGGCGGATGTGGTGATTGGTGCGGTGCTCGTTCCAGGTGCGAGCGCGCCGAAGCTGGTCCGCCGGAGCATGCTGAGCTCGATGCGCAAGAGGGGGGTGCTCGTGGATGTCGCTATCGATCAGGGCGGCTGCTTTGAGACATCGCACCCAACCACCCACGCTGATCCTACTTACGAAGTGGATGGCGTCATTCATTATTGCGTGGCCAATATGCCTGGGGCTGTACCGCTGACCTCGAGCCAGGCACTTAATAACGCGACGCTGCCGTTTGGTTTGGCTCTGGCCAACAAAGGTTTTTCCGCCGTGCTCGAAAATCCGCATTTGCGCGCGGGCCTCAACGTCCATCGGGGCCGACTAACTTACAAAGCGGTGGCCGAAAGCCTCGGGCTGCCCTTCTCACCGATCGAACAGGCTGCGGCCTGATCCCAGAGGCCCTTATGGGCGTTTCCTCCCTGACTTAGGCCACCCCTCGGGGTGGCTTTTTTTTGGCTCCATCGATCTGCTGACCGCCGTCGGCATAAGTGAAGGATCACCAGACGAGCGCCGGCTTCAGTCGCTCGCACGATGCGAGACAATGTACGTTCGCCCATACAGCGCATATGAATGCCGGTCTTGCCAGGTAATCGAAGGCAATTGAGAATGCGTCCCGCGGGTCCGCAGGGGACCCGCAATCACGGGCGACTTTATCTGGCGCGATCGCCGCGACCCTTTCTGGCTGGCTGTGGAACGCCGACCGGACCGGTGATGACTGCGCGGGCTGTTTATCGCGGTGCCGTCGCCGAGGCCGCCGGTGTCCCGTGACTGGGGCTTGGGGTCGACCTGATACACCGGCGGAGAACCTTGTGAAGTCGCGCGGCGCATCGATCATAGCCGCGGCACGACCACCTTAGGATGCATCGCAGGCTGGCTAACGCGGTTCACCTGATCGCTGACTGCCGAGAGATCGACCATGCGCAAACCACGGCATCGAGATCAAGCTGCTGTCATGCGCGTTGTAGGAATTGCGACACCGTGTCGAGGCGGCGACTTGCGTTATCGAAAATAGCCCAGACAAATCAAGGTTAACTGTCTGGCACAAGACTTGAAAGCAAGAAACTGTCGCGCAACTTTTGCTCATGGAATCGCAGTGATGGCCTACAAGATAATCGCATCCCAGTGCACCGTCTGCGGTGCGTGTGAGTTCGAATGTCCCAATGCCGCGATCAGCCTGAAGAACGATATATATGTGATCAATCCGACCCAGTGTACGCAATGTGAGGGGCATTTTGACGCGCCGCAATGCGTGGTCGTTTGCCCGGTGCCCGATACCTGCGTGCCGGCATAGGTGGGGTAGCCGATGAGAGGAGCTCCGGCGCGAAGCATGATGAAGAGGCTATCGTCAGCCGCCGCCGTTTGGATCCGTGTCCTGTTTCTCTCACTCGCTGGCCCAGAGTTGGCGGCGACTTGCACGATCCGCTCAGAGAGATTGCGGCGCTATCCTCGCCGGCGGGAGTTGTCGCTGCGTGAGTGGAGCGGGCAATGGTAGCCGTACAAGAGACGGTCGAGCGCGTGAAGCGCATCGACGTCGACCAGTATCGTTATGGGTTTGAGACCCTGATCGACACCGAGAAGGCTCCCAAGGGGCTGTCGGAAGAGATCGTAAAATTCATCTCACAGAAAAAGAACGAATCCGCCTGGATGCTCCAGTGGCGGCTGGAGGCCTATCGGCGCTGGCTGACCATGCAGGAGCCGACCTGGGCCCGCGTCGACTATCCCAAGATCGACTTCCAGGATCTCTATTATTACGCGGCGCCGAAGCCGAAGAAGACGGTCTCGTCTTTGGACGAGATCGATCCGGAGATCCTGAAAACCTACGAGAAGCTCGGCATCCCCTTGCGGGAAGTCGCCATGCTCGAAGGCGTCGAGCCGAAGGTCGGCGAGGAAGATCCGGCCCGGCGCAAGATCGCGGTCGATGCGGTGTTCGATTCGGTCTCGGTTGCCACCACGTTCAAGGCGGAGCTGAAGAAGGCCGGCGTGATCTTCATGCCGATCTCGGAGGCGATCCGCGAGCACTCTGAATTGGTGCAGAAATATCTCGGCTCGGTGGTTCCGACCTCGGACAATTTCTATGCGACGCTGAACTCGGCGGTGTTCTCGGACGGCTCATTCGTCTATGTGCCGCCGGGCGTGCGCTGCCCGATGGAGCTGTCGACCTATTTCCGCATCAACGAGCGCAACACCGGCCAGTTCGAGCGCACGCTGATCATCGCCGACAAGGGCTCCTACGTCTCCTATCTCGAAGGCTGCACCGCGCCGCAGCGCGACGAGAACCAGCTGCATGCCGCCGTGGTCGAGCTCGTCGCGCTTGACGATGCCGAGATCAAATATTCGACGGTGCAGAACTGGTACCCCGGCAATTCGGAAGGCAAGGGCGGCATCTACAATTTCGTCACCAAGCGGGGCGACTGCCGCGGCAACCACTCCAAGATCTCCTGGACCCAGGTCGAGACCGGCTCCGCCATCACCTGGAAATATCCGAGCTGCATCCTGCGCGGCGACAATTCCCGCGGCGAGTTCTATTCGATCGCGATCTCGAACGGCTTCCAGCAGGTCGATTCGGGCACCAAGATGATCCATCTCGGCAAGAACACGTCGAGCCGGATCATCTCCAAGGGCATCGCCGCCGGCAAGTCGCAGAACACCTATCGCGGTCTCGTCACCGCGCATCGCAAGGCGACCGGGGCGCGCAACTTCACGGCCTGCGACTCGCTGCTGATCGGCGACAAATGCGGCGCGCACACCGTGCCGTACATCGAGGCCAAGAACTCCTCGGCAACCTTCGAGCACGAGGCAACGACCTCGAAGATCTCCGAGGACGTGCTGTTCTACTGCATCCAGCGCGGGCTCAGCCAGGAAGAAGCGGTGGGCCTCGTCGTCAACGGCTTCGTCAAGCAAGTTCTGCAAAGACTGCCCATGGAGTTCGCAGTGGAGGCGCAGAAGCTAATCTCGATCTCGCTCGACGGATCCGTTGGATAACGAAACCTCCCGCGAGCCCCTCGAATGCGGCTCGCCAGACGACGCATTTCAGGGGGCAGATCAGAATGGCGCTACTCGAAATCCGAGATTTGCATCTTGGTGTCGAAGACCGCGAAATCATTCGCGGGCTGCATCTTAGCGTCCATGCCGGTGAAGTGCACGCGATCATGGGGCCGAACGGCTCCGGCAAATCGACGCTCTCGCACGTCATCGCCGGCAAGCCGGGCTATGAGATCACCGGCGGACAAATCTTGTTCAGGGGCGAGAACCTCTTGCGGATGGAGCCAAATGAACGCGCCGCCAAGGGCGTGTTCCTAGCATTCCAGTATCCAGTCGAGATCCCCGGCGTGACCACCATGAACTTCCTGCGCGCGGCACTGAACGCCCAGCGCAAGGCGCGCGACCAACAGGAATTCTCCACCCCCGAATTTCTGAAAAGAGTCCGCGAGGTGGCCGGTTCGCTCAACATTCCCCGGGACATGATCAAGCGCGGCGTCAATGTCGGCTTCTCCGGCGGCGAGAAGAAGCGCAACGAAATTTTGCAGATGGCGTTGTTCGAGCCGAGCCTGTGCATCCTTGACGAGATCGATTCCGGCCTCGATATCGACGCGCTGCGTATCGTCGCCAGTGGCATCAACGCCTTACGTTCGCCGGAACGAGCGATGATCGTGATCACTCATTATCGGCGGCTTCTCGAGCATATCGTGCCGGACATTGTGCACGTGATGTCGAAAGGGCGGGTCATGAAGAGTGGCGGCAAGGAACTCGCGCTGGAGCTCGAGGCTTGTGGCTACGCCCAATTCGAAGACGCGGCCTGACGGCTCTAGGGACTTCCCGATGAAGCAGGTTTTGGTCAAAGCCGACGCCGAACGCGCAATGGGCAATGTTTTCGCTGCGGCGCGTGGACGGCTGCCTGGTGCAGGCCCTGTCCCCCAAATACGGGCGAGAGCATTCGAGGTCTACGAGCGTACCGGCCTCCCGCATCGGCGCATGGAGGATTGGAAATACACAGATCTGCGCGCCCTGATCAGCGAGGTGCTGCCACTCGCTCCGCGGCCGGATGCGGAGGCGCTGGTGCGCGCAAAGGTCTCGGTCAAGCAAGTGGCTGCCGATCAGGCGGTCAAACTGGTTTTGGTGGATGGCATATTCGCGCCGGAGCTATCCGATCTCGGCAGGCTGGAAAACGAAGTCGTTGTGCGGTCGCTGCGAGAGGTTCTGGAGAACTCGGCTACTGGGGGCATGGCCGGTCTGGTGCTGTCGACGACGAGCGACTCGGCGATCGCGCTCAACGCCGCAATGGCGACAGATGGCTTGGTGATTACGGTCGCCGACGGCAATGCGGTGGAGCGTCCAATTCAAATCGTTCACGTCGCAACCGGACTGTCGGTGTCCACCTTTACACGTTGCTATCTGCAACTCGGTAAAGGAGCGCATGCGGCCATCGTAGAAAGTTTCGTCCCGGCTGAACGCGCGAGTGGCTATCAAGCCAACGATGCGATAATCGCCCTGGTTGGTGACGAGGCGAGCCTTTCGTATATCCGCGTGGCAGCTGCTGCCTCTGACGCCGTGAACATCTCGTCGGCGATCATCGCAGTCGGCGCCAGGGCTAAGCTCGACCTCTTCAGCATGACCTGCAGCGGCTCCATCAGCCGCTATCAGGGATTCATCACGCTGGCCGGCGAGGGAACCAAGCTCTCGGCGAATGGGGTTAATCTCATCAGGGACAAGCTCCACGCGGACACAACGGTCGTGGTCGACCACGCCATGCCACATTGCACCAGTCGGGAGAAGTTCCGCGCGGTCGTAGACGATTGCGGTCGCTCGGTGTTTCAGGGCCGAATTATCGTTCGTCCCGCCGCCCGGAAAACGGACGCCACCCTGACGACGCGAGCGTTGCTCCTATCCGACCAGGCCGAGGTCGACAACAAGCCGGAACTCGAAATCTTGACCGACGACGTGACCTGCGGCCACGGAGCGACATCGGGTGCGCTGGACGACACTCTCGTGTTCTATCTGCGCGCCCGGGGGCTATCAGAGAAGGATGCGCAGATGTTGCTGATTAAAGCGTTCGTTGGCGAGTCGATTGAGGAGATCACTTCCGAGAATCTGCGCGATTTTGTGACGGCGCAAGCTGAACACTGGCTAAAGGCGGGGCGATGAGCGCACATCCCGCCGTGAGCAATGGCATTTACGAGGTCAACCGTCTGCGTACAGACTTTCCTGCGCTCGCCATGACGGTGTACGGCAAGCCGCTTGTTTACCTCGATAACGCTGCATCCGCGCAAAAGCCCAACGCGGTGCTTGACCGTATGACGCAGGTGTACTCCAGCGAATATGCCAACGTTCATCGCGGCTTGCACTACCTCGCTAACGCGGCGACGGAGGCGTATGAAGACGCCCGTGCCAAGGTGGCGCGGTTTGTGAACGCGCATTTAAACGAAGAGATCATCTTCACCCGGAGCGCCACGGAGGCAATCAATCTGGTGGCGCAGACGTTTGGCCGTGAACGCATTAGCGCGGGTGATGAGATCGTTCTCTCGATTATGGAACACCACTCCAACATTGTGCCATGGCACCTTCTCAGGGAACGACTCGGTGCAGTGATCAAATGGGCCCCAGTGGATGATGACGGAAACTTTTTGCTCGATGATTTTGAGCGACTGCTGACCCCGCGCACCAAGATGGTTGCAATCACACAAATGTCGAACGTGCTCGGCACGGTGTTGCCGGTGAAAGACGTGGTGAGGATCGGGCATGCTCGTGGTATCCCGGTGCTGGTCGACGGCTCGCAAGGATGCGTCCATCTGAGCGCCGACGTCTGCGACATTGATTGCGATTTCTACGTCATGACGGGCCACAAGCTCTATGGTCCGACGGGGATCGGTGTGCTTTACGGCAAGTCTGAGCATCTGGCATGGATGCCGCCCTTCAATGGCGGCGGGGAGATGATCCGCGACGTCTCGCGTTCCGGCGTCATTTATGGTGATCCGCCACATCGCTTCGAAGCGGGTACGCCGCCGATCGTCGAAGCCATCGGTTTAGGGGCGGCTATCGATTACATCAACTCAATAGGCAAGGTGCAAATCCGCAGGCACGAGCGCGCACTGCTCGCTTACGCGCAGGAGAGGCTGACGGACATCAACTTCGTGCGCATGATCGGGACCCCGGCCGAGAAGGGGCCGATCATTTCCTTTGATATGAAGGGTACGCATGCCCATGATATTGCTACCGTCGTCGACCGCGCTGGTGTAGCGATGCGGGCGGGGGCCCATTGTGCGATGCCGCTGCTCAAGCGCTTCGGCGTGCTGGCGACGTGCCGTGCGTCACTCGGACTTTACAATACACGTGAAGAGATTGATGTGCTCGTGCGTGCGCTTATCAAGGCGCGGCAGCTGTTATCGTGATCGGCGAGCCTACGACGCCGGGTGGCGAGGCAGCTCGCATTGAGATCTGGAGCATGAGGTCATGCACCTCATCGTCATCGTAGCACGTAAGCACCTGTAGATCTCAGCAGGCATAGATAGCATTGGCGAGCCTGTGTAGGCCACTCGGCCTTGCAGCCGGTCTTCCTGTTCGGCCGCTTTCGGCGAGCGCCGATTGCAGAGTATTGCGATCGCGGACACGCTCGAGTATTGGGCGGGCAATTTCACCCATAACCAGCCCTTGTTCCATTTCGAACAGGGCCAAGCCAAGAGTTCTCTGCCCAAAGCGTGATGTCGGGTTCGCAACAACACCCCCTATCACCGCACGAGGCGCGCTAAGCGATTTTGATTGCTCTGTTTTTTGTGCTCACGAGATGCTGGCATGCTGGTTGCAGAAGTCTTGGCAAGAAGCCGCCCTCGCAACAGCTAACCTTTGAAGGACATCAGATGAGTCTCGCCACGACCCAGAGCATCGCAGAAATCAGGGCTCGCAACAAAGAGCTGATCGAGGAGGTGCTGAAGGTCTATCCGGAGAAAACCGCGAAACGGCGTGCCAAGCACCTCAACGTTCACCAAGCCGGCAAATCAGACTGCGGGGTGAAGTCCAACATCAAATCCATACCCGGCGTGATGACGATCAGAGGCTGCGCCTATGCAGGGTCAAAGGGGGTGGTCTGGGGACCGATCAAGGATATGGTTCATATCAGCCATGGCCCGGTCGGCTGCGGTCAGTATTCGTGGGGCTCGCGACGCAACTATTACGTTGGCACGACGGGCATCGATAGCTTCGTGACCCTGCAGTTCACCTCCGACTTCCAGGAAAAGGATATCGTATTCGGTGGCGACAAAAAGCTGGTCAAAATTCTTGACGAAATCCAGGAGCTGTTTCCACTCAACAACGGCATCACGATCCAATCGGAATGCCCGATCGGATTGATCGGTGACGACATCGAGGCCGTGTCAAGAGCGAAATCCAAGGAATATGGCGGCAAGACCATCGTGCCGGTCCGTTGTGAGGGCTTTCGGGGTGTGTCGCAGTCACTAGGCCACCACATTGCCAACGACGCGGTGCGCGATTGGATTTTCGACCAGCTCGAGCCGGATGGCAAACCAAAGTTTGAGCCGACGCCGTACGATGTTGCGATCATCGGAGACTACAATATCGGCGGCGACGCCTGGTCATCACGAATTCTGCTGGAGGAGATGGGCCTGCGGGTGATCGCGCAGTGGTCCGGCGACGGTTCTCTGGCTGAGCTCGAGGCAACCCCGAAAGCAAAGCTCAACATTCTGCATTGCTACCGTTCCATGAACTACATCTCACGCCACATGGAAGAGAAGTTCGGTATCCCTTGGTGCGAGTATAACTTCTTCGGACCTTCAAAGATCGCAGAGTCTCTGCGCAAGATTGCGGGCTATTTCGACGACAAGATTAAGGAAGGCGCCGAGCGGGTGATTGAAAAGTACCAGCCGCTGGTGAACGCTGTGATCGCAAAATATCGCCCGCGCCTGGAGGGCAAGACGGTGATGCTGTACGTCGGCGGGCTCCGTCCGCGTCATGTGATTGGTGCATACGAGGACCTCGGGATGGAAGTCATTGGCACCGGATACGAGTTCGGTCACAACGACGACTATCAGCGCACAGCTCAGCATTACGTAAAGGACAGCACGCTCATCTACGATGACGTCAATGGCTATGAGTTCGAGCGCTTCGTCGAAAAGCTCCAGCCTGACCTCGTCGGCTCGGGTATCAAGGAAAAGTACATTTTCCAAAAGATGGGTGTGCCGTTCCGGCAGATGCACTCCTGGGACTATTCGGGCCCATATCACGGCTATGACGGCTTTGCGATCTTTGCGCGCGACATGGACATGGCGATCAACTCGCCGGTCTGGAAGAAAACGAAGGCCCCCTGGAATCAATCTTCGAGGGCGAAGCTCCTGGCTGCTGAATAAATCAACTTATCTCGCTCTTTGGGAAAGCCGGGGCGACACCAACCTCGATAGTGAAGGATTTCAACAATGGCGCAGAGTGCCGAACACGTGCTCGATCATCTCGAGCTGTTCCGCGGTCCAGAATACCAGCAGATGCTGGCTAAGAAGAAGATATTCGAGAATCCTCGCGATCCCGCCGAGGTCGAGCGTATCAAGGAATGGACAAAAACGGCCGAATATCGCGAGAAGAACTTTGCGCGGGAGGCGCTAGCGGTAAATCCGGCCAAGGCATGCCAGCCGCTTGGCGCCGTATTCGCCTCTGTTGGCTTTGAGGGCACGCTGCCCTTCGTCCACGGCTCTCAAGGTTGCGTGGCTTACTACCGCAGCCATCTGTCGCGGCACTTCAAGGAGCCTAGCTCCTGCGTCTCTTCGTCGATGACGGAAGACGCTGCCGTATTTGGCGGCCTGAACAACATGATCGACGGGCTCGCGAACAGCTACAACATGTACAAGCCCAAGATGATTGCGGTCTCGACGACCTGCATGGCCGAGGTGATCGGCGATGACCTCAACGCCTTCATCAAGACGTCGAAAGAAAAAGGCTCGGTTCCGGCAGACTTCGACGTGCCATTCGCCCACACGCCAGCGTTCGTCGGCAGCCACGTTACCGGTTATGACAATGCGCTCAAGGGCATTCTGGAGCATTTTTGGGACGGTAAGGCCGGAACAGCGCCGAAGCTGGAGCGCAAGCAGAACGGGGCGATCAACATCATTGGTGGGTTCGATGGCTATACCGTCGGAAACCTTCGCGAGATCAAGCGCATCTTGGCGTTAATGGACATCCAGCACACGATTCTAGCGGACAATTCTGACGTTTTCGATACTCCGGCAGACGGCGAGTTCCGGATGTATGACGGAGGCACGACCCTGAAAGATGCGGCCAACGCGGTTCACGCCAAGGCGACAATCTCCATGCAGCAGTGGTGCACCGAAAAAACGCTGCCATTCGTGGCTGAGCATGGACAGGACGTCGTATCCTTCAACTACCCCGTGGGCTTATCGGCAACGGATGACTTTATCCTGGCGCTGTCACGCATCAGCGGCAAGGAGATTCCCGAGCAACTCGCGCGAGAACGTGGCCGCCTGGTCGACGCGATCGCTGACTCCAGCGCGCATATCCATGGCAAGAAGTTCGCGATCTATGGCGATCCGGATCTTTGCTATGGGTTGGCTGGGTTTCTGCTCGAACTCGGCGCCGAACCGACCCATGTGCTGTCCACCAACGGCAACAAGGCGTGGCACGAAAAAATGCAGGTGCTGCTTGCAAGCTCGCCATTTGGGCAGGGCTGCCAAGCCTATCCGGGCCGAGATCTCTGGCACATGCGCTCACTCCTGTTCACCGAGCCAGTCGATTTTCTGATTGGCAACACCTATGGCAAGTATCTGGAGCGCGATACTGGAACGCCACTGATCCGCATCGGCTTTCCCGTTTTTGATCGGCATCATCATCACCGCTCCCCCCTGTGGGGCTATCAGGGCGGCTTGAATGTGCTGGTGAAGATCCTGGACAAGATCTTCGATGAGATGGACAAGAAGACAAACGTTCTTGGCAAAACTGACTACAGTTTCGATATCATTCGTTGATGAGCGACCGTGCGCGTGCCATCGCCAAAGCACTTGAAATGACACAAGCACACGAGGGTTGACCACGCAATTAGTTTGCGCTGAGAGGAAAAAGGATGAATTCACTAGCGGCCACGCTCCAGAATATTTTCGACGAGCCGGGCTGCGCCAAGAACGGCAGTAAGTCGGAGGCTGAACGCAAGAACGGCTGCACCAAACAGCTGCAGCCGGGTAGCGCTGCCGGCGGCTGCGCTTTCGATGGCGCCAAGATTGCGTTGCAGCCGTTCACCGACGTCGCTCACTTGGTGCATGGTCCGATCGCGTGCGAAGGAAATTCCTGGGACAATCGCGGCGCGGCGTCGTCCGGCGCGAATCTGTGGCGCACTGCATTCACAACCGATTTGAGCGAAACCGATATTGTATTCGGAGGCGAGAAGCGGCTCTGCAAAGCGATCAAGGAGATCATCGAGAAGTGCGACCCGCCCGCCATCTTCGTCTATCAAACCTGTATTCCGGCGATGATCGGCGACGACATCAACGCAGTCTGTAAGGCAGCATCTCAAAGGTTCGCAAAGCCGGTGATCCCGATCAATTCGCCGGGCTTCGTCGGCTCGAAGAACCTCGGTAACAAGCTCGCCGGCGAGGCCTTGCTCGAGTATGTGATCGGGACGCAAGAACCGGACTATACCACGCCGTATGACATCAACCTGATCGGGGAATACAACCTTTCGGGAGAGCTCTGGCAAGTGAAGCCATTGCTAGACGAGCTTGGAGTACGGATTCTCTCCTGCATCTCCGGGGATGGCAAATATCGCGAAGTCGCGTCATCTCATCGCGCGCGGGCGGCGATGTTGGTGTGCTCAAAGTCCATGATCAACGTCGCACGCAAGATGGAGCAACGCTACGGGATCCCGTTCTTCGAGGGGTCGTTCTACGGTATTCAAGATTCGAGCGAATCGCTGCGTCAGCTTGCCCGCTTATTGGTTGAACGCGGCGCGCCGACAGATCTGCTCGGGCGCACCGAAGCAGTGATCGCGCGCGAGGAAGCGTGGGCGTGGGCTGCGATAGAGCCGTACAAGCCGCGATTCGAAGGTAAGAAGGCCTTGTTGATTACCGGCGGCGTCAAGTCGTGGTCGGTCGTTGCGGCACTCCAGGAAGCAGGGCTTGAATTAGTCGGAACCAGCGTCAAGAAATCAACCAGGAAGGACAAGGAGCGCATCAAGGAGCTCATGGGGCAGGATGCCCACATGATCGAGGACATGACGCCGCGCGAAATGTATAAGATGTTGAAGGACGCAAAAGCGGACATCATGCTATCGGGCGGCAAGTCGCAGTTCGTCGCGCTGAAAGCGGCGATGCCCTGGCTCGATATCAACCAGGAGCGTTGCCACGCCTATATGGGCTATGTCGGAATGGTCAAGCTGGTGGAGGAGATCGATAATTCGCTCTCCAGTCCGATGTGGGAGCAGCTACGTCGACCGGCACCATGGGAAGCATTGGCCAAGGCGATGGTGCAGATACAATCGCCGATGGCCGCGATCGCCCGCGATCCGGCGCTCGCCGAAACCGCGCGCCGCGCGAGGAAGATCTGCGTGTGTAACAGAGTCGATTTGGGCACGATTGAGGATGCAATCTATGCGCACGGCCTGAAGAGCGTCGCAGCGGTCAGAGAGCATACCAATGCGGTCGGTGGCTGCTGCCAAAGACGCATCGAAGATATCTTGGTGTCCGAACCATCTGCCATGCGACAGGCCGCAGAATAGCGAGGCGTCATGGCAATCGTCACGGCGCCGACAAAAGCGTGCGCTGTCAACCCGCTGAAGATGAGTCAGCCGATCGGCGGCGCATTCGCGTTCATGGGGCTGCGCGGGGCGATGCCGCTTCTGCACGGCTCCCAGGGGTGCACATCCTTCGGTCTCACGCTCTTTGTCCGGCATTTCAAAGAGGCAGTACCGCTGCAGACCACCGCGATGAGCGAGGTCGCGACCGTACTCGGCGGCTATGAGAATCTCGAGCACGCTATACTGAACATCTATAACCGAACCAAGCCAAAGATCATCGGAATCTGCTCGACCGGTATCACCGAGACCAACGGCGACGATGTGGATGCCTACCTCAAGCTAATCCGGAGCAATCATCCGCAACTCGCAAAGTTGCCACTGGTGTATGTCTCGACGCCGGATTTCAAGGGCGCGTTCCAGGACGGCTGGGAAAAGGCTGTGGCGCGCATTGTGGAGGTGCTGGTGGAAGGGCCCAACGCCAGCGGCCTGCGGGATCCATCGAAGGTGAATGTTCTGCCGGGATGTCACCTCACGCCCGGCGACCTTGATGAACTCCGTGTCATACTGGAGGATTTCGGGTTGATCCCGTCCTTCCTCCCTGATCTGGCGGGATCGCTCGATGGGCATATCCCCGATGAGTTTACGCCAACGACCATCGGCGGCATCAGCGTCGACGAAATTGCGAGCATGGGCCGCGCCGGGTGGACAATTGCGATCGGCGCGCAGATGCAGCGGGCGGCAGAGGTCATGCAGGGCAAGACCGGCGTGCCTTTTCGTGTCTTCGAGCGGTTGTGTGGCCTGTGTCCGAATGACGAATTCATGACGTTCTTGAGCGAGATCAGCGGTCGCCCCATACCGTTGAAGTATCGGCGCCAGCGCGGTCAGCTCGCCGATGCAATGCTGGACGCGCACTTCCATATTGGCGGTCGCAAAGTTGCGATCGGCGCTGAGCCAGACCTCCTGTTCGATCTATCCGGCATGCTCCACGATATGGGCGCGCAGGTGACGGCGGCCGTGACGACCACTCAGTCGGGGGTGATCGAGCGGATTAAGACCAAGGAGGTACTCATTGGCGATCTCGAGGATCTGGAAGGGCTTGCCAAAACAAAGCATTGCGACCTGCTGATCACGCACTCGCATGGCAGGCAAGCGGCTGCTCGGCTGAAAGTCCCGTTCTATCGTACGGGTTTTCCGATGTTCGACCGACTTGGTGCGGGACACCAACTATCCGTGGGCTATCGTGGTACCCGCAATCTGGTCTTCGATATCGCCAATCTCGTGATCGCGCATCGTGAGGAGAACGATCGGCCTACGCCCGACAAATGGCGAACTGCGGCCGGATCGCCGCGATGCTCGGGATATCGCAGTTCCACCGGCGCAGCTGAGAGGTCGAGTGCATGAAGGTCGCGTTTGCCACTCAGGACCTGAAACGCGTCGATGCCCATTTTGGTTGGGCAAAGAATATCGCGATCTACGATGTCACGCCTAGCGGGCACGTGTTTCTCAAAGCGGTTGAGTTTGAGGGCGATCTAAAGGAAGACGGCAACGACGACAAGTTGGCGCCCAAGATCGACGCAATCAAGGATTGCGCAATCCTTTACGTCGGCGCCATTGGCGGTGCTGGGGCTGCGCGAGTGGTCGCCAACAAGATCCATCCTATCAAGGTGAACAAGCCAGAAAGCATTCTGGTGTTGCTCGAGAAACTCGAGCGCGTACTGAAGGGCACGCCACCTCCCTGGCTACGCAAGGCTATGGCAAAAGACCGACGGCGAACCTTCGAGTTCGACGAATGAGGTGATATGACCGCTAAAATAGAGCAGCAGGGAAACGCCGCCGACGCGCCGTTCCTCGTGGAGTTGATCAAGGTTTGGCGTGCTCAGGACACCAACGGAGCCTTGGAGGCGAGGAGCGATCTCGATCTGCTCGAACTCTATATTCTGGACAAGGAGAAACGGCGCGCATTGCCGATTATCGGTGATCCTGATCCCGATCCACTGTGGCGGCTTAAGCTTTTCTTCGATGCGGTCGCGCTCTCGATCGAGAGGGAGACCGGCGCGATGACCCAGCCGATTCTGGATCTGCATCATGAAGGATTCGCCCGCATGGTGCTCATCTCAGGCCGTCTGATCGCCGTGAACAAGCAGCTGCGCGATGTGTATCGCTTCGGATTTGATAGTTTGGTGAAGCTCGCGCAGCAGGGCGACAAATGTGTCAGCGACGGAATCGGCCTGATTCGGAAATTTCCGGACGTGGCGAACTATTGGGGATATTCATGAGCGATCGTGAAACACTGAAGGCCGAACTAAGGAAAGTGTCCGCCAAGGCGATACAGGCCAAGCTGGATCTGCACGACCTTTCGGAAGAATTGCCCATCAACTGGACCTCGATCATGGTGGTCGCGCAGAAGGCGTACGATGCTTATGCCGAACTTGAGCGCGAGAGTCTCGCCTTGAAGGCGCTAGAGAATACTTAAAAGGGGCAATGCATGTCGTTCCAAACACGAGACGGACGCGACTGGACGCCACAATACTTGATCACGATCGATGCAAAGAAATGCATCGGCTGTGGCCGCTGTTTCAAGGTGTGCGGTCGAGATGTCATGACTTTGAAAGGAATCGGTGAGGGAGGCGAACTTGTCGACCTCGACGACGAGGACGATGAGATCGAAAAGAAAATTATGGTTCTGAATGATCAAGGCGCCTGCATCGGCTGCGGTGCATGCGCCAGGGTTTGCCCGGCCAACTGCCAGACGCACACTTCGGCGGTACCTGAAGCAGCGTGAGCGAACACACTCGTCCTGTTGTGGCAGGCGAGATATACGTGAGGCAAGGCGCAATTGTGATCAGGTGAACTCAGGTGAGGACGGCATGCCAGAAGGATGTCGACCAAGCATCGAATAGCAAGATCGAGCGGCGAAAGCGTAAGCATTACCGAGGCGATGGTTGGCGCCTCGGGCTATGTCATGCCGGCATAATATCCGTTGCTCACGAACCACTCGTCCCCAAGGTTCGCGTATTCGTAGGAGGCGAGCTGCGCCTCGCGCCGCACTAGGTGGATTGAAGCCTGTCATGATTGAGGCCGAGGAGTCTACTTTGAAAGGCAGTTAGCCACTACATCTGGCGATTTGATCCGAGCGGATCCTGTGCATGTCTGCTTGCGGATCAGGAGAAGCTTATGTTCCCGCCGCGCCGCCGATCGTGGACAATGGTGTCTGCCTAGATGGTCGATTCTACAGGGACGGGATGCGCCGGGAACACCTTAGTTGGTCTTTTGCACACGCCCAGCGGGGACGACATTTCGCTGCCCCACATGGGCATCGAGCGCACATCGCAAAATCAGGACGCGGAACAATTGGCACGCAGGTCTCTAATTCTCGTTGCGGGTTCATGGGTCGATGTACGTGGTCGGGCGGGGTAACCCATCTGCTAATAGGAACGTGCAAGTCATTATCATAAGCATCGGTTTCTTCGACGGATCGTAGCCGCCGATATTACGTGCGATTCCACCCACAGATCGCGGCTAGTCGCAGCTACGCGCAGACTGCGCGGGGTAGCCACGTGTAAACGCTGAGTGCTTTGGTCAGGTTGTGGTCAGCTAGGAATTCTATCCTCGCAGGCAGAGCCGCGCGTGGGCGAGCTCGATTGCGTGCAACTTTTCTCATAGGAGAGCGGTCTGATGTATGGCAGAATCGTTGGCTCATCCAGCCAGTTCACAACCGGTAATGACGATTCGTCAGAAGCGGGAGATAGTCCCCGATTTGCGGAAACAGTTGCAGGGATGGAGCCAAGTGGGTCGTCATCCGAACCAGCGGCGTCATACTCTCTCGTTTCCGAACCGCCCATTAGAGAGATCCCCGACCGCGAAACCTTCAGGAGAGGAGTCGAGAGGTTCTTGCGCAGCGATATCATGCAGATCGCCGAGAACCCACAGGAATACTCAGATTTCGTCTCCCAGAAGGCTGAGCGCGCAGCAACCGTTGCTGGAAGTTACGCCTACACCTACGACGATCCAAATAAGCCAGCACGATTTTACAGCTACCGGTTGGGCGACGAAATTGTCGGGCTATTAAGAGCAGGAGGCCCGGTTCGGATCAAAGGAGACCAATTTCAACAACAGTTTGGGCGGAACGATATCACGTCCGTGGTAGATCTTAGGGTAACTCATCCGCTTGTCGAGAACGCTGGCGACATCTTGCTACAACATCTACTGCGAGAGGACGGCGACCATCCGCTGATCATGTCGAGGCCGGCCTTACCAGGCATGGAACCCCGCCTTGCGGACATGGGTTTTGTTCACGTGGGCCGTAACCACTGGGTGCTTGATCCTCACCAAAATCCCGAAGTGTGGACGAAGAACGAGAATGACAAGTGGCAGCGTGTAGACAAGCCTACGAAGTATCTTTCCAAAGCTGGGGGCAGTGATGTCGGTCCTCAGAGAAGCTACGACTCGGATTCCTCGGACGACGGCGCTTCAATTTACCTGGAGCGCGCTCTTAGGCGAATGCCCCTCGAGTAAATTGGCTGCATAGCAGCACCGGGCCTGAAATGATGGGCTTTCGACCGTTCTATAGCGGACGCAATGGTCTTACTTCAAGGGGCGACGCTCGCAGCGTCGCCCCGGCGGCCGAAACGACCGTCTAGCCCCTCTCCGAGGCTCTTACGATGCTCGCGGGGGATAGGCGATCCGAGGGGCCCTAACGGGGTTGCCACGGCCGTGGCCATCAACGAGCAGCAACGACCAGCCACCGCATGTAGCTATCCGGCAAATCGTGCAGAATGCTTGAAGCCGAAAGCTGTAGCTGGGCGGGCTTCATGGAAGGGCAGCACGGCCCAATCGTCGAACGAACTGGCCTAATTGTGCGTTGGTAATGGGGTGAGCTGCAATAAGCTTGCGCATTGGATTACCACAGACACGATCCGCTCAGGCACTTGCACACTTCTTGCACGTTGATTGCACAACGCAATGAAAAGCGCCTTGCAATAAGCGAGTATGAATGCAGCCAAATCCCATCTATGCAATTTGCGGCTTTAACGACATTCCGAGCCGCCAAGCCATGGGATTCCATCTTATGGTCGTTGAAGATGACGGCAATCACCGGCCGTGGTCCATCATTGTGGTGCGCTGGGGCAAAAAAGTGCTTGGCTATGTCAATAAATGCCCGCACAACAGCGTCAAATTGGATTGGGAGCAGAACCAATTCCTGGATCCTTGCGGCATCCGGCTGATGTGCGGCAAGCACGGTTCGACCTTCGAACTCGGCACCGGGCGGTGCGTCGAAGGTCCATGTCAGGGTAGAGCGCTCACGCCGATCGCGTTGGCAGTTCTGGATGGTGATATCTGTGTCCTCGGCGTGCGTCTTGTCGAAGACGATGCATCGCCAAACAACTGAAGACCGCCTCAGACCGGGCGGTTCTCGTTGCGGTTTTTCACCGGCTCCATCCTCTTTAGCCCGCCGTCGTAAGAGATCTCCTCATAGGACAGATCGAGATCCTTTGCGGCATCGAGGAGGTAATCAAGCTTGCCGCCCGGATCGAGCTTCTTGATGTCGTCCTTGTTGAGCCCGACCAGCTCCATCATCTCCTTCCAAACGGTCGATTCATCGCAGGGCAAGACGTGAAAGTTGATATCACCGAACTTGATTCGATATTTCGCCAGCAAATCGATGTTGTTGCAAAACATGAAGTAGCTGCCGGTTGGGCTTAAGGCGCCGTCAAGGACGGTCGCGACGTCAGCAAGATACGCGAAGGAGTGTAGGTAGCCGGCCAGCACCGGAATAGTGCGTTCTCCGTCCTGCGCGATCGTCAGAACCTGCTCGATCGAATAGTCCGGCGGTCGCTTCTCGTCGGCGACCTGAGTCTGGAACTTCAGTGCGACGTCGCCACGAAAGCCGAACCGGCCCGGCTTCGTAGTCGCGCCTTTGAGTACGGCGTTGAGCAGGCGGCCCTCCTTCTCAAATCTGCCGAGTGCGGTGTTCTCGATTGCAGTCATTAAATTCGTCCTCGATCTAAGCTCTTCACCGACGCCTTGGCCGGTGCCAGATGCGATGCAAATTGCTTGCCGTTGCATGCGTAGCTGCCCGCGCGTAGCTTAGAAAGAAAACGCGTCAGGGGGCCGCGCCTAGTCGTGTCAGGAACCCAACACCGGTTCCAAAGTCAACAGGCGCGGTCCGAAAAAGTGCGCATCATCAAGCGCCTGCGCGCTGGCACGTGACTTGCCCTTAACAGCTAGATCCAAGCTGATGAGGGAAAGCCGTGATCAACCTGACGGACAGCGCAGTGAATGCAATCAAGAGCGCGATTTCATCGTCGGCGCACCCGACCGGCGGTCTGCGCGTCATGATCGAAGCAGGCGGCTGCAATGGATTTAAATACAAGATGGGCCTGGCCGAGGAACCGAAGCCTGACGACACCGTGATCGAATGCGACGGGTTGAAGGTGTTCGTCGATAACAAGAGCCGTGAGCATCTGGTCGGCACGACCATCGATTTCGTGATGGCACTGGAGAGTTCTGGCTTTACCTTTCACAACCCGAACGCCACCGCGAACTGCTCCTGCGGAAAATCGTTCAGCTGATGAAAAAAATCGTTCAGCTGATGAAGAGGACATATCGAAGCATGCCGGCCGAACAACTGAGGCAATCGTCGTCCACTGCGACAGACCTAAAGCGTCGCATTCGCGGGGCTCTCGAAGAGATACGCCCCAATCTGCCACGCGATGATGGCGACTGTCAGCTGATAGGCATCGATGGCAGCAGCAGGATCATGGTCACGCTGACCGGTGCCTGCACGGTTTGTAGACTTCGCGGGTGACGCTGGAAGGCATTCAGGCGCGGCTGGTTGATCAATTCGGCGAATTGAATCTGGTCCCCGTTGCTGCTGCAGGCGAGGCAATGGATGAGCGAGGAATAGAATGCCGATCTACCTCGATAACAATGCAACGACCCGGACCGATCCATCCGTTGTACAAGCCATGTTGCCGTTCTTCACCGAGCAATTCGGCAATGCCTCGTCGACGCATGCCTTTGGCGACGAGGTCGCGGTCGCTGTGAGGCAGGCCCGGCATAGCTTGCGGGGCCTGTTAGGGAACGCATACGATCAAGAAATCGTTTTCACTTCGGGAGGGACCGAGGCGAATAATGCCGCGATCCTCTCTGCGCTTGCGACGCAGGAAGACCGAGACGAGATTGTCACCACCTCGGTAGAGCACTCCGCCGTTCTTGCGTTAACCAAGCAATTGGCGGCAAGAGGAGTCAAGACGCACATCGTACCCGTAGATTCCCGCGGCCGGCTCGATATCGAGGCGTTTCGCTGCGCGCTCGGGCCACGCACAGCGATCGCCTCGGTTATGTGGGCCAACAACGAGACCGGAACGATATTCCCTGTAGAGTTTCTGGCCGGGTTGACCCGTGAGGCGGGCGCGCTGTTTCACACCGATGCAGTCCAGTCCATCGGTAAGGTGCGCGTAAACCTAAAGGACAGTGCGATCGACATGCTGTCGCTATCCGCGCACAAACTGCACGGCCCCAAGGGAATCGGCGCGCTATATTTGCGCAAAGGGACAAAATTCCGGCCGCTGATCTGCGGCGGATCACAGGAACGAGGACGCCGCGGCGGGACTGAGAATATTCCCGGCATCGTCGGCCTGGGAAAGGCTGCCGAGCTCGCGGCGGAGCGGCTCGAACCGGAGCGCGTTCGCATTGGCGCGTTGCGCGACCGCCTAGAGCAGGGAATTTTGCACAATGGCGAGTGCGTTGCGCTCGGCGATATCAGCAATCGGTTAGCGAACACGGCCACTATTGCCTTCGATCATCTCGAAGGCGAAGCCATCGCCCACCATCTCAATCGGGCCGGTATTGCCGTGTCGCTCGGATCAGCCTGCAACTCCGGCTCAATGCAGCCTTCGCATGTTCTGCGTGCCATGCAGGTGCCGGCGTGGCGGATGCGCGGCGCGGTGCGCTTTTCTCTGTCACGTGAAACCTCGTTCGCGGAGGTCGATGAGGTCGTGTGCGCAGTGTCCGACATCGTGGCTCGCCTGCGCGCCACCTCCTGCGTCACAGCCAAGGAGTTGACCACGTGAAAATCATGATCCGCCGGTCTCCGGACGCGGGCCTGTCGATATACGTGCCAAAAAAGGATCTCGAAGAGCCAATCGTGGAATCCGAGCACGAGACGCTATGGGGCGGCTGGATCAAAGTAGCTAATGGCTGGGTGCTCGATTTGCCCGAGATGGCGAGCGACACACGGCTACCGATCACAATCAACGCTAAAAAACGGGGCGAGAACGGGGACGATCCCTGAAGGCGCCCCCGAAGATCGACTTTGTCGATGCGGCCGATGCAAAAGCCACGCTCGTGGACGAGGGCCGCGAGCATTGTTCCCCATCTCGGTCCTGGCCTCGCCGAATTGTGCAGATCCGATATGTCGACCACGCCAGAGGCGTTGCCCGGCTTCTTCGAGCGAGGTTCCGCTGCCGCGGCCGGCTAGGGGCAATGCGTTGGCGTCGGCGCGACAAGTCGAGATCAGCAAAGATCGGTCCGCCGTGACGGCATTGATGGCGCGGGCTTTCGCTCGGCCAGTTCAGCCGACGCGGTCGCGCCATCATCTTGCGTCCCTGTCGCTGCGAGTCATAGTCGACATCTGGTATGATGCCGCCAGGCGCCCGGCGCTGGATAAGCGCGATGGATGGGTCGAAGTGCAGGGTATCACCCGCGTCGGCATTGGCGAAAATCGCTGGTATCGCCTTTACGATTCGCTTGCCGAGAGGTCGGCAGTGCCGTGGCCGTCAGCTGGGCGACGGGGGTGCTGTACAAGTGGCATGGCAGCGTGCAGCCGGCCAACACCTTCCTTATCTCCGACGCGGACTACGTCAGGCGTTGACCGAAATCGACATTCAGACGCCAGTTCCGGACATCCATCAAGGAAAGGCGAACAGACCTTTCTCTTGATCGGCTGTCGCTTCAACGAACAGCTGTTGCGGAGCTATGCGGCGGTAGATCATCAAGCGCTCGGCCAGCACCCACTATGCCATCGTTGATGGGGACGCGCTCTCTCGCAACGAGCTCCGCTTTCTACTCGAGCAACGCCTGACACCGCTTGCGATTGGGTTCCCTTGCACGGTTGAGATACTGCTCACCCATTAGTGGCCTTATGAAGCCCGGATCCCCCAGCTCCTATCGTGGGAGCCGCAACGCGAGAAAACCCGTTCAGATGGAGCCGGTTCCGGCGAGCTTAGCGCGAGCATGCGCAAGCCGTGGAGCTCTGCGTGAGAATGACGACGTATCTGTCGCATCGTCAACGCATCATTGCTCTTCTTTCGTGCGCCAGCGACGATGGTTTCCGCTAACTCCTTGGCGTATGGCTGCAATTTCATCGTCTGCGCCATGGCATGCAAGTTGCTATCCAGCTTCTTTGATCGTCCTGGGGGGCGATGATGCCAGCAGGGAAAAATGAAAATGAACGCGGAAAGTATGTCAAAGCTGCAGTGGATAGCGGCAAGATGATGCAGCCCGCCCCCGAGCATAAGCGCTGCCGCGCTTCGGCCAAGACCGGACAGGCGAGCTGCGGCTCGCACGCAGGCCAAGGCGATCTGCCGACCGAAATCTGGGAAAAGGTCAAGAACCATCCCTGCTACAGCGAAGAAGCGCATCATCATTACGCCCGTATGCATGTCGCGGTCGCGCCTGCCTGCAACCTCCAGTGCAATTACTGCAACCGAAAATACGACTGCGCCAATGAATCGCGTCCGGGTGTGGTGAGCGAGAAGCTCACGCCTGAGCAGGCGGTCAGAAAAGTGCTCGCGGTCGCGACCAGCATTCCGCAGATGACGGTGCTTGGCATCGCTGGACCGGGCGATGCTCTGGCCAATCCAGCAAAGACGTTCAAGACGTTCGAGCTGGTCGCCAAGGCCGCTCCCGAAATCAAACTGTGTCTGTCAACGAACGGACTCGCACTGCCGGACTATGTTGATACCATCGTCAAGTCCAAGGTTGACCACGTCACCATCACCATCAACATGGTTGATCCCGAAATCGGAGCCAAGATTTATCCGTGGATCTTCTTCAACCACAAGCGATACACGGGTATTGACGCGGCAAGAATACTCACCGATCGCCAACTGCAAGGTCTCGAGATGCTTAGCGAACGAGGTATCCTGTGCAAGGTCAACTCGGTGATGATCCCAAACATCAACGACGACCACCTGATCGAGGTCAACAAGGCGGTGAAGTCGCGCGGTGCCTTCCTTCACAATATCATGCCGCTGATCTCCGCGCCCGAACACGGCACAGTATTTGGCCTCAACGGTCAGCGCGGACCGACGGCGCAAGAATTGAAGGCGCTGCAAGATGCTTGTGAAGGAGAGATAAAAATTATGCGCCATTGTCGCCAGTGCCGGGCCGATGCGGTCGGTCTGCTCGGGCAGGACCGCAGCGCAGAGTTCACCACCGATCAGGTCATGAAAATGGACGTCGAATATGACCTAGAGATGCGCAAGGCATATCAGGGCAGGGTAGAGCATGAGCGTGCCGCCAGAGTCGCGGTCGCCCAAAAGGAGCTTGCGAAATTTGCCGGGGAGATGAGCGCGATCACTCTTCTAGTGGCCGTCGCAACCAAGGGCTCGGGGGTGATCAACGAGCACTTTGGGCATGCAAAGGAATTCCAGGTCTACGAACTTTCTACATCCGGCGCCAAATTCGTCGGCCACCGCCGCGTGGACGTTTACTGCCAGGGCGGTTATGGCGAGGAGGACAGGCTTTCCGCCATCATGCGTGGCATCCATGACTGCCATGCGGTCTTCGTCTCCAAGATAGGCGGCTGCCCGAAAAGCAATCTGATCAAGGCAGGGATCGAGCCGGTCGATCAATATGCCCATGAGTTCATTGAGAAGTCGGCGATCGCCTGGTTCAGATCCTATCTGGATAAGGTGAAACGCGGGGAGATCCAGCACGCGCAGCGCGGCGACGCCGCGATCCCGCAAGGATCTCTTTTCTCCGCAGGCTAAGGGGGATATATGCCATTCAAGATCATCGCCTCGCAGTGTACGAGCTGTTCAGCCTGCGAACCCTTATGCCCGAACGTTGCTATCTCGGAGAAGGGGGGCAGCTTTGTCATTGAAGCGGCGAAATGCACTGAATGTGTTGGCTATTTCGACGAGCCGCAATGCGTCGCCGCCTGTCCGGTCGACAATACCTGTGTGGTTGACACGTCCTTTCCTCGCTACCAGGCGCCAGTCTAAAGTGTGAACCCCATGAACGGCACGCCAAGAGCGGGTGCTGAAAACGTCGCAAGCTTCGTGCTGCGCGTTGGCGGCGGCGCGGACGCCGACGTTCGGTCCTCCATCACGGACGACGACTGCGCTGGCTTGCCCTGCGATCGTGCTGTTGCTGGTCGGCAGCACGGCCCTGGCGGGCATTTCATTCTGCGCGGCGGTCCAAGGCGTTTCGCGATTCCGAGAGCGGCCTTCCTACCCAGCGCTGCTGTCGTCGATGAGACTGACCACGCCGCGCGAGTATGAAGTGATGCAGGATCTCGCCTGCCGTGGGCGAGGCAGCTTCCTACATCTCTAGAGGGAGCGATGCATGAGGAGCGGTACATGAACAGCATTGTTCGCGACAGCGACGTCGTCGAGCTCAGCGACCCGCCCGTCTTCAGCTTTGGCCAAAAGCTGCGAGCCAATCGCACCATCCGCAATGATGGCACCTATCGCGGCAAGGAGATTGGCGACGTCTTAGTCAAGAAGGGGGAGGTCGGTTATGTCGTCTCGATCGGCACGTTCCTGCAGCAATTCTACATCTACGGCGTTGAGTTTTTGGAAAGCGGCTACCGCGTTGGCATGAAGCGCAAGGAGCTAGAGCCGGTGGACACGTGCGAGGAGATCGATGATCTGCCATTCCCGGAGGAGTCATGACTCAGCCCGGCGTTCCGAAATATCAGCGGGGCCAGCGGGTCAAAACCGCAGTCGACCTCATCAACGACCACTCATATCCCGACATGGAGCCCGAGGGAGTCTTGCTCGCGGCCGGAGCGACCGGCGAGATCATCAACGTCGCGATCCATACCGAAGCGAACGTGCCGATCTATATTGTCGATTTTGGTGAGCAGATGCTCATCGGCTGTCTTGAAGAAGAAATCACAGTGCTTTGAATGGAGGCTTCGCGATGAATGCCGCGCTGATGAGAACGGTAAAGGCCGGGCTGGTGCCTCACCCCAACGAACTCGATCGCAAACGGATCGAGCGCGGCTTGAGCTCGCGCAAGCGTTATCTCTACGTCTCGCCGAACGTGACGCCGGTGAGGGGCGGCTACCTCGTCGAGAGCCCCTGTTGCTCGCGCAACATCGACAAGGATGGCGCTCTCATCGATGTCGCACTGATTCATTATGATGCCGTGAGCGGGATCTGGAAGCTGTTTCGCAAGAACCACGCGCGAGGAACCTGGGAATTTTACAGCCTTTACCATCGGTTGACTTCTGCAATCGACGAATTGAATGCGGATCCGGAGCGTCTGTTCTGGCAATGACGCCGCGCCTTTGACGAGTCATAGAGGAGCCACGATGGCGCTCACCGCGGAGGAATTGATCGAAATCGAGCGGCTGCTTGCAGCCGATCGCGCCGAGATGGGTCCGTTTGTCGAGCTGCGGCACCGCTTTCCACAGCTTGCTTGGGTGCGCTGTGATGCGTCGGATGTGGCGGATCAGCCGTTCCGGCAGTTTCCGCGTTTCGACCTTCATCTGATCGATGGATCAGATCACTGCGTGCAGATTACGGCCGATCCGACGCGGGCGACCGGCATCGTATTGGCCAAAAGGAATGTGCGGCGGTGAGCACTGAACTAGCAGAGTATCGGCTTGATGGTGCGCACACTGTGGAGGAGAATACATCATTCATTCCACTGTTCGATTCCGATATCACCTTCTCTGAGCTCTCTGCCGTGGAGACGCTGCTGTGTTCGCCGCAAATTTCCAACGGGCGGATCACTGAGGCGTTTGAGCACGCTTTCGCCGCCTATCTTGGTCGCAAATATGTTGATGCGGTCTCGAGTGGTACCATCGGGCTCCTGCTTGCGCTGAAGGCGCTCGGCATCGGCCCGGGGCAGGAGGTTTTCGCCTCGCCCTACTCCTTTCGCGAAACCGCGCATGCCACCAGTCTCGCGGGCGCACGAGTGGTATTTGCAGATGTCGATTATTGGTCGGGAGCATTAGTCCCAGCGAAGGCCAAAGAGCGCATCACGGCCAACACGCGGGCGATTGTCGCCGGCAATCCTAACGGTCATCCCGCGCCGTGGTCGGAACTGCGTGCGGTCGCGCAGCGCCATCAGCTGCTGCTTTTGGAGGATTACACCGAGGCGATTGGATCGAGCTACAAGGACGGATTGAGCATACGTCGCTTGTGGCAGCGTTGCCTGGTGCGGATCGTGATCCACACAAATGCGGGAGCACGCCGTGCGGTTGGAGGCACGCACTCGTGTTAAGTCCGCGCGAGAAATGCTCCAAGCGGGTGAAGAATACCTGCTCGATAGTACAAAAGGCGCGGCGTCTAAGGCGCGGCTTGAGCCCCCACGCGCCAAGGTGCCCGAGTCGAGATCGTCGGTGTACGGTCGGGATCCTTAGAGTTGCCAAAACAGGGGATCGGTATGAGCTCGCAAGAAGTCATCATCCACGTCCGCTTCGGTCCGGACGGGAGGGTGATCCAGATCAGTGAGCGTCCGGCGAAGCTCACGCCGATCCAATGGTTTGATGTCCTGAACGCCCGTGCCAGCTCGGCTTATCGGCCGCTCGCTCGTGGCCGCGGGATTTTTCGGCTGAGCCGGACTGCGATCGAAGCCTTCAAGCAGGAAACTGCGAGGCCGGGATGAGCGAACCGATAATCGGCGACCTGATGAGCGATAAGACGGAGGTTTTTGCCGTCTGCCCGGCCGATGCCCTCGAGCGGAGTGGGGCCATGGGCTTCAGCCTGTCGCGGATCGATGATAGGGGCGAGAGCCGCCCGTTTCCAATTATTGTGGTGCGCACCTTCGGCAACGACTATTTTGGTTACGTCAATCGTTGTCCGCATGAGAGCGTCTGGCTTAACATCGGCACCGGTGCGTTTTTCTCGTCAGACCGTTCCTTTCTCAGATGCGGCCGGCACGGCGCAAGATTCGAGATCGACACTGGGATGTGCATCGACGGCCCCTGCGATGGACAATCGCTTGAGCCGGTACCGCTCGCCGTGATCGAAGGTGACGTCTGCCTGTGCGGCGTCAGGCTGCTGGAGGACGATCGGTCTGCCGACCCGTTCGCGGACAGCGACGAAACCATGGATATCACGATCCATCCGGACTAACGGGCCTATCGCTTTGTTATGCTCAAGCTGCTTGAGGCGCCTTGCCGTCGGATGAAGCCGTCGTACTCGTGAGCGTTGGCAGATGCGTGTCACGGCTGTTGATTTGTGAGACAAAACGGGCACCTTGCGCGGATTGCAGCCCTGCCACTCCGCGACCTCCGTCGCACCAAGAAGCTGCCCTTGCACTAGCTCGCCAAATCGAGCGGGCAGGCAGGACATGCTTCCTACTGCAGGCGATATGTTGGAGAGGGAAATGCCCCCGGCGGCTGGAAGTTCGCCGAGGGCATCGTCTGGGCTGGGAGAATGTGGGGCCCAGACTGACAGGACCGTTTGGGGAGGAGGAATGACGATCCTGTGTCAAAACTCTTTGGCCGGCGGACGCAGCTGGCGTTATTGCCTGCGCTGCAACTGCCATGCCACTCCGTTCGTGCGAGGCCCTTAGCGGATGTCAGCTAGGACCCGTTAGGAGCAAATGCATGTGAGCAGGTGCTCGTTGTTCGTCGCAAATTTGCCGCTGCAAGCGCGTCTTGACGTGTATCGTGGGAAGCCTGCGGGCCGCTGCGTTGCCGGTTTAACGTTCCTGCCAATCGGGATTGCGGCCGGCTTGGTCTGCAGCCTCAAAGGTGGCTCAGCAATCATCGCTGTCTCGTTGGGCTCTTGCGACAGGCGCTATCTGTTGAGCAAACGATAGATCGGCAGCGACGGAACACAGCAGCAGGCCGAGGCGGGAGGTCAAATGCTATGCGAGTTTTGTCGTGTCCGAAACAGAAGCGAACGACGTTGTCGCAACCTGCGCAATAATTGTGAGTCGCGCCGCGAAAAGGAAGGGATCGTTGGACAAACGAACGTTACGCATCTGGTGTGCAACTTGCTTTGGAGAAGTTGAATGATGAGCAAGTGATGCGGGAGTAAAAAGGTCGCGATGATGGCAGAAGAGGTTGGAATTGATCAAAGAGGCTGATCCGGACGCGAAGGTGTCTATCGCTGATCTTCAGCGATGACAACCACTATGGCACCCGCTCATTTCGCCAGCATTGGCAAGCGCGAGTGGGAATCAGTAGCATCAAAGTCTTCGATGCAGCGTTTAATCGTAAGAGATTGTGGGAGCGACGTGCTCGCACCTTGTCATCTTTTCAGATGAAGCCCATTGATCACAGGACAGGCGCATGAACTCAGAAGCCGAATTCGAACTTCCTCAACTTTATAGGCATCATGTCTTTGCCTGCAACATGCAGCGTCCGCCAACTCATCCGCACGGCAGCTGTGGCGCCTTTGGCGCGCAAGCCCTGTGGGATCGAATGAGCAAGGCGGTCGAAGCGCAAGGCCTCAACGATATTGGCTTCACGATGGCAGGCTGCCTTGGCTTTTGTAACGCTGGTCCCTTGATGGTAGTCTATCCCGATGGAGTGTGGTATCGCGCGACCACGCCTGAGGACGTTGACGAAATCGTAAACTCCCACCTCAAGCAGGGCAAACGTGTCGACCGCCTTGTGATGGTGCTAAAGCGAAGCTAGAGGCTTCGCCCAGCGGCCACGTGCCCGGGCTAGCAAGCATGGACGGCTTGTCAGTCCATGAGCTGGCCGCCCGGAGCTAGGATCGTCTGAGGTTGGGCGGAGGCCTCACGCTCTGGGTCTGCGAACAGCAGGTCATTGACCTCGGCGCGGGTGTTGCCTTTTTTCTCCGGGCCGATCGGCAAATGGCGCCTTTTGCAACGCGAACAAGAATATGAACACATGCTGGGTCGATCTGTTTGTGTACCGTCACTCCATGCCGCGCGATCCGTAGCTTACAGCGAGAGCAATGCTGCGAATGGCTCCCCGCTTCTCGTGAGATGACGCGTCCTTGACGCGTCATCTCGCTCCCTGCTTGCACAGCGGTGAGGTTAGGGGACGCGCTCGATGAGCTCGTACGTCCGGAATGATCAAACGGATTCCCCATTCTGCTCCTGTTCTAGCGTCAGAACCTGTAAGTGACGCCGCCGCTGACGAGCCATGGATCGATATTGGCGCGCCCGGTGACGGCAATCGCATTGTTTACGGTCGCGGAGTACTCCGGCCGCAGCCACAGCTTCTTCACGTCAAAGTTGAGGCCCCAGTGACGATCAAGCATGTAATCGAAGCCGAATTGGACCGCCGCGCCGAATTGGTTGCTGATGTGCAAATCCGTCACCGCAAGACCGGCGGGCGACGTATTGGCTGCCGATTGGTTGAAGAATGCGGTGTAGTTGATGCCCGCACCGATATAGGGTTTGAGCGCGCCGAATTCGGTGAAGTGATATTGCAGGGTCAGTGTTGGCGGCAACAGCCAGGCTTTGCCGATATCGAGGCCAGTGAGCGCGCCATTGCCGCTGATGTGATGGCTGGTCACGCCGAGAATGAGTTCGGCGGCAACGTTTTTTGTGAAGAAATAGGTGATGTCGAGCTCGGGTACGGCTTGATCGCTGATCGAAAGGCCAGAACTTGGTGAGGACAGCGAGGGGGCCCCGGCGATGCTGACCGAGCTGCCTGCGGTATCCGGCAAAACGCCAAGCACGCGCAGGCGGATCATCCATGGATTGAAGGGTTCGATCGGAGGCGCTTTATAGTAGACCGGCGTCCGACCCAGATCCGCAGCCTGTACCGAGATGCTGGCCAACGAGGTCGCGAGCGCGAGGAGCGATGCCCTCGTCAGAACTGTCCTTGTTCTCATCGAATTCTCCATTCCAAAATCGGCGCGAAGAGCCGCGCGAGATCTCTGTGACACTGGGGAATGGCGGAGGATTTGATACCGATCAAATGGGAGCGGCCATAGCGCAATTATGCCGCTAAGTTGCATAAGGATCACGGCCGCGAAGCGTTGTGATCTGTTCTGATCGTTATTCAATTGAATAGAGCAGAATGTCTTCAAGAAACCGCTTCTCGCCTTGGTGCTGTGATCCAATCCGTGCCGCGGAGGTCATGCGCGATAAAGGCGGCAACTGCGGCGGCCTCTCACACACTACACAGGCGAGAAGCGCGGCATTCGAGCGCAATAGAGGCGATGCCCCTTACGGAGCAGTCACTCGTGCGAGCGCCTCAGGGAAGGTCCCGTCGCTTACTACCGGTGAAGGAAGCCGGAAGTGGGAAACGGCATCTCTGCCTCGCTTGATAGCGGTGGGTACCCTCCGCCCGTTTCTCACGTCTGCGGACAACGCGTACGGTTTGCTTCGTGCAAGCATCCGCCGAGATCATCTTGCGTGTTGCCGCCAAGCAGGGACAGCACGGGCTCATGATCGAGTCCGGCACATCGTGCCCCGTCTACGTCGATCAGCGGTCGTCGTATCAGGAGCGGATCGACTATCATCAATGCGAGCGCGCTTGCCGGGTCGATAGTATCGGATTGACTTCGCCTGACTTGATACGGGGGGCAGCTCGGTTGAACCAGGCTTTGACCGGCACATTGCCGAAGAAGCCGCGCAATTTCTCCGCATCCCATGAATCTTTCAAGATGTCTCGGGCGATCACGTCGGACTTCAGCTTGAATCTGACGCGCGTTAGTGGCGCAGCCGGGCTTCTGATAAAAGATGATTGTCGCCACGACATACCTATGTAGGCGCGCTGAGCTGAACGATTGGCATGGCGCGGCTGCTTTCGGGAGCCCATTCGAATTTCTTGCCGATCATCTCCAATGTCAGCGCATCAAGCGCCGTACCGTATTTGCAACACTCGCGGCTGGTCCGCCAGGTTTCGAGCCCGACCGGCATATTCACTGTCCTAGGATCGCCCGGCTTGCGAGAAGAGGACAAAGTGCCGTTCCACACCAGAAGGCATCGGAACAGGTCTCGCCAAATCGGCTTTTCGCGTAGATTGTTGTGGCCGTTGTTAGTTTTCTGACAGTCGCGCAGATCCTGTCAGATCCAAAATAGCCAAGGCCTCACTCACCGGCTGGTGTTTTTTAGAAACGTAATCAGAAGCTTAAGGAGCGCGGTCAAGCGTTGGCACGGCGGTTGCTAATAAGCGACAGCAACACTGAGTGAGGGCTGAGTGCACGCCGACGCGTAACACGAGCGATGCGCTCCTTCCCTCGAACCCGTGTGCCCCCGTTTCTGAGAGAGAAACAAGCTCGCGCGCAAGAAGCGCGCAACTTTTGGCAAATCGGTTGATGGAGAGCAACATGTCTTCACTGAGACAAATCGCGTTCTACGGGAAGGGCGGCATCGGCAAGTCGACCACTTCGCAGAACACGCTGGCGGCGCTGGCCGAGATGGGTCAGAAAATTCTGATTGTAGGGTGCGATCCGAAAGCGGACTCGACCCGCTTGATTCTGCACGCCAAGGCGCAAGACACGATTTTGAGCCTTGCAGCGAGCGCCGGCAGCGTTGAGGACCTCGAGCTCGAGGACGTAATGAAGGTCGGCTACAAGGACATTCGCTGCGTGGAGTCCGGTGGTCCTGAGCCGGGTGTCGGCTGCGCCGGCCGCGGCGTCATCACCTCGATCAATTTCCTGGAGGAGAACGGAGCCTACGAGAACATTGACTATGTCTCATACGACGTGCTCGGCGACGTCGTTTGCGGTGGTTTTGCGATGCCAATCCGCGAGAACAAGGCGCAGGAAATCTATATCGTGATGTCCGGTGAGATGATGGCGATGTATGCTGCGAACAACATTTCCAAAGGCATCCTGAAATACGCGAACTCTGGCGGCGTGCGGCTGGGCGGTCTGATCTGCAACGAGCGGCAGACCGACAAGGAGCTGGAACTGGCGGAAGCGTTGGCCAAGAAGCTAGGCACTCAGCTGATCTACTTCGTGCCACGCGACAACGTGGTGCAGCATGCCGAGTTACGCCGCATGACGGTGCTTGAATATGCACCCGATTCCAAGCAGGCCGATCACTATCGCAATCTTGCGACCAAGGTTCATAACAATGGCGGCAAAGGCATCATCCCGACCCCAATCTCCATGGACGAGCTCGAGGACATGCTGATGGAGCATGGCATCATGAAGCCCGTGGATGAATCCATCATCGGCAAGACCGCCGCCGAACTCGCGGCCTCGTAAAGGTCGCGAGTCGCGGCCTTGTAAAGGCGCGCGACGGATGCCGGTCTCCCTCACCGCCCATCCCGGGAGGCCGGCATTCTGACGATCGACCCTGATCAAAACCAGGATGCGGCACGCAAACCTGACCATTGTGGAAACCCGCAAAATTATGTTCGAAGCGCACTTCCTTCCGTCGCCGGCTGCTTGTGCCGTTGATATCAACAGCCAGATGCACAGGGGAATTGCAACCTATCGCATGCTCACCGGTGTGCCTCCTACAGATGCCGATATTACCATTGACAGCGATCTCGATCGCCATGTCCTGGCGTCTATCCTGGCGGCTGCCACAATGGATGGTGGCTCTCTTCCCGAGAAGGCTGGCCTGTCCGGCCTTGAACTGGTGGCCTTGCTGGAGCAGTACTTTCCCTCGCTTGAGATCAAGCTCGCGGAGCAGCTCTCGGATTTCGAGTGCGAAGAGGACGACGAGATCGCAATGTTGCGCGATCTCTTGCTCGAGCAACGCTCGACGGAAGGGGATATCGGCCGCTGGCTGGCTGCGATGATCGCGCGCCGTGCCATTGAGCCAGACCACCTGTGGGAAGCGCTCGGCTTGCGCAATCGTGGCGAGCTCTCTCGGCTGCTGAGCCGCCATTTCGCGCCGCTCGCCGCGCGCAATGTCAACAATATGCGCTGGAAGCGTTTCTTCTACCGCATGCTTTGCGAGAATGAAGGGCTCGTGATGTGCACAACACCTGTGTGCAAGCAATGTGACGACTTCAACCTGTGCTTCGGCGAAGAAAGCGGTGAGAGCCGGATGGCCGAGCGCCGGCGCGATCTTCTGTTCCGGGCGGCTCGGCCGGTCGTTGCCGGAGACTGTCCATCTGAACTGCCAGGAGCGTCCGCTATCGCCCCGTCATCCGAGAAAGCCTCGCCGGATTTGGTAAGTCGCGCGGGAGGTTGAGGGCGCGGCCGACGCCGCTTCGATGTGAGCGAGTGACCATGTGTCCAAGGCGGCGGCGGGCCCAAGTGGACCGCGACAATTCTCACATCCTGGCGAGCCGCAATTGCTAACGTTCGAACTCGGCGTAGCAACAGGCAAGGCGTCCGCTTCATGACCTGTCGCATTTGCGACAATTCATTTGCTCAAGAAGGTCGAGGACGGAAGGGGTCATTCGTCAATGGGTTGGACGGGATGGCAGGCTGGCATGCTGGTTGCTGAAGCGTAGGTAGGTCAAACAATGAGGAGCTCTCGCGTGATTGCCGCCAGCACCGCCGCCAAATCGTCCTGGTCCGACCAGGTGCGCGCCAAGCCTACCGTGCTCAACGACACGACATTGCGCGACGGCGAGCAGGCACCTGGCGTTGCGTTCACCACAGAGGAAAAGCTGGCGATCGCGCAGGCGCTGGCGCGGGCCGGAGTCACGGAGATCGAAGCGGGAACGCCGGCGATGGGCAACGAGGAGATCGCCGCCATCCGCGCCATTGTCGAAGCAGATCTTCCGCTGACCACCATAGGCTGGTGCCGGATGCGGGAATCTGACATCGACGCGGCGATCGAAGCAAAGGTGTCCATGATCAATATCTCGATCCCGACCTCCGATGTTCAGATCGCGGCCAAGCTAGGTGGTCATCGCGACCTGGCGCTAGAACGGGTGAAGCGAGTGGTAGGCTATGCCTGTGAGCGCGGACTTGAGGTCGCCGTCGGTGGTGAGGACTCCTCCCGCGCCGACATTGATTTTCTCATCAGGCTGATGGCGACTGCAGAAGCCGCGGGCGCGCGTCGTTTTCGTATTGCAGATACGCTCAGTGTGCTCGATCCCGACGCGACCTACGCGCTGGTCGGAAATTTGCGTGCGACAACCGATCTCGAACTCGAATTTCACGGTCACGATGATTTAGGACTCGCAACCGCGAACACGCTCTCCGCCATCAGGGCTGGCGCGAGCCACGCCTCAGTGACCGTCATCGGGCTGGGCGAGCGGGCCGGAAATGCACCGCTCGAGGAAATCGCGGTCGCACTCAAGCAGCTCTACGGGCGCGAGACCGGCATCATACTCCGGGAGCTCGAGAACGTCGCCACGGTGGTAGCAGCCGCGGCCGCACGTGCGATTCCTATGAACAAGGCGATCGTCGGACAGCATGTATTTACGCACGAATCCGGCATTCATGTCGCTGGCCTTTTGAAGGATCGACGCACCTATCAATCGCTTGATCCCGTTTTGCTTGGCCGCTGCAACCGCTTTGTGTTCGGCAAGCATTCCGGACTTGCGGCGATCACCGCGTTACTCGATGAACTGCAGCTCGTCGCCAGCGACGATCAAGCCAGGCAGATCCTGTCGCAAGTCCGCAAGTATGCGATCGAGCACAAGCTGCCAGTCGAGCGCGAAACCGTGGCGGCGATCTGGCGCGACGTGTGCGGATGCTTGGCAACCCAGCCCGCGTGAAAAGCCGTGCCCAGCAACGTTTGCGTCGACCCTTCGCAAACCGACGCGCCGCAAGGACAGTGTCCCATGTCGCTGATGGCGCAAGCGGCGCCCAGCTTTCGCACGTCAGATCCCTGGCGCGATCTCACCTCCAAATCTTAGTTCCCGTTCCGCCATACATGCTGTGATCTCCTACACAATGACGAGCCGTCCCCGGACTGCCAATCGGCATCTTCTCGCGCGGCTGATTTCCGGTCCGACGACCGTCCTGACGAGCGTCAACCTAGATCGTGGTTTGGCCATTGATCCCGGATCTTCATCGGGACTGGCTTCGTCACCGGCGGACCCGCCGATCTGGGCAGCGAAGTTGAGAGCACCGCTTTCCGGGTTGTGGCGTGCGCATCAGCTGTGCGAGGCAGGACGGCAGCAGTCAACAGGCGCAACCCCATCTCATTGACCGTCCAGAGCTAATCTGAAGGAGAAGTTTCGATGATCAACTCATCCCCGGCAGCCGGTATCCTGGTTCGGCTCAGCAAGGCCTCGTCGGCAGAGGATTTTTTTTCGCTGCTAGGCGTCGATTACGACCCTAAGATCGTGAATGTCGCGCGCCTTCACATCTTAAAGCGCATGGGACAGTATCTTGCCAAAGAGCAATTTGCTGGTGCCGCCGAGCCGGAAATCAGAGCTCGGTGCAAGGCGATGCTGGAGCAGGCCTATGCCGATTTCGTGGCATCGTCACCGATCGACCAGCGAGTGTTCAAGGTTTTGAAGGATGCCGTCGCAGACCCTAAGAAGGCCGCTGCCTTTGTCCCGTTGAGCGAGCTGAAGTGATCTCGCGGTCCACTGCAAGCAAGGTTTGCCGGCGGGGCGCCATGGCAACCCGATGTGCAGCCTTCGTCCTTATCCGGGTCAACTCTCTGCAACCACGACCCGAGCGGCGCCTGTCGTATTCCCGACCCATGTCTGGACTGGTCGTGTCCACGGTATCAGCGGCTATTTCAAGTGTCTCCCAAACCATTACTTTCGACTGACTTTCAAGGGTTTTTGCAACTGGTACGACACTTGCTGTTGTCCTGCCGGTATGATCATCGCTGCCGACAGATGCTAGTCGTCCGAGATGAGATTGAAGGAGACCCATGATGCTGCTTTTACTGCCTGCCGAGCGCTGCGGCATCATCTCGTGGCCTACGATCGCGCAGGTCCGTTCGAAATGGTCTTTGACGCGATCGAAGTTCCGTATCGACGGTCAGATGGTGGTCAATGGATAAGTCGCCCGTTCGCGCTACACCTGGAGAGGGTATGCACAGCGTCATCCCCATCAAATCGGCCCCCGATTCCGCTCAGATTTGTATCCATCTCATGGCGGACAGCACGTTAGGAAGAGGGCCAAGGTCGGCGCATGCGGGTTGTCGGCGCTGGAGGCTCGGGATGGATTGCGTGACAGGTGCGTTGCGGGGATCGCCCTCGCCGTCACAGTCAATGTGGAGCCGCTGGGCCGAAAGTGAGGCGCAGGTATTGCGCAGCGAACGGACACGCCAACTCAGGCATGGAAGCGACCGGTCAGAATCACCGCGGCCGCATTCGTCGAACCCGGCGCGCAAGGGTCCAGTGTGGAAGACCTCTCCAAATCCGGCCGGACCGGTACGTCTATCGCGACGACGGGTCTTGTTGTGCGGCCGGTCGGACCAGGCTGACGGGGCAGAGCAACCGGCCACCTGCTGACCAAAAGTGATCTTCAGTCAACGAAGCTAAAAAGCGACCTGTGGCGCGGGCGCGCCTATCTTTGAGGGGAATTTTGAGTATGAGCAATGTCACCAGAACGGCCATGCCGGCGGCGGCCGGCCGCGCAGCAGCAAAAAAGGAACTGCCGGAGCACTTTAAGGCGTACAAACACGTTTGGGTCTTTGTTGAGCTGGAGCGCGGCCAGGTGCATCCGGTTTCCTGGGAACTCATGGGGGCGGGGCGCAGGCTTGCCGACAGGCTAAAAGTGAATCTTGCCGCTGTCGTTATCGGTCCGGAGGGGCAGCACACACGTAACGCCGCGCTTGATGCCTTTTGCTATGGCGCCGACCTGGCCTATCTCGTGAGCGACAATGTTTTGTCGGATTACCGCAACGAATCCTATACAAAAGCGCTAACCGAACTCGTCAACACATACAAGCCCGAGATCCTGCTATTGGGGGCGACGACGCTCGGTCGCGATCTCGCAGGTTCCGTGGCGACGACCCTGTCGACCGGGCTCACTGCCGACTGCACCGCGCTGGACGTCGACGCCGATGGTTCGCTTGCGGCAACGCGTCCGACCTTTGGCGGCTCGCTGCTCTGCACAATCTATACTTTGAATTATCGTCCGCAGATGGCAACCGTCCGCCCGCGGGTCATGCCGATGCCTGAGCGCGTCGTACGCGATGCCGCTCGTATCATCGTCCATCCGCTCGGTCTTATCGAAGACGATATTGTCACAAAAATATTGTCGTTCCTACCCGACCGCGATGCAGAAACGTCCAATTTGGCCTATGCCGATGTCGTGGTTGCGGGCGGTCTGGGACTGGGATCGCCTGAGAACTTTCGGTTGGTGCGCGAGCTCGCAACGCTGCTTGGCGCTGAATATGGCTGCTCGCGTCCTCTGGTGCAAAAAGGCTGGGTCACGTCTGACCGGCAAATCGGCCAGACGGGCAAGACCATCCGGCCAAAGCTCTATATTGCCGCCGGCATTTCCGGCGCGATCCAGCACCGGGTTGGTGTGGAGGGCGCGGATCTGATCGTCGCCGTCAATACTGACAAGAACGCTCCGATCTTCGACTTCGCCCATCTCGCGATCGTCAGTGACGCCATGCAATTGCTACCCTCGCTCACGGCCGCATTTCGCGCCCGGCTTTTGCCGAATTCGCGCGCCCGGATCGCGACGGCCTAGAGGAGATGATGATGATTGAAGAGAGATTCGATGCGATCGTGGTCGGAGCCGGTATGGCCGGCAATGCGGCGGCATTGACCATGGCCAAACGCGGCATGAAGGTGCTGCAGCTCGAGCGGGGCGAATATCCCGGATCGAAGAATGTGCAGGGCGCCATCCTCTATGCCGACATGATGGAAAAGCTGGTCCCCGAGTTTCGAGAGGAGGCGCCGCTCGAACGTCATCTGATCGAGCAGCGGTTCTGGATGATGGACGATCGCTCCCATGTCGGCATGCATTACCGCTCAGACGACTTCAACGAGGAACGGCCGAACCGGTATACGATTATACGGGCCCAGTTTGACAAATGGTTCTCTTCCAAGGTGCGGGAGGCTGGCGCGACCGTGCTGTGCGAGACGACCGTCACCGAGCTTGTACGGGACGAGCGTGAAAGAATCGTCGGTGTTCGTACAGATCGCCGAGACGGCGAAATACATGCCGATGTCGTCGTGCTGGCCGAGGGGGTCAATGGCCTGCTCGGGACGCGCGCGGGCCTGCGCGCGCGGCCGAGACCCGATAACGTTGCGCTCGCGGTGAAGGAGATGCACTTCTTGCCTCGCGAGACTATCGAGGCGCGCTTCAATCTCAAGGGCGATGAAGGCGTCGTGATCGAGGCGGCCGGTACCATTTCCCACGGCATGACAGGGATGGGTTTCATCTATGCCAACAAAGAGTGCATTTCGCTCGGCATCGGTTGTCTCGTTGCCGACTTCCAGCGCACGGGCCGGACGCCCTACGGCCTGCTCGATCAATTCAAGAGGCATCCTTCTGTGGCGCCCCTGATAGCAGGGTCCGAAGTCAAGGAATATTCGGCGCATCTCATTCCTGAAGGCGGGTACAAGTCGATCCCGCAGCTTTATGGCGAAGGCTGGGTCGTCGTGGGCGATGCGGCCCAACTCAACAATGCCATTCATCGAGAGGGCTCCAATCTCGCGATGACTTCCGGCCGTATCGCCGCCGAAGCGATAGGTCTGGTGAAATCGCGCGGCGAGCCGATGAGTGCAACAAATCTGGCGATCTACAAGAAGATGCTGGACGACTCCTTCGTCATCAAAGATCTAAAGAAGTACAAGGATTTGCCGCCCCTGATGCATACGCACTCACAAAACTTCTTTCTCACCTATCCGCAGCTCATCTCCAAGGCGATGCAAAACTTTGTGCGCGTCGATGGTACGCCCAAGGCTGAGAAGGAGAAGGCGACCCTGAAATCCTTTGCCAAGGCGAGGTCATGGACAGGTCTGTTCGGCGATGCTTATCGTTTTGCACGGGCCTGGCGCTGACCGGGACAGCGTGAAGGCTAACAATGGAAGGTCAAAGCATGAATGTCGAACCCCCAGTGCGCGTCGAAGACAAGCTGTATTACAACCGCTATCTTGTCGACATCGGTCATCCTCACGTCAAGGTCCGTGCGCACACGACGCCATCGCCGCAGCTACTTGCACTTTTGAAAGCCTGCCCCGCGCGATGCTACGAGCTCAATGACGACGGCCAGGTCGAGATAACCGTTGACGGCTGCATCGAGTGCGGTACCTGCCGCGTGATCGCCGAGCCCACCGGCGACATCGAATGGAGCCATCCGCGCGGCGGATATGGAGTGCTGTTCAAGTTTGGGTGATGGTGGAAAAAAGGGCGGGCCGTGGTGCGACCGAGGTTAGGCGATAGGATCTCACCGCATGTGTGGCGCATTCCGCGTCAGTTGCACGGCGCCTGGAATTCGAGCAAGACGCTCTTCATGCGGACGCTGCGCAAGACATGATTTGCAGATGTCCCGCTCGTTCGGGAGCCGCAAAGGGCTCGTTGTGGCGTCACTGAGTGGCGCCACAACGCAGTCGATCGTATGGCAGAAGAAGGATCAGCCCCTCGCCCGAGAGGGGGTGGGCCCAGCGGCCTCGATTGCGATCGCCACTGACTGCATGATCGCGGCAAAGCGTACGGCGGTCTGGATCGCTTCGGAACTGACGCCCGCGGCTCTCAGTGTCTTCTCATGGGCATCGATGCAAGCACCGCAGCCGTTTATGGCCGAGACCGCAAGCGACCACAGCTCGAAATCGGACTTGTCGACGCCGGGATTGCCGATGATGTTCATACGCAGCCGTGGCGGCATCGTCTTGTATTGCGAGTTGGAAACGAGGTGAGCGAAGCGGTAGTAAACGTTGTTCATTGCCATGAGGGAGGCTGCGGCTTTTGCTGCGGCGATCGCCACAGATGTCATCACGGCGGCGGCAGCCGATTCGATCGCGGCAATCAGGGCTGCGTTGCGGGTGGCAATAGCGCTCGCCAGCAGCAGCCCGTATTTTTGCTGTGGCGAAAGCGTCTCATCGGCCACCAAGGAGGTCAAGTTAAGCCTGACATCCTTCGCAAAATCTGGAATCCTGTCGCTTAGTTGTTCGATCGACGACATGCTGCCTCAAGCAACCTTCAAGGTTTCGCCGCCGATTTCGCGGTTGCAGGGACAGAGCTCGTCGGTTTGCAGCGCGTCCAAAACGCGGAGCGTGTCCTTAGGACTGCGCCCGACACTGAGATTGGTCGCATAGACGTGCTGGATCGTATTTTGGGGGTCAACAATAAAGGTGTAACGATAAGCAACCCCTTCAGGTGAACGCACGCCAAGACCATCGACGAGCGTTCCCTTTGTGTCTGCAAACTGCCAGATTGGCAGATTGTGCAGGTCGACATGTGAGCGCCGCCAAGCGAGCTTGCAGAACTCGTTGTCAGTCGAACCACCGAGTACAATCGCATCGCGGTCGGCGAATTCCTTGGAGAGCCGCGCAAACTCAGCGATCTCTGTCGGGCAGACGAAGGTAAAATCCTTGGGATAGAAGAAGATGACCTTCCATTTTTCTGCAAAACTCGCCTCGGTCAGCGTCTCGAATGCACTCTGTCCTCCTTCTTCCTGCGCTTGAAAACCTGGCTTCACGCCTGTGATTTCGAACGGCGGCAACTGACTTCCAATTCCGAGCATGCTGTCCTCACAAATTTGCTTTTGTAGATCGTGATTTCACTGTTGAAGCAAACTATATGCCATCCGTTCTCGGGAGTGGATTCCAGCGGCTTTGATACGAGCATGCTCGCGCGCTTGGAGAGTCGATCAGCGCTAAGTTCTGAAAAATCAGTAGCCAAGCGCTTCGCTCCAACTATTTACGATCACAAGGCAGCAGCGTGCCAACGCCCGCGCTGAAGGGTCGCCAGTCGGCAAGGCATTTCTTCGGAACGGCCGTTAGGACTACGCCTCGGGTGATCGCGTCAACGAATTCGGCGCGCAGGCCCCGGCCAGCTGCTTCTTGTCTGGCGAATTTGTTGGTCATGAGAAGATCGAACTTGTTGCGAAGTGCCTGGGAAAGGACAGCTGCGGCCTTGGCAAGCGCATTTGTACCGAGATTACAGGACCTCCGCTGCTGAGTGGCTGGGAGATCGAGATCTCTTGTCCCGTCGCAACGTCGATTGTGAGCATGACGTGCGTCACATTTGCGCGCATCGAGTGTCGCTGCACGATGCCGCCGAAGCGTAGGCCTTGCTGCGCGATATCCTGAGCGAACTGGGCGAGTAGCCTATCGGCATCGTCTTTTGGGCGGTAGTGAATTGCCCCCACACTATACGGACCTATCTGATCCAGATCATCGATCACGGCTGGGATCCTGTTGATGTGTTTCTCTTGTCGGGGAATATCTGTCGACGTTCTCATGCGGGTCGTGGCGGGTGTTGCAAGCACCGCTCGGCAGCCGCAAGCGGAACGGCGCGAGCGACCTCGGCGAATACGTCCGCTCCATCGCTGAGCCGTAGCGCATCAAAGGACCGGCGCGTGATGCGCGCCAAGAGCTACGCCAGAACGGCCAATTTCAACAGTCAGAAGAAGGTGACCTCTGCCTCGTCGAACGGCAGAGAGGCTTTGTGCGTGCCGGAAATACGTTGAGGATAGAGCTTGCACGCGGGCGCTCACACGCAATGCTGACGTCGCCGGCTGCGATGCGGAGCCGCAGCTGCGCGCCCGGTCTAAGCGGCACTCCAGGTATCAGAAGGCGTGCCCCCTCTAGGCGGAGCATGATCAGCCCATAGCGTCCGTAGCCGCCGACCACGGTATCAAGACAGACTGCCGCGTCGCGGCGCCTGGCAAGCGCCGGATCGCTCTAAACGACATGGAGCGGCCCTGCCGCAGTCATGACGCCATCTTTCATCATGACAAGATGATCGGCAAAACGCTCGATATCAGCGATGTCATGGCTGATGTAGATCATCGGCAGTGGGAGCTGTTCCCGCAGGCGCTCGAGAAATGGTAGGATCTCGCATTTGGCGGAGCGGTCGAGCACAACGAGTGGATCGTCCAGCAAATGCAGCCTAGGCTGGCCTAACAACGCGCCGCCAAGCGCAAGTCGCTGTCGCTCGGCCGCGGAAAGATGCGATGGCGAACGCTCGAGCAGTGGCGCCAAGGCGAGTAATTCGACCACACCATCAAAATCGATCAGTGTCGGTGTCGATTTTGACGCGTTATGTAGAAGGGTGCGCCGTACAGACCAATGAGAGAAAAGAGTTGGTAGCTGGAATACATATGCGACGGGACGCAGATGAGGCGGTCGAAATGTCGTCTCATCCTGCCAAATCTCTCCATCGACCGCACAAAATGCGTTCGGCAGACGCTGCACGCCCGCGATGCAGCGCGCGAGTGTGGTCTTGCCGCACCCGGGCGGACCAAAAGTCGCTGTGACGCCTTTGGCTGGTACGCTGAATTGCGCATCTAGCGGAATGTTTGCGAGAGAGCCGTTGAACGTAACCTCTATATAGCCCGCTTTTGCTTCTCTCATGAACCTGCGCCGGTGCTGTATCTTCCCATCCAAGACACGAGCACAATCACTGCAATGGAGATCATGACCATGCCTCCGAAAATCCAGTCCGTGCCGCTCCAGCACGGCGTCTCTACTCGGGTGAGGGCATAAGGTGCGGCGGCGAACTGCAGAACGGTGTTAAGACCAGAGGCGTCTTCATCTCCCAGCCGCGAGGATTGTGACAATCGGACGCTGCCCGGTTGCGCTTGCCAATGAGACACCTAGCAACGCGACGTTCTCAGCCTGCTTGGCAAAGCCGAGGGCTTCTGCTGAATGTCCAAATGGCCCGGCTTGAGAGGTTTGACGGTAAAGATGTCGGCTCGCGCCAGAGCTGAATACTGGCTCGGGATCAGAAATCCGCATCAAGCCTCCCACAGCGTTGCTAGCCGATTTGAAGTTTGCGCCGGTCGCCATAGTCGTGGCCCCTGCATTCTCGGGTGCGAGCAGCATCAAAGCTAGATCGATCTGGATGAATCGGATAAGCCTCATTGGAACTCCGGCTCCGCCGTCGCGACTGGTTGATCCCTGCCCAGCAATCCGCGTGCCGCTTCAATGAATATCTGCGCGTCTAGCGGTGAAGGAGGCTTTGTATCGGGCTCCACTCGGCGTAAATCGCCGCATGTCATTGTAGGGCTTTGGACGCTCGCGTCACCAACCGCACATGCAGGAGCTACGAAGTGGAAGCTGAGGATGATCGATCGCCTCTTGCATTGGAGATGGTGCTTTGGCGAACATGCGGCCGTAAAACTCGTCAATGATGCACAAGTCCATGTCACCCGATTTGGCGCACCTTCCGGTGTGCGCGGAGGTGAAAGTCGGCAGCGGGGCGCTTGGGAAAAAGGGCTGATGTGAGATGAGATGCTGTGCCCGCGAGCTACGGGAGAACGTCTTCCTGGCCGCACCGGTCGCGGGCGCATCTCAGGCGCGCGGGCCTTTGTTGCAACGCGAGGTGACCCAGGATTGAGCTGCCCAAGTTGGATACTTTTACAGGCTCCGAAGGAATTCTTGCGTCAGCGACGAACCGTTGGGACTCGAGGCTCGCAATTGCAGCCTGCTAAATGCTCCAGCTTGGACCGCGATATCGCCTGATTTCGCTGCGGCAGCGGTATCTTCCTCGCTAATCACAACGCCGCGTGTCGCTATCGTGAAGGCTTATTTGTCTAGGCAAGGTTTTGGGGTTGCAATGGTCCGCGTTGGCAGCATCGGGTAATCGATCTTTGGCAGCTGCCCGGTGAGCGAATTCAGAAACGCTACAATCTCGTCAGATTCTTCATCACTGAGCTTTGCGCCAAGCTGAACCTCACTCATCACGCCAACCGCTTGCTTAAGACTCCAAACCTGACCGGAATGGAAGTAAGGAGGGCGCAACGCGACGTTCCGCAACGGCGCGGAGCGGAAAACATATTCGTCCCCGAGATCCTTGGTGATGGCAAAGCGACCCTTGTCCTCCCTCGGAAGCAGCCTTTCGGCGGGCTTTTCAATCATGCCGAACGGGAAGTATTCTTGTCCACCGACGTTGATTCCGTTGTGGCAAGAGGAGCATCCCTTTGCGATGAATAGCTTTAGCCCAGCTTTCTGCTGATCAGTGAGAGCATATTCATCGCCCTCGAGGTACTGATCGAATGGGGCGGCGGGAGTAATCAAGGTCGCCTCGAAAGCCTCGATGGCCTTGGCGAAATTTTCAAACGTAATTGGCGTCGCATCGTTGGGAAAAGCCTTGCTGAACATAGCGACATAATCGGTCATTGAATTCAATGTTCTGAGCACGCGATCGGGCGTCGCATTCATTTCGATGCTGGCCTGGACAGGGCCCGCGGCCTGCGCCTTAAGATCCGCCGCGCGTCCATCCCAGAACTGCGCCACGTTGAAGACTGCGTTATAGACTGTTGGCGCACGACGTGACCCCAGCTGCCAGCGATGACCAATCGACGTCGGGCCGGCATCTACCCCGCCCGTCCCAAGGTTATGACACGTGTTGCAGCTAATAACCCCGCTCGCCGATAGCCTCGGATCGAAAAACAAGGATTTGCCAAGTGTGACCTTTTCATGGGTAATAGGATTGTCCTTCACCGCTGGAACGGTTGAGGGAATCGGCTTGAAAATGCGCTTGGCGGCGCTCATCAAATCCTCATTGGCGCCTGCTGCTGGCGAAACCAGAATGGCTGAGGCCATAACACTTAACCTGCCGACCCTGGAAAACTCGCGTACCGCTAATCTCCTCATGTGAAGTCTCGCTTTTCTCCTAGATCGTGGATTCGCGAACATAGCCCTCGGTCCCAGAAAGACCTGTAGCAGTCAACGTCGAATGGTGTCTTCCGTGTTCCGGCTAGGCCGCACCAAGGCTGACGTTCTGCCGGTGTTACTAGCAACCGGTGTGCCAGCGGGGCTCAAGGTCGAAGCTGCTGAGCCGGTTTCAAGCAATTGCGCACCGTGAATAGCAGCAGGCCGCATGAGGCTGTCATGGACGGTACGTGGCAGTTGCGACAATCACCACCAGGCAAGGTATCCTGGCCTGTCGGTCCAAACCTCTGTGCTTCTCGGAAAACCCATCTACCGAACTCTTTTGACTCTGCAAATCGGATCGCGAACAAAAGGAGCTGCGTCGACGCAGTTTGTTACTGATCGTCTCGATGCGTGCCCTTTGCGGCTTCAACCGCTTCACTAAGCTAAGCGTCATCCACCAGCATCGGTAACGTTCCTACCCCGGAGGCAGCCGGTCCGGCGCGCAGTTGTCGGGAGTTCGTCCTGCTGCGCCCAATGAGGGCATGCCCGTCTCAGAGCGATTCACACATGCCGGACGACGCTCAAAGTGCTTGAATCGACCGTAGCGTCAGGTTGTAGGCCTTGCGAAGGCAGAACGCCATATTGGGAGCCAGCATCGCCGCACATGCTAAACAGCCGATCTCTGTTGGACCTCCGTGTCTTCGCAACGAGCGTGTTATTCGTGGCGGGACGATGATTCGGGAGGCCGTAATCATTGCGGCTGCCCCGCAACAGCGCGACCATGGCTGCCGAGGCGCCGGTAAACAGATTGAGGAAAGAGTAATAGTTACCGATATGCGGCTTAAGACAGATTTGGTGGGTCATGAGCGACGAATGAGCTGGATTCCCAATGCGCATCGCTGTGCAGCGGCCCTCATTGCGATCGTGATCGCGATCGCAACGGCGTGGTGCACAGGCTACGCTCGCGCGCGAGATCGGCGGGCCGAGGAAGTCTTGACCTCCTGCAGACCGGACGTGATGCGCTTCTGTAACCGCTTTACAGGGCGTGGCGATGCGGACGTGGCCATGTTTTGTCTTAGGGACAATTTCAAGAACTTGCGCGGAGAATGCCGCCGCAGGATGCCAATCGCGGCGGAGAGAAACGACCGACCGAGACGGCGTCTCAACAGGCTTCCGGTCGTCCTCCATCGAGAGTGAGGCGTCCGAGCGGCAGTCGCAGAAATCGAGCGACAGTTAGGTGTTCCAGACTGACGGGAGCCGGAGTTTGGCCCTTGGCCGAAAGTCGATCGGGCTGAAGCATCAGCCTGCCGAGCCGCAGTTCATTTATCAGGGGCACTGAGCTCTGTGAATCGATTCGCCTCGATCAACGATCGATGTGCGCCCACGCGTGTTACGAGGTTGTAATGCGCTCCGAACTTCGATTTCGTACTGCAGCAGTTGCGCTTTATTCTGAGCTGCTGCCATTCGCTGACTTTGAGGCCGTCGTGAGATTGCCATCGGCCTAACTGGTCGGAAGGGGAATCTGCGTAAACTGCAGTGGTTGCGGCCGGACATTTGCAGAAATCCGTGCTGCTCATCATGGTATGGCGTTGTGCCCGGCAACCAAGTATTTTCCGGCAGCTGGCTAAATCGGCTACAACTGGCAAAAGATCGCCGGTATCCTCGCGTTGGATGTTTCTTCAATAGCGGTCTTCCTCAGATTTCTCAGCTGGGAATTAGCCTGGTCTTGACTGGCGGGCTCAAGGTACAGATACAGCTAGGAAGCCTCTTAGCCGCCCATCGACTTCCCGGAGGAACCGCTTGATGCCATTGCGGGGTTCTCGATGGGCGCTTCAGGGGAGTCGCTTCGTCCGATCGTGGTGCTCTTGGCCGAATACACTTTAGGGCTCAAAGTCAAAGGAAACGACGTCGACAAGAGCCGTTCAAAGGCAGAAAGCTGTTCAAGCAGACGCCTCTCAACGGCCTTGCGCTCTGCGTCAGGTAGGTCCCTTTTAAGGAATCGACGGCAGCGCCAGACTTCGTTCCGCAGCCATCTGATCTCACTTAATGTATCATCAATTGAAGTCATCACAGATCTAGTTCACTTCGTCCCTGGGGTATCAAGCATATCTATCGTCACCGAGCGGCCATTCCTTGGCTCCGCATTCCTGCCGAATAGTTGATCCGAGAACTTGCGACCTCCCGCCTGTTCTTCGCGGTAGGCGGCGAGCAGTTGGATGTATGCAACTCTATCAATCAATATCACCCTACACCGCGCGTGTGACGAGAAATCGCGGCAGATCCTCGCGTTTTCACGGCGCCGCGGTCGTGTGCCTTGCACAATTCCAGCGCTCATTGATTGGTGCGCCAACACCGGAGAGCAGTTAAGCCCATGCCCGCCACGCAGACGGCTCAAGCAGGAGCTGGTAACACACAACGCATGTCCCCATGGTCGATGGCAGCGGAATATGCAAGCGTTTGACGGCTTTGTTGCCTGTTCAGGCGCTGGGCGCGACCTGACTTAGGCCAGCAGCTCGCGAGCCCGAACGTAGCGATGTCGACCTCTAGCGGCCCAAGCGGCATAAGGCGATGGCGGCTTCATTGCGAGCTCCGATGGTGGTCGGTCCCGCGCTGCTACGGCCATTCGCAGTCGCTTACCCGATGAATCATCGATGGGCCGAGGTGGACCTCATCAACATAATGGGAAAGCCGCGGTGGTGCGATTTTGAGGAAGGCGAGCCAGGCTGACTGCGATCCACGGCGCGCGCCAGCCAATCAAAGAAACGCACGCGCCGGGATTGGATCCAAGGTAAAATGTCGGCTGGACGCAGTGTCGAGCCAAATGAGCATTCCACAGACAATCATTGCTATCGACATCCGCTGTGCACGCCTCAGAAGACCGATTTATTAGCTTGAATCTCACGTTGCGACAGGTTGTCCGCTTGCTGATGCGTTGACGGCGCAACGCAAATGGAGACCGAGAGGACGGCCTGCTGATTGCTAGTTTTCTCGTTTTGCGGGCGATGGCCAGGAAAGCCATTTCCGTCGTCACACGGGGCGCCGGGCCAGCCATTGCCCCTACACTGATCAGTTGGAGTCGCCAGATCGCAATGATGGAATGATGCAGGCAGCAGAAATATGGTTGACCACAGCCGTAGGCGCTTTTAACGCAACAGCGAAAGCGCGCTGGCTAAACAGCCCGCGCTCGCAAGCAGATACTCCAACGGAATAGCCGGTCACTCCGGCCAGAGGCGATGACCCGCAGCACTGATGCCGCGCAGAACGCTGCGGTGAAAGCTCGGAAGGCCTTATGTCCTTTCAAACCACCCTCACGAGGGCGCTAGGCGAAATCGATTGCGCCGGCGACATCGTTAAATGCTCAACAGTGGTGGTCACGCGCAACAAGCAACTGCGCACCGTCGACCTTTCGATGTTCCGGAAAGGGGCGGCGGTTGAGTTTCAATCTAGATTTCTGGAGTTTCGAGGAAAGCATCCGCGTCGGAAGATCGTGGGCTACGCCACGACATGCAATGCGTTGAGCCGAAAGGCCGGAGGCTAGGCCGGCCAGGACGTTTGCCAGAGAATAGCTTCTCGAGTGTCGCATCTTGACGGCGTTCTGATTGGGAAGGTCGGAATTAGGGCCCCTTCATATTTGTACCATCATTCGGTCGGCACACTCCAAAAGAGCGGAATGCCGCTGTGGAGCTATCAGAATCGTGCAACTCACGCAATCTGAAGCCGTGCGCGTGTGCTGAGGATAAGCGGTCCGAGCAGGTGAGGTAAACGACCATCTCTCGAAAGCAGAGTTCAACGGGCATGAAGCTGCGATGTTGAAGATGACTGTCCGTCGCAGCGACACTCTATGCGATGTGGTCGCCAAAGGAACTGAACAAAAAATCAGAAGGACTAGGTCTTGAGCCAGGCGGAGAATGACGTCGTCGAGCACATGCTCTCGTCATTGACGACCAGCGTGTTGCAGAATCGTATCGCACCCTCCGAGGAGCAGGTGATGCATCATTTTGGGGTAGCCTGCGAGAGAGTGGGGCTGATTGCGACCGAGGAGATAGCAATACGTATACTGAAACGAGTTTCATGCGAGATCAACAAGTCTCAGTCGATGCTCAAGTTCATTGATCGCGGCGCCGCTCGATTACACTGAGCTCGACATATAAGCTCTGTCGCATCAGTGCAGATACAGCCGTCCGGTCATTCAGTCGAACGTGCACGGATCAAGAGCGTCTCATGGGCGCTTGCCTGTCGAGGTCTGCGACGGTAAGCCGAGGGGGATGGCCGGTTCACGTGGCCGATGTCAAAAACGCAAGGAACTCGTCATCGGAGAATTTAACGGGCCCGTGTTGTTAGCATTTGAGTGCGCGCGGGTCTCGTAGCCAAGGGCGAGCGGCGTTAGGCGCGATGGGCTGCAAGCTTTTAAGCTCAGCTATAACACAAGCGTTTGAACGCGGGGAGAAGTGGGGCCGCCTCGCCGCAAGCGACAGCAAAGTTGCCGGCGCAAGCGCGCCGCTGCCGGCGTGCCGGCGCCCGGCATCAGTCGGCCCAGCTCGAATTCATTCGCCTGCGGGGCGCTGAGCCTAAGGTTGAGAAATTGATGGGGACCATTCGCCATTTTGTCGCTCCGCGGTCCGTCAGCTTATCGACAGCTAGCTCTCGTATCATGAACGTCGCTACTCGCTTGCAGGCTCGGCTCAATGGGCACAGATCTGGCAGGCGAGACCAGGGTGGACCTCAACATCAACCGATCCAGGAGGCGAGACTTCGCCCGGGTTCGCTGCACCGTCTGCAGTTCCTCGGTGTCGCAGCAGCGTATTCGCGCCAGTCGTGCGTGACGGCCCCGCTCTGTGATCGCAGCTCATTGCAGTTAGCCGGTGGAGCGCCATCCATGGTTGGGGATTACCGGTTCTAAGATGCGCCGCCCCGGCGAGTTCGCTTAATTTTTGCTACCGAAACGACGACATCGATGAATGCAGAACAGCTCGGCCCTGGTACTCCTTCCGCAACTTCCAATTCGGAAAGCTCCGAACTGGGCTCTGCGGGCGCATCGCAATGGGGAGAGGCCTTGACGGACGTGCAGGCGTCCGCTGCCGAGGCCACTGCCTGGCAGGAGGAGGTGTTGACGGATTGGGCTGCCGAAGACGGGCAGGGGCAAAATGAGGATCGGCAACAGGCGGTCAGTCGAACGAGGGCTTGGCGGCGCGCGGGTGATATCAACGAGCTGCTAGATCTGTCGTCTCTGTCCCTGACCGCCTTGTCTGCGCCCATTCTGGCCGGGGTGCGCCGCCTGAATGTCGATGACAATCAGCTCAACAGCCTGCCCGAACGCCTACCAGCAACGCTTCAGGAGTTGGACGCCCGCGGTAACCGCCTGACCCAACTGCCCGGGCTTCCAGCAGGGCTCCAGCGTCTGAACGTCGAGTACAATCAGCTGACGGACCTGCCCGAACCTCTTCCCGGCGAGCTCGAATGGCTCAGCGCCAGCCACAACCGGCTGACCAGCCTGCCTGAGACGGTCCCGCCCCAGCTGATATGGCTCGGCGCCAGCAACAACTATCTGACCAACGTACCCGAGACCCTGCTGACGCAGCTAAGCAGTGACTCGAGCGTTGATCTGGAGAATAATCCGCTCGCCGAGCGGGTGCAGGCCGGCTTGGCAACGGCGATGCATGCCGGAGACTATGCCGGCCCTCAGGTTTTCTTCTCAACCGCGGATGGACCGGTGGAAGTTCAGCCGCGGTCCCTGCAAGAGGTTGCCGCGGACTGGCTCGAGGGCGAGCCCACGGCAATGGCCACTTGGCAGCACTTCGCCCATGAACCGGGGGCCGCGGACTATGCACGCTTCCTCGACAGGCTCCGGGGCACGGTGAACTATGGCAACGAGGCGTTCCGCCAAGCGGTCGCCGAAGATTTGCGGCAGGCAGCCGTCAGGCCGCATTTGCGCGAGGAGTATTTCGAGTTGGCTTCGGGAGCGAATGCGAGCTGCGAAGATCGCATTACTTTGGCCTGGAACGGCATGCAGACTGCACGCCTGAACGCTGATGTCGAGGACGGCGTCTATGATGGGCGACTGGGCGAACTGCTCCAGCACGGCCGCGTCATGTTTCGCTTGGAAGCTCTGGACGGAATCGCGCGCGAGAGGGTCAACTCGCTTCGTCGTGCCTATCCCGACGTCGATGAGATCGAGGTCTACCTTGCCTATCAGACCCAGCTGCGGGACGCGCTGGAGCTGCGGCACATCGCTCCCGACATGCGCTTCATGAACGTCTCTCACGTGAGCGAGGACGATGTGGCCAGGGCCGAGGCATCGGTGCGGAACCAGGAAGCCGCGGAATTTCCGGACTATTTAGCAGCGCGCTGGCAACCATGGGAAAGCGTGGTGAGGCGCATCGCACCCGAAGACTATGCTGAAATGCAGGAGCGCCTCGTCGACGCGATGGGCGTACAGTTTCAAACCCGCTTGGATGAGCGACTGGCCGAGCATGGTCTGACAGGCGATGCCGATGCCGAGCGGGTGCTCGGTGCCCAGATACGCAACGAGATCGCCCGCGAGATCAAAAGCGCGGTCATGCACCAGGTGCTCGGGAAACTCGGCATTGAGCTAAGAGCGCCCTCCGACGCAAGGGCCCGTCGATCTGCCTAGTCGTCCGTTAAGAAGGCGAATTGAGCGCGGCGCGACAGCCGAACGTGCGCCATAGCTGGAGCAGGATGAGGCACAAGAGTTCTCTGAGCCAGGCGAGGATGCGGCGGAAGTTGTGGCCCACGGCTGAGAGGATGACGTTAGCCGCATCGCCGGCGCGGCCTTTGAGGTAGCAGCGGCCGAGGTGACCATCGGCCTTCAGGTGTCCGATGATGGGTTCGATGGCGGAGCGGCGGCGCAGCTCGCGCTTGATGACACCGAAGACGCCGCGCTTCTGGCCGGAGATGAAGATCCGTCGGGGATTTTGTGCGTCGTGGCCGCGGTATCCCTTGTCGACATAGGCCCGCTCGATCGCGCAGCCGGTGAGTGTCTCGGTGCGGTCGATGACGTCCCGCAAGGTGTGACCGTCGTACGGGTTATCGGGTAGCGCCCTGGCGTGCAGCACGAACAGGCCCCCGGGAGAACGGCGGTTGTTGGTGACGATGGAGGCTTTGACGCCGAACTCGTAAGGCGCGGCTGCTTTGCCCTTGCCGATGCACTCCATCTCCGGGGCGTGGAAGGAATAAAGCTTGAAGCCGCGCTGGCGCTGCTGCTGCGAGCGGATCTGCGAGGCCCGGCTGAGCGGGAGGGCGAACGTGTTCTCAAGCACAGCCTGACCTTCGATCTTGCGGCGGATATCGCGGATGATCCGGCCCAGTCGGCTGCGCAGGATGCGCAACTGCCGCTGATGCCGCTTGAATTGCTTGGCATGGCCGTAGCGTCCCGCCATCATTGTCGCGGTTTTGGCAATGCGCAGATAGGACTGCCGCAGCTTGACCCCGTGCTTCCTCGCCAGACGGTTGAGCCCCTTGATCGCCGCGTGCAAGAGCTTGGCATCGGTCGGGAAGGTGATCGCCTTCGGCTGCACAGTGGTATCGACTGTGACCCGCTTGATGTCCTGGCTGCGTAACGCGCCGGCCTCGTGTGCCACCCGCAAGCTCTCGGCCAGCAACAGCTCCAGCTTGTCGCCGAGCCGCTTGCGCCAGTGGCTCAGGTCCGAGCGCTCGTGCGGGAATGCGTGCTGGAAGAACTCTTCGCCGGTGAAGTACTGGAAATATGGGGCGTGGACCCAGCGCTCGCACACCCCCTCATCGGACAGCCCGTAAATGTGCTTGAGCAGCAACAGCCCGATCATGAAGCGGCTCGCGATCCCGGGCCGACCATTCTCGCTATAGAGCGGCGCGATCTCGCCGTCGATCCAGTCCCAATCGACCTTGCCGGCGAGCTGAACCAGCTCGTGCTTCATATTGATGATTTGGTCCAGCCTGGCCCGGAACAGATCGCCCGATCCCGTCGTCCTGTGCTCCTTCGGTCGCATCGCCACCTCCGATGCGATGACGGAATCATGGTTGGCGATTCGACGGAATCCCGAAAATGAAATTGCAAGGTTCCGACGCCCGAAGCATCAAACCCCTGCAAACGCAAAACAGTCCACAACGACAAATGCGATTCTAGCTCAATCGGAGCCACTCTTCACGGACGACTGCCTAGCTGCTCACAAGGTCAAGACAGTCATCGATCCTTTCGAGGACGGGCGTGTCTACTTGCGGCATCCGGCGAATGAGCTGACGTCAATTACCGGTCGCGCGGTCCGTGCGGACGATCACGGTAAAGATGCGCGATCCAAGCGAAGAGTCGTATACCGCAATTCATGCGTTCGCGTTGCGAACGCCATTGAAGTCATTGGTCAACGACCACTCATAGGCCGGACGAATAGATGGCGAGCAGACCGAAATCTCAAGTGGTCCTTGTGAAACGTAGGCTATCGATATCCGTCCCCCGCGATCGATAGGACCCTCGCAGCATCACACTCAAGTCCAGATCGCGAAACATGCTGTAATTCCGTCGGATCCATTGATGCAGCTCGGTGGACCAGTCCTTCTCGTTGCGCAGATATCCCGTGAAGGAAAAGCCAAGACGGTCTATATATCTCTTGAGGAACAGCGGAAGTGCGGGAATCCGAATCACCCGCTCGCCATCCATCGGATCAGGTAATCCGCCGCGCAGCACGAATTCATTGTGGACGGTGACCAGCGACGCCGGCGGAATTCGCCGGCGCAGCATTTCATAACCGCGAAAGGAGATACGGTCTGCGCCCGCGACGTAGAGGATGATAGGGGCGACATAGCAGCGCGCCGTCTCCTTCATGAAGCCAATCTCCTCGCACATCTTGAAGAATTCGTCGAAGGCGTGAAATCCGAGATCAATCACCTTGGGTACCCGATCGTGGATGATAAGAGGGTCCATCAGCTGCATCTTGCCGTAAGTGTCGATCACATCCGCGGTTTCCGTGATGTTGGGGAGGTAGTCGAGCAACGATGGCTCTTTCAAGTTGACATCAAACGACAGCGCTGTGCCGTTTTTCAGCAGCAAGAACTCGCTCATCGCCCGAGCGATGAGGGTTTTACCGACCTGCGGGCTAGGAGAGCAGATAATGTAGATTGGGGTCGCTAACATAGCCAGCAGATCAATTTCGTTTCGTACGTGGGCCCGGCCTGAGCTCGCCGAATATGCGATTACTTCTCGCCGGCACGGGTGGCGGACTTGGCGCCGGCCAATTCCGTCAAGTTGATGCGATCAAATTCGTTCCAGACATTTGCCAGCCAGTGCCGGACATAGCCGCGCAGCACGAAGGAGTTGTTCGCAGGTTCATCGTTCCGCCCCTTGTTTGCGACGAAGTCTATGAATGGGACGGATGCGACTTCCACCTGCTCATAGGCCATCTCGTTAAGCTTCGGTATGACCAACTCGGTCGCATGTTTGATGCGGTGAAAATAGGAATTGTATGTCGCTTGATCCCACTGGAAGAATTGAGTGTCGTTGATGAAGTTCTTGACTAGGTAGTACTTCGCGCCGCTCATAAAGGTCGCGGTTTCCGCGATCTCGTCTAGCGAGGCGATGGACGATCCCAGGATATGGAACACGGCGAATGTTATCTGGCCAGACCGCGCCGAGTCCAGAAATCCGATGTCGCGCAAGGAAGCCAGCGCAGAGGACAGTAAGCCTGCGCGAGCATCGATGACAGTGACGGACAGCCCTGAGTTCAGGGTATCGAAGATCTTCATCTGGTCCGCCGTCGTCGTCATGTCGACGATCTCGGTGATCTCGGGATAAAAGCGCTTCAGCGTTCCCCGCGGCGACTCCGTGTCAAATGCGCGTGTTTGCACGTTGTTGACGCTGAAGTAGTCCAGTAGCGTTCGTGATACGGTCGTCTTGCCGACACCTCCCTTGTCCGCACCGACCACAATTACAACTGGCTTCACCATGGAAATCTCCTGAGACACTCGCTATCGCGGCGCGCAAAGTACGCAACCGGCGCGTCTCTGCTTTGGGTGCGAACATGGCAGAAAGAAGGGGCAATGAACCTTCGATGCGAGAGCTCTGCAACCGATGAACGTTTTCAACATCAAGCGAGTGACGTCCTTGGATCGCAACGACGATGCAGGCCGAAAATGGAGAGTAAATCACTTGTACTGGTGATCTACGTGAGGTTTGTAAACGGCTGGAATGCGCGTCACCAAGTATCAACGGCTGCCTGTGGTGATCGTGGCGATTGCCATAGGATATCTATCGCTGCTGCTATGATTGGCATGAAGCGGCCGAATCTTACGTAGCGTCAGATTGCGAGCTCGGTGGAAGCGCAATCGAGGCGGTGCTACGCGGTCCAACTATGACTTGGCAGATCATCAAAGGTATGCTGGATCAGATCGTCGTCTTTTCGGCAGACAGCGAAGTGGCTGGTCAATCACTGAGAGATGACCCTGAACGACCGAACTCTCACTCTGCTGAAGAATATCGAGATATGCGAGCGCTGATGCTGACGCAAACAGCAAGCATGCATCTGTTCGCGCCGAGGCGAGGTATCGTGTCATGGGAACAGGATCGAAGGGTGCACGGGGCTCGCCGGCCGATGGCGGTGACGAAGCGATATCGAGGACGCTTCGTCAAAAGAAAGTCGGCGTCGAGCGACCGGGACGATCTTTGTCTTGGGCACAGATTTCGCCGATGAGGCTACGTGCAGGTCGAGAAGAATCTGCAGGGAATGAACGATGGCCTGGCGCGTGCGCGCTCTCGCTGGGGGGTGCGGCAGACGGTGTACATTATACTTTTGAAGCGCCCACTCTGACCACCTTTTTGATTTGCTAGGCAAGCCCGCCGGTGCGAGATGCGCGTCCAGTTCTCGTTTCTTCTGGTCGGTCGCGCTTTAGATAATTGGTCTGCATATTCGGCCTGGGCGTAAAGCCACGTCATGCTCACCTTCATATCCTTCATGGGGCAACCACCGAAGCTTTGTTAGGCCCCTAGAGCTCTAGGCGGCATCGATCCCGCTGGCGCCACGGTACGCACGCCAGCCGACCAGGGTAACGCAACTCGAGCACAACTGAATGCGATCAAGGCGGATGCTTACTGCAACAATCGAGGGAGGGGTGGAAAACAGGAAGTATCGACCTCATTGCTGCCGCCGAAGGCCGCGGAAAGTAGCGATCCCCTGCCGCCGCGAAGAGCTCCGATCCGGCGATCGCTGGTCAGGCCGGAAATGAAAAGAAATTAAGAACAAGCTATTTGGTAAGCGGTTATCTCCACGTCTGTGCCATTCCTCCAATGGCACGACCACAGTGAAAGCTCTGCCTCAGCGTAGCCCCCGCCGAGGCCGTCTTGCTTGGTGATGGCTCTATTTTTGCATTTCGCTACGCTGAAGACTTCACGCCGGACTGCCGCCTTGTTTGGCAAAGCGATTGAGCAAAAGCGGCACTCGAGCGGCCGCATGGTAACTGCCCGATGATCGAATATCTCCGCGAGCTAAAGGCGGGGGCTAGACACTCTGCGCGCAACAGGGAGGCGCTTGCTAAGCGCCTGGGCTGCTAGAAAGTCAATTCGGTGGCGCCGTCGGGGCGGCGCCTAGCTGCTCGGCGCCTGGCGGGGGTGTTGTCCCCGCTGGCATGGTGTTCGGCCGCGCTGCGTCCTTTGGGGAGCGGCCGACGATAATTGTGAGCAGACCCCCGCCCCACAGCCGCTGCGCTGCTCTCTTGGCGTCCTCCAAACGTCACCAAATCGACCATGGTGTTGTGCTTTTCGAAATAGTCGATGGGCAGCTTGTCAAGCTGACGCTGCAGCAGCGTTCGTGCCAGCTTTGATGATGTGTTGAGAGCCAGCGCTTGCGAGCCCTTCAGGTAGGACTTTGCATCATCGAGCTCCTGCTGAGTCGGTCCTTCCTCGGCGACGTGGCGGACCTGCTTCTCGATTTCTTCGACCGTTTCGTCGGCACGATCGGCGCAGGTGGCGCTATTGCCGAGAAACATGGCTGAATGATCCAGCGGACCAGGTTCTCACGGATCGAATAGACCAGTCCGCGCTTCTCGCGGACTTCGCGGAACAGGCGCGAAGTCAGGCCGGCGCCGCTGGGGACGTCGCCTCCGAGGAAATCCGCTCGATGGTCAAGGAGAGGTTTGGCGCGCCAACCATCAGGTGAACGGCTCGCTGAGCAGATGGTGGCGGCGGCGACAATGCGCACGACGCGTCAGGACAACTTGGCGTCAACTGATAGAATGGTAAACTTGCAGAAAAGGTGGATTGATCGGCGATGTGACGCCGGTGCAACTTTCGCCAGGCTCGCTGCACACATCTCGCTCTACACGATGAGTGGCTTGGCAATATTTCTCATGGTCGCGAGGCGGGAGTCGGCGAGCAACTCCTTGGAGTAAACTGCGCCGAAATAGTCCAGCAGGAAGGTGCCAGAATAGCGTAGATTATCCGACGCGCGGATTAGGTTATCGAGAATTGTGGCGGCTTGGTCGATGCGGTCGCGATAGCGTGCGCGGATAACGTTAACCGCGTTCATCGAGTGGACCGCCTCGTCGGCAATAACCTCCCGCAGCCAATGATGGAACGTGTTGTTCCCAAGGGCATCATAAAATGGCTTTTCTGCTGCATAGGCGCGGCAAGTGCACATCTCATCAAACGCGATTATAACCATTAAGGAGAATTCGTCCTTCAGGTGTTCAACGATCGCACCAAAATCATGCGTGCGGGCGTCCAATCTCGCCCGAAGATCCTTTTCCGACCCGTTAGCGACAAGTTCAATGATTCGGATGAATCCGTCGGTGTGGCGCCGTTCGTCAATCGCCCAAGCGTTGAAGAATGCCGCAGCTTCATCGGAAGCAATAAGATTTCGCGCCACTAATTCTTGTTTCAGATACCGGGCGTCATCTTCTGTGTACAGATCTGGCCACAATTTGTCCCAACGTGCGCGGACAGCCGACGGCTCGGCGGCGAACATCGCTGGCGTAAGAGCATCGAATAATTCTTTTGGACTCCAGTTCCGTCGAAACGGCGTGATCATCAGCGCCCCTAATCGCGTACCGTCCGAGCGCTCCGGCGCAACATTTGTCATCTGTTGTCAGCCGTACGCTCGCACGGCATATGCTACAAACAAACAAGAGAGCCGTCGTCTCCTTGTTTTGGTAGGCTGATGGCCAGAGGCCTTTCGGCTGGCTGACGCGTCCGCTTGAATGGCGCAGTAGCCTTTCGTGATGCACACGGCCGCAAAAACCGGGGACACTCGTCATTGCTAGTCGCCGGTGCAACACGGCCTCACCTGACTCTGGCGGCGCCGCCATGCTGACAGGCACCATAGTTTCAGCAGATCCACGACGCCGCCTGTTGAGGGGGAGGACTGCGGCACGTTTTGAAGCACAATGAGCGGCACACGTGGCATCGGATGGGAGGCCGGGGCGTCAATCGGATGTGGACCAAGGGGTGGTTAGTCTACGTCCCAGGAGATCCCGGCCGTTAGCCTCGTTCGCATAGTCTTTCTTATTTTTCGGAACTTGCGGCGATACTACTTGAGATGAGCATCGATGAGTATCTCTGGCCTTCTTCGATTTCGCTTAATGAATCCCTGTGCACTCCCGCCGTGCAAGCGCACTGCTAGAGCGTTAGCCGATCAAGTTGCGAGTAGCCTGCGACGGCGAAGTAGTTTGTGGATTCTGCGGGCGTATAGGTATCGATGATGCGCCCAACAGCATCCCAGAGGCCGCCGACGGTGCGTTCGGCGGCCTCTCGCAAATTTGCTGTGAGCTTGGCGAAGGCATTTTCGATTGGGATTGAGGTCGGGACTGTACGGGCGGAAGAAAGAGAAGCGTAGCGCCGGCCGCCGCGAGCACCTCCCGTATGCGCGGCCCTTTGTGGCTGGAGAGGTTGATGGGGTGGACGCCCCCTCACGCCATCGCTGTGCCAAAGTGGTGTCGTTGACCATCACTTGAACGGAGGCGTCCATGTCGGAAGTTAGCATAATCGGGTTGGATCTGGCGAAGAATGTGTTCCAGATGCACGGCGCGGATGCATCGGGAACCGTACTTTTCCGCAAGAAGCTGCGCCGGGACCAGGTGCTCAAATTTCTTGCCGCGCAGCCGATTTGCACGGTCGCCATGGAAGCCTGCGCCAGCAGCCATTACTGGGCGCGCGAGATCGGAAAATTGGGGCATGCGGTGCGACTCATCGCGCCAGACTATGTAAAGCCTTTCGTGAAACGGCAGAAGAATGATGCCGCCGATGCGGAAGCGATCTGCGAAGCCGTCCAGCGGCCGACGATGCGTTTCGTGGCGTGAAGAGCGAAGAGCAGCAGGCGGCGGCCGTTGTGTTTCGCGCCCGCGACCTCCTGGTGCGTCAGCGCACCCAAACCATCAATGCGACCCGCGGCCATCTGGCCGAATTTGGGATGGTGGTTGCGCAAGGCCCCTTTCATGTTGCCAAACCTATGTCCGCGATCGACGACCGACATTCCTGAGTTGGCCAGAGCGATCCTGCGGCTACTCGCCGAGCAGTTGCGATCACTGGGCGAGAGGGTGGCGCTGCTCGACCGATAGCTCGCCCGACGCGCCAAGGAGGATGTCGAAGCGAAGCGGCTGATGACAATCCCAGGAATCGGGCCGATCACGGCGACGGCGCTCTTTGCCCTGGCACCGACGGCGCAGGCCTTCAAGAGGGGACGCGACTTTGCGGCCTGGCTGGGGCTCACCCCGCTGCAGCGCTCCACCGGCGGAAAGCAGAAGCTCGGCGAGACATCCCGCATGGGCGAACGAACCCTGCGCCGACTACTGATCATTGGCGCGAGCGCGGCCGTGCGCTGGGCAATGCGCAAAGGCTCGACAGCAAATCCTTGGCTTGCGCGCATGCTTGCCCGCAAGCCGCCCATGCTGGTGATCGTCGCCCTCGCCAACAAGACCGCGCGCATCGTCTAGGCATTGTTGGCGAGAGGCGGAACTTATCGGGTTCCGGCTGCGGCGAAGTAGCTCCGCGGCAGGGACCGTGAGAGTGTGAGAAGGTCAACCGGAGAGTATGGCGCAACGGTTAACGAGACGGGATCGGGAAAACCAGATCATGGATACGCGCCTCGAGCACGCGAGGCTGAATTGGACCAGTTGGGCGTCTGGCGGAAGCATCGGGGATGAGCACCTTTTCGACATAGGTCTCAGAGGCATCGCGGTTGATCGGGCCATCGAGTACCCAGGGGGCGATGATGCCGCGGTTGGTAGAGCGGCTACGCAAGTTATTGTTTTCCAGTGGCCGTGAGGGACGCTGGCCCGCAGGCGTTCTCCGCGCGGGTCAGTCGGAGCGTTGCGGACGGCAAGGAGTTGACGGCAGAGGACGATTTTATCGTTGCGCCCGCCATTGGCGAGGAAGCCATAGTGGCGGATGCGATGGAAGCCGTCCGGCAGGGTGTGCAGGAGAAAGCG
>NZ_JADYVS010000118.1:0-478 GCF_020194055.1 Bradyrhizobium sp. NBAIM03 | reverse complement strand
GTCCTGGATCGCTGGTCGAACCGCCGCCAGGTCATTCCACCGGAACTGATCGGAAAAATTGCTCCCACCAGGCTGGAAAGCATCAACCTGCGAGGCGTGTTCCGCTTTCCTGTTGACCGTTATGCCGACCAAATCCTGCCCTCGCGGCAGGGAGCACCGATAACTGGCACCAACGGATGAAACCGATCACGGTTTGACGCCACGAATCGCAGATTTGAAAGTGAACAGGAAAGTCAATGAAATCAACGATCTACCAACACCACCTCCGCGCCAGTGCTAGCTTTTCGTACCGTCACTTATTGCACTGAAAACGAGGGGACCCCCAATCCACCGCCGACCGCGCTGCCGTGCGTGCCCAGGCCGCAGAAGCTGTTCGCACAGGCCAGATCTCCCACGGCGAAATCGGCAACGCCATGTAATGCAAGCCGATGCGGGCGTTTCGGACGCCACCGCTTGGCGCATCCACTGCGGCTGAGCG
>NZ_JADYVS010000117.1:0-481 GCF_020194055.1 Bradyrhizobium sp. NBAIM03 | reverse complement strand
GGGCCGTCTGGGACTAATCGTCGCGACAGCTGTAGGTATACATCCCGGATTCGCCGGCAGCCTGACGCTTGAGCTTAGGAATCTGGGAGAGGCGCCGATTACGCTCTATCCTGGTCAAACCATCGCTCAGCTATTCTTCCATCAGGTGATCGATCAGAACGGCAATCCATCCAAGACCGCCGCCAAAAATACACAGTACGTCGGCACAGTGGATATGGTACCTCAGCGCCTCTCGTCCGAGTTGACCCACAATGTTCTGGAAAAGCTTGTGAGAAAACACAGGTGACTTGACGTCGGCTGCTTACCCAGTGCTTACCCGCCTGGACGCCAGGAACCGCGAATGTCGCGTATCTTCCTGATTTTACTGGCGCACCCGACACGATTCGAACGTGTGACCTTTGCCTTCGGAGGGCAACGCTCTATCCAGCTGAGCTACGGGTGCTAGTCGAGGTTCATTTAGCCGATTGGCGCGGGGCGGGCA
>NZ_JADYVS010000116.1:0-481 GCF_020194055.1 Bradyrhizobium sp. NBAIM03 | reverse complement strand
CGGTACTCCTGCAGCGCTTCGAGCATCTGCACCGAATTGCCGGCTTCGATGCTCACGTCGATGCCGGGATGGCTCTTGCAGAAGCGATCCACGATGTCGAGCACGTAATACGGCGCCGTCGCGCCGATGCGCAGGTGCCCCGAGCCCATATCGCCGGAGTTGCGCAGGAAGAAATCGATCTCGGTTTCCTGGCGCACAAGCTGGTCCACCAGCGGCATCAGCCGCACGCCGGCATCCGACAGGGTCAGCCGTCGCCCGCCACGGTAGAACAGCTCCACGCCATAGGCCTCTTCCAGGGCGCGGATCTGCGAAGTCACGGTCGGCTGCGACAGGCCGAGCTGCTTGGCTGCCAGCGTAATGCTGCCCAGGCGGGCGACCATGAAGAACGATTTGAGCTGCGCGACGAGCATCAGCGGGTGACGTATTGAGCGCCTGGATGGCGCGGTGAATAAGCAGGCGGCTCATTCTAGCGGACGGGCCC
>NZ_JADYVS010000115.1:0-487 GCF_020194055.1 Bradyrhizobium sp. NBAIM03 | reverse complement strand
TCATTTCACGATAGGAGGCCCCATGGCCAAGATCTTGACCGCCAGTCGGTCTCATGACGTGGCCCTGCAAGGGGCCATTTTGCTGTATGGGCCGGCCGAGGGGCAGTTCACATACTCGACGGCACACCGCATCACTCACGAGGCGGGGACTCGAAAGCCTGCAATCGGCCCGGGTGTTCCGCTCAATCGGCGAGCACTCATTCACGCTGTGACCCAGGTTGCTTTGTCAGCGTTGCCGAAGGGCGAGTTCCTGACGCCGAACGTACTGTCCGTGAGCACGCGCGCCGTAACGTGGTGGTGCCCGCCGGCGATTCGCCGGGTGTTCTTTCAATGCAAAGAATTGGGTACGCGCAGTGCGGTAGTGCCGCACCCGGGCTTGGTGTTCCAGGCGGCCAATGACGGGTTCAGCGTGTTTGCCTTGATGGAGGACGTCAGGCCGACGCCGGAATCCATGCTGCACGAGCCGCCGTACTTCAATACGTGGGAC
>NZ_JADYVS010000114.1:0-490 GCF_020194055.1 Bradyrhizobium sp. NBAIM03 | reverse complement strand
GCGCTTGGATACCTGCAAACAACTCGGTGCCTGGGTAGTGTGGCACATAGGGATGACGCCAGGTGCCGGTGGCACTTACCACGGCATGGGTCAACCACTCGCCTCGGTTGGTGACCACGAGCAGCCCATCCGAGGTAGGAGAGACCGACTCAACGCGCACCGGGCGATGCACCTCGAACTGATAGCGGCGCTCGTACTCCGACAGGTAGCGAACGACGTGCTCGCGCGAGGGATACGGGTCAGGTGAAGGCGGCATGAGCCAGCCTGGTAGCGAACTCCACTGCGCCGGCGAGAATAGGTGCAGGGAATCCCACCCATGCTGCCAGGCACCTCCTGGCGAGGGCTGGTCGTCGAGGATCGCAAAGGCAATTCCGGCGCGACGCAGGAAATAGGCAGTCGCCAAGGCGGCTTGCCCACCTCCAACCACCACGACATCGACACGGTTCACCAACACTCTCCTTGGGATGAGGCCGCAGCCTCGCTGCCGCCC
>NZ_JADYVS010000113.1:0-491 GCF_020194055.1 Bradyrhizobium sp. NBAIM03 | reverse complement strand
CAATGGACCATGCCTCGCATGCTATCTAGCCACACCTGCTGAACGGCCCAAAGCCGAGGCGATTCAGTTTGATGCTACTCATGCGCACGTTGTTGATTGGCACCGAATCCTGACCCAACCGAGGTCGCCGCGGGTACCGTGGAACAAAGGGAAATTGACCGGTCAGAAGCCGCCGCTCAAGCTCAGCGAGATCTGGGCGATCCGCGTGCGCCTGCAACTCTCCTCCAACTTGCGTGATCTGGCGACGTTCAACCTCGCCATTGACAGCAAACTCCGAGCGTGTGATCTCGCGAAGCTACGTGTGTGGGATGTCTGCCATGGCGAGCGTATCGCCATTCGGCCCAATGGCCCAGTAGGTATGGTTCAACGATGGCTCTTGTGTGCGGCTGCGCCCGGAATATCCACATCACGTCTGGAGCTACGACTTCGTGCACCACACTACCGAAGACGGCCGCAGCCTGCGGCTGATGACGCTCGTCGACGAGTTCTCG
>NZ_JADYVS010000112.1:0-505 GCF_020194055.1 Bradyrhizobium sp. NBAIM03 | reverse complement strand
ACGTTGATCGTGCTGTACGGCGTGCACGATGGCGTGGACCTCGCCCCGCGCGCGGCGGCCAAGCTGGCTGAACTCGGCTATACGCGCGTGTACCTGCTCGAAGGCGAACTCGATGGCTGGCGCGCAGCCGGCGGCGAAGTGTTCCAGGACGTGAACGTGCCGAGCAAATCCTTTGGCGAATACGTGGAGGCACACCGCCACACGCCGTCGCTCAGCGCGCAGGAAGTCAAGGCGCTGCTTGATGCCAGGCGCGACGTGGTGATCGTCGATTCGCGCCGCTATGAAGAGTTTCAGACCATGAGCATCCCCACGGCGACGAGCGTGCCGGGTGCCGAGCTGGTGTTGCGCATCCGCGAGCTGGCACCGGACCCGACCACGCAGGTCATCGTCAATTGCGCGGGACGCACGCGCAGCATCATCGGCACGCAATCGCTCGTGAATGCCGGCATCCCCAACCCGGTGGCGGCACTGCGCAATGGCACCATCGGCTGGCTGCTGGCCGATC
>NZ_JADYVS010000111.1:0-537 GCF_020194055.1 Bradyrhizobium sp. NBAIM03 | reverse complement strand
ATGCTGCCGCGTCTGCGTCCGCGCGAGTATTACGACTTGGTGATCCAGGTGGCCATCGTACGGCCGGGGCCGATCCAGGGCGGCATGGTCCACCCGTATCTGCAGCGGCGCGAGGCAAAGCGCAATGGCAACACCGATTGCGTGACCTACCCCGGCCCCGAGGTGAAAGCCGTGCTCGAACGCACGCTGGGTGTGCCGATCTTCCAAGAGCAGGTGATGGAGATCGCCATGAAGGCCGGCGATTTCACTGCGGATGATGCTGACCGCCTGCGCCGCGACATGGCCGCCTGGAAGCGCAAGGGGAATCTCACGCAGCATCAGGAGCGCCTGGTGCATGCGATGGTCGTCAAGAGGCGCTACGACCCTGCTTTTGTCGAAGCGCTGTGCAAACAGATGGAAGGTTTTGCCGAATACGGCTTCCCTGAAAGCCACGCGGCAGGCTTTGCCAAGCTGGCTTACGTCAGCAGCTTCCTGAAATGTCACGAGCCGGCGGCGTTTTTTGCGGCGTTGCTCAACAGTCAGCCGATGGGGTTCTAT
>NZ_JADYVS010000110.1:0-542 GCF_020194055.1 Bradyrhizobium sp. NBAIM03 | reverse complement strand
GCGCTCGCGCGCGACGAGGATCGAGCAGCGGCTGCGCGCACGCGCATCGCCGTACAGGGTCTTGCCAAGCGCTTCAACGCGTCCGGACGCGAGTTCGTGGCGGTGGATGACGTTTCCTTCGAGGTCAAGCAGGGCGAGTTCGTCGCGCTGCTCGGTCCATCCGGCTGCGGCAAAAGCACCATTCTGAACATGGTCGCGGGGCTGTTGCCGCGCTCCGGCGGACGCATCCTGATCGACGGGGACTCGGTCGAGACCGGCGAGGTCAACCCCAGGGTCGGCTACGTCTTCCAGCGCGATACCCTGTTTCCGTGGCGGACCGTGGAGCAGAACATCGGCTATGGGCTGGAGATCGCGGGAGTGCCAAAGAGCGAGCGCACCGGGCGCGTTGCTACGGCCGTCGAGAAGGCCGGCCTTGCAGGCTTTGCGCAGAGCTTCCCGCGCATGCTGTCCGGCGGCATGCGCCAGCGTGTCGCCTTGATGCGCACGCTGATCCTGGAGCCCGAGATCCTGCTGATGGACGAGCCGTTCGGCGCGCTCGACAC
>NZ_JADYVS010000011.1:0-232287 GCF_020194055.1 Bradyrhizobium sp. NBAIM03 | reverse complement strand
GTGTGAGGGGGACTCTGCCTTGAGATTTCAGTTGTTGGCGATGAAGCCCTCCTCCGTGACGACCTTATCGGCTGTCCTTGCCATCAGTTCTCTCAGTTCGTCGTCAAAGACGGTGTCATCGTTCTGTTTGAAATGCTTCGCAAGTCCATAGGCGAAGGTTCTCAGATCCCATGAGACGCGTCCAAACGATGCAGCCGCCACTTTGAGTTCCTCCCTGTGAAACAAGGTTATCGTCCTAAATTGGGTGTTTGGATTGAAGAGCGCCGGCCGGAGAGCAAATCTACGACCATCCGGCTCGTTCATTGATACGAGCACTTGGAAGTGTGCGAGTTGGTTTCTGCGTTTGCGTCGGTCATCGACAGTTTTCTTGAGGGCGTCCCATGCAGCGAACAATCTTCGCTGCGGATCACCATGACCTTCTCCCATACCGAAAAGTAGTCTGAATCGGACTGCTGAATCGGTCATGGCGATCTTTCCCTCCGGAGCTTGGATCGCAAAGTACGCCGCCTGAGCCGGGACGTTCGAGCGGCGTACTTCATCGGCCTTCGCTATGGCTGTTGCAAAGACCTCATGTAAGGCATCTTCTACGTGCGACCACTGCGCTATGCAGCGCCCGAGATTTTCGTAGAATCCGGATTGTTCTTCATCGGGTGTCATCGCCGCTCCTGCAATGAGAGATCGGAAAGGTATGCATTCAATAACGGTGACGGTGCACTCAAATGAGCCGCGCCAATAGGTCGGGCTGAGTAACTAGGAAATAGCAGGATAAGGAGAGCAGGGGCGGGGGCCGAGGCAAATGTGCGTGAAGGGGGCCGGTTCGGCTCGGACAGCGTCACGCTCGAAGTAGTGCCGCCATCTCCTTCCAGTGATAGATTCGCACCTTCCCGGTTTGATGCCGCGCGGCTTTGGCGATGGCGTGCGCGATGTCGTTGCCGGCGAGCCCGCGATACCGGTCCGCCGGGCCGACGAGCAGCGGATTGAGCACGGCCCATATCGCGGCGATGAGGCGTTCACGCGGGCGATCCTCGTCGCGCGCGCCGAGGATCATCGAGGGGCGGAAAATATGTGTGTGCTCGAAATCGAGCGAGAGAATGTCCCGTTCAACTTCGCCCTTGGTCCTGAGATAGAACACGCTGGAAGCGGCGTTGGCGCCAACAGCCGTGACCAGAAACACCGACCGCGCGCCGTTCGCCCTAGCGATCTCGGCCGCCACCACCGGATAGTCATGATCGATCTTGTAGTACTCGGCCTCGTCAGGGGTGTGGTTGCGTGTCGTCCCCAGCGCGATGAAGATCTCGTCCGCAACCAATTGGGATTTAAGTGCGGGCAGGGACGCGCGATCGCCGATCAGCACCGTGAGCTTCGGATGGCTCACCGCCAGCGGCTTGCGGGCCACCGCCAGAACCCGCGAATAGTCGGGACTGTCCAAGAGGTCGCGCAGCAAATGCGAGCCGATGAAGCCGGACGCGCCGAAGACAAGTGCGGTTTTCATTCAAGCCACCGGTTTGCGTTGAGAGACCAATGCAAGTTGATGAATGCAGATCAGGAGGCCCAAGGCAACTTGGATTAGCTCGTGGGATGGGTAGAGCACTTGCGAAACCCATCATGTTTCGTAACGAGGCGCTCGATGGGTTTCGCTCCATCCTACGCGCTGTCAGTTCATGGAGCCCTGACAGCTTTCCGCAGCCTCAATCTTAGGGAAGCTCATCGGGCCACTTCTGGGCGCCGTGCAGGACGCGCAATCTCCGGATCGAGCTTTCCGTTACGGTATAGGCCGCGACGTAGGGAGTGCCGACAATGACGAGCTCGCGTGTGCCGGCGACACGGCCAGGCGCCCACTTTCGGGAAACTCGACAAGTCGATGCGCAGCGGCAGCGATCCTCTCGTCGAGCGCTATGGCTGCCCGAGGATTTTCAGCGACGATGTGGGTGAAGATGCCGTCGCGGTCCGACAGCGCGAACGCGGACCAGACGAGCTTCACGACTTTGGTTCATCCGCCCTGCGCCGAGCCGCCGCGCGCCGCTTTGCGAAATGCGCTTCAGCCTGTTCGTCGGAGGTATCGGGCCGGGTATCGTTCAGCGCCTCCAGAACCTTCGCGCGAAACCAGGCGTCATGAGCCTTGCCGTTCGTGAGGAGCTCGAGCGGTAGCGCGCCCTCATTGGCAGTCCGGGTGAGCAGGATGCGGACCGCGTCCGACACCGTTAGCCCCATCTCCTCAAGGACGGCCGAGGCGCGATCACGGACTTCGGCGTCGATGCGGGTCTGAACAAGGGCATTTGCGGCCATGTTACTTTCTCCGAAGCGATACGTCCAAGGTAATTCAATTGAATGACGAGTGCAAGGCGCCCGCGGGAGCGCGGCGCGGTAAGCGTGCTGTGTCATCGCCTATCGGCTCGCGTTCGGCCGATCAGCCACCGCGATGACTGCTCGTGAACCCCGCCAGAGCTGGCGCCGACCAAACGCCATGGCCGCACTCGTTGCAGAACTCCTGTTCGATCTCGTCAGAACCCTCGTGGGGAGCTGGCTGAGACAGGCTGCGGTGGCCATCTGTGCGTGGCTCGATACGAAGATTCACGGCCGCGCGGCACGCTTTGTCGTGGGCGGGCTACTCGGGATCGCCGCCTTTTTCCTCATTCCTGTTATCGCTGGCCTGCTGGGTCTTTGATGCCCTGGCTGAGGACATATCTCGTCATCGCATTGGCCGTGGGGGCGCTCGTCTCGACGGTGCTCCTCGTGCTGGAGCCGCTGACCGACTTCGCGTTGCTTTGGCTGGAGTGGCCGGGCATCAGCGCAGCGTATTTTTTCCGGGGAGCGGTCGGAGGCTCCGCCTTCCTCGGCATCGCCATTTCGTGGGTCGTGAATGCGCTGACCTACGGTCTGGGTGCTTTCGTCATTCTCAGCGCCTTGAAGGTGCTGAGGGACGCATGATCCCTCACGCCGTCTCCTCGTCACCCTTGGCGACGATCTCGACTTCGAAATAGCCCATGTCGCGGAGCTCGGCGGCTTTCTTCTCGGCCGCTTCCCTTGTGTCTCTCTTCAAGATGATCTGGCCCGCTCCGTCGCGGGCGCAAACGAAATATGACATTTTCGATTCCCAATTTCGTTTGCATACGCACGGAGCCGGGTTCCCGCAATCGGACGGCTCACTCGTCCAGCCCGGCCTTTTGCCGCATCTTGTCGATCAGCTCCGAGGCCTCGGCCTTGGTCAGCTCGTCCTCGGGCAGGTCCTGGTGCGCCTGCTCGGCGAGGGTCTTGAGATAGGATTCCTGGGCTCCCGTCATCGGATCGTCGCCGGAAACCCAATCCTTCGGGTCCTTCCGGGTGTTGTCGGCCATCGCACATCTCCTATTCCGTTTTCCGTAGAACGTCGGACTCGACTCTTCGTTCCGTTTTTGTTCTGATGGGCCATATCTCGAATTCGCGAGGCGGAACAATGCCGGACCTGGACTTTCTCAGGCGGGAGATCGAACGGATGCGCATCCAGATGGGCAGGCAGAGGAAGGAGATCCTCCAGCTGCAGCGGGCGGGTATCGGCACGGCCTCGGCCGAGGCGCTGCTGTCGCGGATGGAGGCGAAGGTCGAGAGCCTGTGCGCGCAACGCGACGCGCTGAAGGCGGCAGAGCCGCGCCAGACCAAGGGCAGGGTGCTCGGCGGGAGGACGTGGTGAGCAGGCGGTGGTTCGATGACGAGCGAGACCTGTCGCCCTTCCTGACCGCGCTCGAGGACGTTCGCCGCAGAGCGACGCGGGAAGGGTGGTGCTATGCCCACGTCCAGGCCATCATCGTCGCCATCGACCAATACGCGGAAGCGGCGACAGGCAATCGCGAGTATTTCCTCAACAAGCCGGTTTCGATCGGGGATAACCGGAAGGCCGCGGACATTCCGTGAGCGCCCAAGCGGCTCTCGGGACTACGCGGCAATCGTTGCCGATCAGCGCGGTGAGACCGAGGAGGAGGGCGCTGACCTCGTGCGCGCGGGCGAAGCGGTCTTGCTTCGCGGCGAAGCAGCCGCACGGCTCTTGCCGGACTTCGGACCAGCTTTTGGTGTGATCCCGTTCTGCTCGTCGAACTGCTTCAGCCAGGCCGCGATGTATCGCGGGTCGTCGGGACAAAGCCGCTCGAGCAAACGAAGGTTCTGCGCTCTGAATTCCACAAGGGTTTTCGGCATCACGGCTCCTCAAAACCCTGCCCGTCGCAAAAAGTGCGGCCGGACGGCCGCCGGGTCAACGGCAAAGAGCGCTTGAAATCCCGGGCGAGCTGATGCAGCGCCAAAAGCGAAAACCCCGCCCTTTCAGGAGCGGGGTTCTCTGTCGAGGTGAAGCTTAGGGACGCTTCAACTGTAAGACGCGCGAGCGGCAAGAAAGTTCAAAAGAACATGCGCCAGCTTCGCTGGAGTGGGAGGCGCTCGCGCCGGGCCATTACAAATCCGTAAGTCGGTTGAAAATCGACGCCGAAAAACTATCTCTGCGTCAGGCGGCAGCGTAACAAGCCGCCCCTCAACTGACACCCAGCCGCCGCGCTCAGAAAAAGGCGAAGCTGGGTCCTTTGACATTCCCTGCTCAGGTCCCGCCTCATTGGCCTCAGAGGCAAACGTCGATGGCTGCCCGCACCTATAACCACGAACGCTGGTCGGAAGACGACGACCGGCTGCTTCGATCCATGTGCGAAACGGGAAAGAGCCTCACGCTGATGATCGTGAAGCTCAAGCGTCCCATTGCATCGATCAGGTCGCGTGCGATCGAGCTTGGCATCAATCTTCCGGGCACGCGCATCGGTCTGCGACGGAAGCGGCGAACCGCTTGAGCCCGCGCGTCCGGACAAGGCTGCTCATGTCGCCGCGCCGCTCTACGCGAGCGGAGCGGCTGAACGATGCTCAGGCCGCAATCCGCTGTTCGACCGGCGCCGTCAGGAACTTGAGCGCTTCGGCGTGGGCGAGATCCGGAACCGCGATCGCCGTGTGGCTGTACATCGCGTGTGTGCGCGACGTCGCGATCTGGTCCAGGATCCCCTTGCCCTTGACGACGTGGAGGCCCATGCCGTCATCGACGGGGAAGATCGCCAGCACCACATCGTAGGCCGCGATCACGGCTCTGAGCGCCTCGGCCTTGTCTTCGGCGACATCGACAAAAACACGAACATCTGCCGCGAGTTCACGCAGCTCGTTAAAATCCAGCACTTTGAGGATACTCCAACGCAACCAACCTGACAGAAGCTTGGTCGCGTTAGGTTACTGAAGCGTCAACGACGGATCGCTGAGCCACAAGTTTCACGACGAGGTGACGCCAAAGCGCGATGCGATCTAGCGCTTGGCGTCCTCCTTGCGCAGCCTGGCCTCGGCGGCCTCGTCGACGAGAGTCAAGCTGGCCCCGTCATAGCTCAGCTTGAAACCGCGGCCGACGATCCAGATCCAGCCTTCCCGGTCCTTGATGGCGGAGGCGTTGAACTGCTCGGAAATCGATTTGACGGCGGTTTCCTGCGATCCCGGATTGTTCAGCGTCGCATTGACGCGCCAGATCGGATGCGTGGGGTCGGTCTCGTCGCCATCAACGGCGACCTTGGCGCCGTTGATGTCGCACGCCAGCGTGTACGGACCTCGGCTCGGCCGGCAGAGATAGTGGCGTCGCGCGACGAGCTTGTTGGCCTCCTCGAATGTCATCCCGGGCGAGAAGCCGAACATGTCGGACTTTTTCACGAGGGCGAAGGACGCAGGCTTCAAGAAGCTAGGCTGGATGGCGACGAGGGCTGCGACTGCGACCACGATTAAACCTGCGATGACGATAGCGACCTTCATCAGAACCCCATCAGATACCTTTCCTGGCTTATAGCAGCCGCGGCGCTGTGCCGAGAAAATTGCAGGTCCTAAAATTGCAGGTCCTAAAATTGTAGCTCCTGCAACGTCTTGCACAGGAAGTCGGGAACCTCGCGGAGCCCGTGCTTGCGTTTTTGGCCTCGATAGGGTCTAAGCCCGATCGCTTCATGACTTCTGGCATGAATCAGCAGCGCGCACTCGCGGGTCCGGCCGCGTCCCCAGCAGCAGAATTGCTCCGCGCACCCATTCAAAGGAATTCAGACCATGGCGAAGATGACGAAGACCCAATTGATCGATGCAATTGCCGAGGGCACGCAGCTTTCGAAGAACGACGTGAAGTCGGTGATCGAGTACATGGCGACGGTCGGCTACAAGGAGCTCAACGAGTCCGGCGAGTTCGTCATTCCCGGCTTCGTGAAGATGTCGGTCGTGAACAAGCCGGCGACCGAAGCCCGCATGGGCATCAATCCCTTCACCAAGGAGCCGATGCAGTTTGCAGCGAAGCCCGCTAGCAAGTCGGTCAAGGCCTCGCCGCTGAAGGTGGCCAAGGACGCCGTCTGACGTGCCGGCGATGTCGGTGCGGTGGGCTCATTGACGCGCCGGCGCAGCAATCAACGGCCGAGGACCAGGTGGTGCTCGGCCATCGCGATGCCCGAACACAAGACGACCATCAGGGTAAACAGCACGCGGTACTCGCTTCGTCCTGAACGACGAGCTTCGTTTCCTCACCATCCTTATCCGCTTCACAAGAAAAAGCCCCGCGCTTTCGCGCGAGGCTTTTCTGGCTGACGGCGTTGGGATTTCAGCGCCTGGCCGACAGCCATGGCTTTAACCTAAAGTTGAAATCGCAAAAAGCAACAGCGCCGCCACGACGGAGTATGTTCGTCAGGCGGCGCTGCCGTGTAACTGGGCGCTGAAATCCCCAGCTTCCATAGGTGCTTGCCGCGCCGAAAAGGTTCAACGCCGCCCCCACCAAAATTTTACGTCCGGGGCTGGACTTTTTGTTCTCATTTTGTTCTAGTGAGGCGCCTTGATGGACCGTTGGAGGTTGCTCATGACCGTCGAAAAACAGCGCGAAGTGATTAGGCTCTGGAACGAGCTCAGAAAGGTCGAGGGCCCTGCGGCGGAGGAGCTGCGCATCCAGATCCTCGAATGCTTCTCGAAGGAGAAGCCGAAGCGGGCGGCCTGACTTTGTCGACGCCACGCGGCAACGCGTAAGCGCGATCCGCTCCGAGGGGTCACGCTTGATCTCTCGCCGCGCTGCTTGCCGGCGAAGAGTCTTCTCGAAGTTTCGTCGATGAAGGGTCCTGCCGCGTCGATGGTGTGAGCGTGCGCGCTTTCATCGATCGTTAGGAATTGCTCTCCGCGCATTCTTGCGACTCCGATTCGTTCTTCGCGAACGAAACGGAGTCGAAGCTGGAACAAAGCCGGGCGTTCTTGCGCGCTCTCGCCGCGAAGGTGCCGGATGCGTCTGGCTAACGATAGCTTATGCGGATGCCGATAACCCTATTCGGTTAGGTTAAAAGCCCAATCGCGTTGCGCTTGCTGCGCCTTGGGGTAGGTGTTCGGCAAAGACAAGCAAGAAACGCCTTTGCCGAAAACGATTTGCCCAAGCAGCAATTTGCCATGATGCCTTTTTCAGCTCCGTCCTTTTTCCAAGGCGACCGGCACACCTACCGGCGCGTCGCCGTCGTCGGCACGCTGTTCTGCCTTGCTTTCGTTGTGATCAGCTTCTCGCTGCGGCCGCAGGCCGAGGACACGCGCGTTGCGGTGAAGGCCGACCGTTTGGTGCGTACGGCAGGCCAAGCCGCGCGCGCCAACTAACGACGCGCGCCAATTAACGCTCGTCGCCGCAACGGCGGTCATCGGCCCGCGCCTGCGGGGATCCGGCGCCGCGCGAGGCGAGCGCCACGAAGCCGGCATAGCCGGACAGGTTGAGCAAGACTTCGAGCCAGGCGGGCATATCTCTTTCTCTCCGCTCAGCAGGGAACGGGCTCAACGTCCGCGCGCATTCCTGGTTCCATACTCCCGCGAAGAAACTCAGAGCCGGGTGGACGGGTCGAGCCGGCGGCCGAGGGTCGCGACGGATTCGCTCGACGGCTGCTCCTTGAGGAACTCGGCGATGGCCTGCGCCAGCTCGCGGTCGCTCATCGGCGTCGGCGGCGGGCGCAGCGTGCCGACACCGAAGTTGCGGACGATCTCGTCGTAATGCTCATCCTCGGATTTGGGAACCAATTTGCGGATACGGGCCAGCAAGGCGGATAAGGGCAAACTCTCCTCCATGATTGTCGTCCCCGCTGGCAACCGTCATGGTCTGCTGCCATCTGCTCCCATGAAACTGAAAACCCCGCCAGCACCGCGGAGATGCTGACGGGGTCTTCGTGCTGTCGCCTCGACCCGGATGGCGGAGGCTCCCGCACTTGAGGTGCTAACCGCCGTCTCGCCGTTTCGTTCCCGCTTCATCGACATTTCTCGCCTGCGGGCCGGTTCCATCCATGCGCAACCATCGCAGGCGCTCGCCGTTGTCTCCGCGACACGCGAAGGAGGACAAGCATGAAGAAGACACTGGCAGTTCTGGCCACCATCGCGGCGGTCGGTGTGACCGCGGTCGCGGCGCCCGCGCCGGCTGAGGCGCGTGGCCGCGGCGGTATCGGCCCGGGCCTCGCGTTCGGCCTCGCCGCCGGCGCGATCACCGCGGGCGCAGTCGCGGCTGCTCAGCCTTATGGCTATTACGGTCCCCGCTACCGCTACTACGACGGTCCCGCCTATTACGGACCGGGTCCGTACGCCTATTACGGCGGGCCGTACTACCGTCACCACCACTACCGTCATTGGTAGTCGGCGAATAGCGAAAAGCCCGGAGCGGTGCTCCGGGCTTTTTTCATTCGCAGGTCTTGTTTACTCGCCCATTTTCGCGCTTGCCGGCGCGATGATGCCTACGGCCAGAGCGAGGGCCGCTCGGCCTTGCGGGCATTCTCCAGCGTCGCCACGAAATATTCCTCGCGCTCGCGCTTGAACTTTTCCTGCGTGGCACGGAAGGCGGCGACACGGGCGGCGATTTCTTCGCGTTCGCGCTCTTTGCGTTGTTCGTCTTCGGTCATGTCAAATCCCCTCTACACCTGAGTATGTGCACATCCGAACTCAAGCACTGCCGCCGCAATCACGTTGAGTCGCGTCAACACATCCATTGGCACTTCCGAATGGGGCGTCAATGGGGAGGAGGCATTGCAGGATTGTGATATGCGAAGGTCGGAAGAAATTGCCGAGTGCATTGCATTGGCGCTTGATAAGAGCGTCAACGATCTTGCCGCTTGCGCATGTTGCTGTCAGGCCAAACTATTCGGGAGGCGCGGTTGATCGCATCGGATGTGCAGAGCGGTATCGAACGGCTCGGCGACATGATCGCCGAGGCCAGGACCATCGTGCCGTTCACCGGTGCCGGCATCTCGACCGAATGCGGCATACCCGACTTCCGCTCGCCGGGCGGAATTTGGACGCGTAACCGTCCGATCCCGTTCGACGAGTTCGTCGCGAGCCAGTCAGCGCGGGACGAATCCTGGCGCCGCCGCTTTGCGATGGAGGAGGTCTTCGCCGCAGCGAAGCCCGGCCGCGGCCATCGGGCGCTGGCATCGCTCTACCGCGCCGGCAAGGTTCCCGCCGTCATCACCCAGAACATCGACAATCTGCACCAGGCCTCCGGCTTCGCGCCGGAGCACGTGGTTGAGCTTCACGGAAATACCACCTATGCGCGCTGCATCGGATGTGGGCAGGTTTACCCGCTCGACTGGGTGAAGCGCCGTTTCGATGACGATGGCATCGCGCCCGACTGCACCGCCTGTGACGCGCCGGTGAAGACCGCCACGATTTCCTTCGGGCAGATGATGCCGGACGAGGAGATGCAGCGCGCGACAGCGCTGTCGCAGGCCTGCGATCTCTTCATCGCGATCGGTTCCTCGCTGGTGGTCTGGCCGGCGGCCGGCTTTCCGATCATGGCCAAGCGCGCCGGTGCACGTCTCGTGATCATCAATCGCGAGCCGACCGAGCAGGACGACATCGCCGACCTCGTCATCCACCACGACATCGGCGAGACTCTCGGGCCCTTTGTCGGCAATTGAGGCATCAATTTGATTCGCGGCTGTGCAAGCTGTTCATAGGTTCCGGCGAATCTCTTTTTTGTCTATGCGTCTCAACCGGGAGTGTTATCTTTTGAGTCGAAAGATTCGCGTCGCGTCGAATTGAGAACATTCTCTTAAGGCGCGTGATTCGAGCGCCGCCAATGTGGCGGGTTGCATGGCAGTGTGGGGTCCGGGGTTATGGGGTCGTCGGACGGATTTGAGTCCAAGAAGCTTGGAGTTCCCGGACAGGGCACCTCGCAGGGGCGATTGACGCCGGGCGAGCATGGCGGAGCCGGCCGCGACAATGCGCTCAATCCCTTCACCGGATTGGGCGAACCCAGCGCCAACCTCGTCGAGGTCACCGGCGTCATCAAATGGTTCGACGCCTCCAAAGGTTACGGCTTCATCGTTCCCGACAATGGCTGGCCGGACGTGCTCCTGCACGTTACCGTGCTTAGGCGCGATGGCTTCCAGACGGCTTATGAGGGCGCCCGCATCGTCGTCGAGTGCATCCAGCGCGCCAAGGGCTACCAGGCCTTCCGCGTCGTTTCGATGGACGAGTCGACCGCGATCCACCCGGCGCAGATGCTGCCGCCGCGCACCCATGTCACGGTCACCCCAACCAGCGGGCTGGAACGGGCCCAGGTCAAATGGTTCAACCGGCTGCGCGGATTCGGCTTCCTGACCTGCGGCGAGGGCACGCCCGACATCTTCGTGCACATGGAGACGCTACGCCGCTTCGGCATGACTGAGCTGAGGCCGGGCCAGTATGTGCTGGTCCGCTTCGGGCCCGGCTCCAAGGGCATGATGGCGGCCGAGATCCATCCCGAGACCGGATCGCCGGGATTGCAGTCGCACTAAGGCTATGACTTCCAGCAATTGTGAGCAGAGGCGCGCTGCAAGTCCGGCGCGCCTCTTCCTTTTCCGGCGGTCGCCGCGTAAGGACTGATTGAAGTCCCACGCCGCGAGAGCCCCGATGAATTCTGATCGAAAGGCCGCCTGGTCCGCTCTGAAGGGCTGGCTGGCCGCCATCCTCGTCATCGCCGGCTGGGCCGTCGCCGGCGCGCCGGCCGGCGCCGCGAGCTTCCAGCCGCTCGAGATCGTCACCAAGAACGGCGTGCAGGTGTTCTCGGTCGAGATGGCAACGACCCCGGAGGAGAAGGAGACCGGCCTGATGTACCGCAAGGAATTGGCCGACGGCAAAGGCATGCTGTTCGACTTCAATCCCGAGCAGGAAATCTCGATGTGGATGAAGAACACTTATGTGTCGCTCGACATGATCTTCATCCGCGCCGATGGCCGCATCCTGCGCATTGCGGAGAATACCGAGCCGTTGTCGACGAAGATCATCTCCTCCCGGGGACCCGCCCGGGCCGTGCTGGAGGTGGTGGCGGGGACGGCGCAGAAGTACGGCATCCGCCCCGGTGATCGCGTCGGCCACCCCCTGTTCGGCGGCAAATAGGACGGGCAGGGGCGATTGCGGCCCAGGCCGGCGGCTTTGGAAAGCTTGCTGGCGCTCCGGGAAGCGTGTATCGACGGGGCTCGCCGGACATTCGGGGTATAGCGCAGCCTGGTAGCGCGGCAGTTTTGGGTACTGCAGGTCGTTGGTTCGAATCCAGCTGCCCCGACCAAAACATCAATGAAATCAATGTCTTATGGAGGCGTGATTTGGACCTCCAGTTCTCCAGAACCCCTCCAGAACCCTAACGGCTCGAAGTGGGGTTCTTGACCTCACTAATTAGTCTTTGCTGCCACTCGACAACCTCGTCCAGAAGGAAGCCCAACTTCATCGGAGTCAGGTGATACGGCTTCGGAAAAACCCCTTCTTTGACCATTTTGTCGAGTGTCGTTCTGCAAACCGGAATTCGCTCTAGGACCTCCGCTATCGAGATCATAGGTCGCAGTCTGAACTGTGGGGCATTTTCTATCTCCTGCGTCATATCTGCTCCTGACTACGGCCGGACTTGTTTCGTCCTAATTCGGGCTGGGACTCGATTTGAGCCCAAGTCCATGCAAACTCATTCGAGAGAATATGTCGACTATGGACCGTGGTTTTATAAACAGCGAAATGGTCGCCTCGCCGGATGGATGGTCGGCGACTCGTAGCTTGGAATTTGCGGCGGCATCGCGTCGATCGCGGCCTCTCGCAGGAGAAGCTCGCCGTGGATGCTCAAGTCGATCGAACTTATGTGAGCAGCTTGGAGCGTGGGATCGAGAACCCCACGGTATTGGTCCTTGACCGGCTCGCGGAGGCGCTTTCGATTCCGCTGTCAGAGCTATTCCGTGTGCCATCCCGCGGCGAACGCCCTCCGAAGCCGCTTTCTGGAGGGCGCCGCCCGAAGGGTCAGTAACGATCGGAAATTGGCGAGGCCCAATGTAGTCGTCGCACTGTCACCGCAATGCCCTTAGATCTACGTGCGGATTTCCGGATAGACCCGATTTAAAACGGTGTAGCACACACCTGTTGGTAAGTTGACAGCCATCGTTGCACCTAAGTTCGTCAGCCCCAACAATTTAGGGCTGATTCGATCAATACCTAGGAGCATTACATGGCAATGCTGCCGTACGTTACGGCCACCGGCAACGTCGAGAAGGCATTGATGGGCATTAAGGCCGCCGCAACGCCTGCAAAGGTTACGCAAGATTTCGTCAAAACGATACTGAAGGTGCCAGGTGGGTCTGGCGACCAGATGACATCCTTCTTGAAGAAGATCGGCTTTGTGAACGCCGACTCAACTCCGTCAGACATCTACACGCGCTTCAGAAATGGGGGCACAGCAGGCGCCGCGGCCGCAGCAGCGTTGCGATATGGCTATGCGCCTCTCTTCAAACGGAATGAGTTTTGGCACGCGCTTGGTGACAGCGAAATTCGAGGCCTTGTTCTCGAAGAGACCGGTCTCGCCAACGATTCGCCCACTGTCACCATGATCCTCAATTCAATGAAGGGCGTGAAGAAGTTTGCGAACTTTGAGCCGGAAGGAACGCCGCCTGACAAGCCCGAGCAGCCCGATCAGCCGCTCATTCAACTTCCTGCATCGCCCATTCCGCCGCAGATACCTGGCCAATCGTTGGGATTGAACATTGGCTACACTATCAATCTGAATCTGCCGGCTACTTCTGACATCGCTGTGTTCAATGCGATCTTCAAGAGCCTCAAAGAAAACCTTCTAAAGGCGTCCGATGGATAGCAGCAACCACCTTCGCTCGTTCGGCATGTCCGGGATGATGATCACGGATGAGCTGCGAGGTATTGAGCAGCAGTATAATATCGAACTGGGTCACATACCTCCCGCGATCAAGCAGAGCGCCCTTGAATACTATCCACAGTTCGAAAAGGAGGTGCGGCAACAAGCTGCAGCAATGGCCCAATATTACGAGCTGTTTTACTGCCTAGAGCAATCAGCTCGCAAACTCATTACCGAGACGATGGAGGAAGCTGAAGGCGCGGATTGGTGGGAAAACAAGGTGCCCCAAGCCATTCGCGAATATGTGAAAAAGCTCATGCAAGACGAACTCGATATGGGCATGACGCCGCGTTCGGCACGGGCGATTGATTACACGACCTTTGGCCACCTGTTCGACATCGTCGGTGCAAATTGGGCCCACTTTGAGCCGGTCTTTACCAGCCGACTAGCCGTTCAGCGCATCGTCAAAAACTTGAACATGCTCCGCGGGCCGATCGCCCACTGTTGCCCAATGTCCGAGGATGAAATCGATAGGCTGGTACTGACAGTGAAGGACTGGTTCAGACTAATCGGCTAACCGAGAACGTAGGAGGCGACTTGGATCTGGACCAACGCATATTCTACATTGTTGTCGTGCCAGATGGTCTGCCCGAGCAGGCGTCCATCATCCAGGGTTTTGCACCAAGCCTTATGCGCAACGCCCGCCTTGTCCAGGCCGCATCTTACTTGCCGTCAACTGTGTATGATTTGACCAAAGATGGGCAGGATACGCTGATTGCGCGGCGAGTGGCGGGGCAGGATCCCGTCAACTGGTTCGGCCAGACGCCGCGGGCCATTAGGTCGATGCCGACACCTCCGTTCGCGCCCTTTACCGTAGTTCTCCTCGGATCAAGCGAAGATCCCCGCGAATACGACGAATGGATTGCGACATGCTCTGCCAAGCCCACCATCGTCGCGCAAAAGGGAGGTCACCTCACGTACGAAGAACTGAACGCTGAGGCGCTTCGAAAGAGGTTCCTTGCGGCACTCGATGAGCTTCCTGCGGAGGTCGACGCCAACTCAATCGCCCAAGCGAGGTGGGTCTTAGAAAATTGGGTCGACGTGCCTGATCGCGACATCGGCTATCACGTTGGCGGGCATAACTGCATCACTCCTAACCTTATGGTTATGGCAAGCGTGGGGTATCGCAACGTCGTCGACCACGAGTTCGATGATACGGAGCGTGGCAATGCGCCCTATATCGAGCAGATCGTGAAAACGTCGCGCAGCGTGCTGGACCTTCGCGCTGCCGATGGTCAGCGTGACATGCATCGCATTTTCCGTCCGACGTTCGATCTCAATCTCTACGCGCCTGCTATCTATCCGCAGTTCTTCGATTTGCCGGCACCGCGGGATGCTTCAGCCGACGAAAGGAGGCGCTTCGCTTTGGTGCGAGAGGCGATGCAAAGGCAGACCGGATACAATTACTTCAACGCAAGCGAGAGTGCGAAACGTGCACTTCATAACCTTGATCTCAAAACGGGCGAGCCCATAGAGGGGCGTCCGCCAGGTCTTCATTTCTTGATCGGCATGAGGCGCGATGAACTCAATATCGGCACCAAGGCCGTGGCGGCTCTCGCTACATCAGAGTTTGCGCCGGTAATCCGCCTTCCGAATGATGTCAACCGCACGGGAGGTCTCGTGCGGACATTCGCGCAGCAGTACCGCGCTGCAAGCACAACATCGAGGAAGCGACTTCTCGCGTTCCGGCAAGTGCAGGAGCGGATGAAAATCGCCGTCCCCACCGAATTCATCGAGTTCATCCGAGGCGCGACGGTTGGTGTGCGCATTATCGCGGATGCTCATGTCGAGTGGCTTGACGTCGACGGACTGCCCCTTTGCATCCGCAAGGACACCGCAAGGCTGCCTGTTACGCCGGGGAACCTCTTTATCGATCAGATCGGCATGAAACCGCCAATCCACTTGACGCCCAAGGACCTGCAGCATGTCCTTGTTCTTAGCGCTCTTAAGCGGGATGACCCGATCGCTAAAATGTTCGACATTGCCTTTGATGCCTTCGGTCCACACTGGAAGGAGAACCTCAAGGTGGACCACGTTAACGTTTCAAATGCCGACGAACTGGTGGGCGCGATCAACGCCTTCGAGGGTCAGGTGTTGGTATTCGATGGACACGGCGCCCACAGGGACAAGCAAGCTGCCGCGCTCTACCTGCACGATGAGCCGATCGACGTTTGGACTCTGCGCGATCGAATTACACGGATGCCGCCGATCGTACTCCTCAGCGCATGCGATACACATGCAGCGGATCGCAATCATGCGACCGTTGGCAATGGCTTCCTGGCGCTGGGGGCCCGCGCCGTGTTGGCCTCCGTATTTCCCCTCTTTGCGCCTACCGCAGCCGCTTTCATTGCGCGGCTCCTTTACAGGATCTCAGCTTTCGTTGAGGTAGCCATCAACATACGGCAGCGTTCCGTGACCTGGCTCGAAATTGTGTCAGGCATGATCCGGATGCAACTCCTTAGTGATCTCAACCGCGCTCTCGAAGACGGAAAACGGATCAGCAGCGAAATTTATGTGGACATAGGTTCCCGCGGTAACGCGGCAATCAATGGAGAGCACGAAGACCCCTTCGCTGCGATCCTCCAGATGTACGAAGAGAGTGGAGTTCCAAGGGCCGACCTTGATCGGGTGTTCGAACTGACAATCGCGAATTCAAGCGCCATAAGCTACCTACACTTGGGACGGCCGGAGACGATCCTCATTGACCTGCCGGGGCGGATCGAAGAGCAGTTTAAACAGATCGCCAAGCAGGACGCGGGGTAATCTTGCCGCGGAGCGTCACATTGGTCTCATGTCCTTAGGGTTCTGCAACCCAGGCCTAAGGGTTCTCAGAACCCTTTTTGTGAAATTAGCTGCACGAAGATGTACGAAGGTGTGGGAAGGAAAGTTCCTGTTTTTCAACAGGATAGACTTCGTACATCTTCGTACCGCTTGACCCATTCTCCGTCCGTAGGACGTTTTGGGTACTGCAGGTCGTTGGTTCGAATCCAGCTGCCCCGACCAGTCCCGGGCGGCGCTGGCCTAGAGGTCAGCATCCAACCGGCAATGGCCAGGCATCTACGCGTCCGGCCTCCGCTTCGCGCGGAAATCAGCAAAGCCTCATCGAACCTTCGCCCGTCGCGATAGACAAATCCGTGTTGGGGATTTCAGCGCCCAATGTCTAACCGGACGCCGCCAAGCGATGAATATTCCGCTTGCGCGGCGTTGCGTTTTGTCCGCCGCGCTCGTCAGTTCGAGGCGTACCAGCCGGGCGGAAATGGCACGTACGGCCAGGCCATCTGATTGTCGTTGGCGGCTTGCGGCGGCCGTTGCGACGCCATGCTCACGATTGGCGCGGGCGGGATCACGCGCAACGCGAGGCGCAGACGCGCACATTGCAATTTCATCATTGTCGTCCCCCCAGCAATCTACTTGCTTCCAAACGTCCGATCGTCTGCAAAGTTCAGTCTTAAAATCGCCCTGCGCCGAAACGGCGCGCCCGTCCTCAAATCACGGGCATTCTAGAAAAACCGGCGCGGGCTTTCAACCAAACGCGCCGCTCCATCCCAAGAAGTAAGGTTGATCGGCAAGGTTAAAGGCGAGCGGCTGTTGCGGCCGTTTGGCTGGCTGCTATCAGGTCGGTCCCGGCTCGCGATGGGCTGTCCATTCTGTGCCACCACAGATGATTGTTCGTCGCGGCGCGCGGATCAGCCTAAGTTCTGCGCCAGCGAGTTCTGCCATGTCTATTGACCGCAACATCGGGACCATCGGTCCGCAGTCAAACTGGACCGAGATCTGGCACCTCTGGACGGTGATCGTGCCGCGCCGCTCCATCAACGGGCAGTTCGTGCTCGGCAAGGTCTGGCGCCGCCATGACGGCCGAGACTGGATCTACAAGAAGTTCACCGAGTTCGACGGCGAAGAGGCGGCCTAACTGCCGCCTCTCTCAGGCCGCCTTCGCCTCCGCAGCCGGCTTGGCCGGCGGCGGCTTCAGCGGCTTGTCCTGCTTCTTCGACCACGAGATGTAATAAGCCACCGTCGTCATGATCGCGATGCCGGCGACGCTGACGAAGATCTGCGCGAGCAGCGACCCTGAGCTCATCGACAGCTCGAAATGACCGACGAAGGACAGGAACACGCCGACGCAGAACACGGCGAGCGACTGCTGGCCACAGACGATCAAGGGGTCGAACACCTTCCACTCCAGCCCCGGCCACTCCTTCGGCACGAAGCGGATCACCAGGATCACGATCACCACGAAGTGGAGGAAGCGATACGGTGCGAGGTTGGTCTTGTCATTGGGGTTGAAGGCCGAGAACAGCCATTCCGGGAACATGCCGCCGAAGGTGGGGAAACGGCCGGCCATGGTCATGACCAGCGCGAACAGGAGATAACCGAGGCAGACCCACAGCGTAACAGGCGAATTGATCAGCGTTGCCGAGCGCCGCGCGCCCCCCATCGAGCACCAGGCGCCGAACACGAACAGCACCTGCCAGCAATAGGGGTTGAAGTACCACTGGCCGGCCGGATAGGCGTTCAGGTTCCAGCCGTAATGGCGCGCGGCGAGCCACAGCACGATCGACAGTATCATCGTCAAATCGGGCTTGCGCAGCATGAACCACAGCACCGGCGGAAACAGGCCCATCAGCACGATGTAAAGCGGCAGCACGTCGAGGTTGAGCGGCTTGAAGCGCAGGAACAGGCCCTGGCGCAGCGTCTCGGTGGCGTTGTCGACGAGGCCGGCGACGTTGAACTCGTTGATCATCTCGGAATCGCCGAAGCGCAGCGCGAGATAGCTGATTGATGCGATGTAGATCACGAACAGGATGATGTGGGCGACATAGAGCTGCCAGACCCGCTTGGTCAGCCGCGTGGCACCGACGATGAAGCCGCGGTCCAGCATCATCCGTGCATAGACGAAGGAGGCGGTGTAGCCGGAGATGAAGACGAACAGGTCGGCCGCGTCGGAAAAGCCGTAGTTGCGGGTCGTGATCCAGTTCACGACGTTGTCGGGGATATGGTCGAGAAAGATCGCCCAGTTTGCGACACCGCGAAACAGGTCGAGCCGGAGGTCGCGACCCTTGTCGGGAAGTGTGGCGCTGACGTTCAGGAAGGCCATGCGTCGGGAGCTTTCAGAGAGGACAGAAGCACGGAGATCGATGAAACCGGGCCGCCAAACGGGGTCCCAGGATGAAACGCGGGTACGCAATTGTCACGGTGCAGCATAATGACTATACCGTTGGCGAGGGTTGCCGGGCCCGGAATCAGGATCAGTTCCCAACCGGCTTCTCTATACTATCCCCGAGATTTCCACCAACTGCCACCGTGACGCATCGAAATCGAACGGAAAGACCAAGAGGCCCGGACCAGTCATGACCGCACGCATTTTCAAGCCCGCCAAAAACGCGATGCAATCCGGCCGGTCCAAGACCAGGGAATGGCAGCTCGATTACGAGCCGGAGCAGCCGCGCTCGGTCGAGCCGCTGATGGGCTGGACCTCGTCGGCCGACATGAAGCAGCAAATAACGCTGCGCTTCCACAGCAAGGAAGAGGCGATCGCCTATTGCGAGCGCAAGGGCATCGCCTACCAGGTGATCGAGCCCAAGGAGTCGATCCGCCGGCCGGTTGCCTATGCCGACAATTTCTCGTTCCGCCGCGGCGAACCCTGGACGCATTGAGGGGCCATTCTCACCCGAAGCATCCAAAGTGCCGTCATGCCCGGGCTTGTCCCGGGCATCCACATTTTTGGCGGTAGACGAAGAACGTGGATGGCCGGGACGAGCCCGGCCATGAAGAAGGGAGCGGCTGGTCGCCCGCGCCTGAGAACCCTTGGCACCAATTCCGCCCCGTGCTTCGCTGCCTCGCATGACACGACCAGGACGAGGTGGGGGATGGCGGGGCGTGACCAGCTCGACGGCGTCGATCTGAAAATCCTATCCGAACTGCAGCAGGACGGGCGGGTTCGCAACAACGAGCTGGCGCTGCGCGTCGGCGTGTCCGCGCCGAACTGCCTGCGGCGGCTGAAGTCGCTGTTCAGCCGCGGCGTGATCCGGGCGGTTCGCGCCGTGATCGACGAGCGGCTGCTCGGCTATGAGGTGGTGTCGTTCGTCTCGATCCAGCTCGGCAGCCAGGCCCAGCCGGTGCTGGAGGCGTTCGAGAGCTCGATCGCCGCAATCCCGCGCATCCAGCAATGCTGGCGGATTTCCGGCGACACCGACTATCTGCTCAAATGCGTGGCGCCGAGTGTCGAGAGCATGCGGCAGCAGCTCCTGCATTTCGCCGCGATGCCTAGCGTCAAGAACGTGCGCAGCTTCCCCGTGCTCGGGGTTGCCAAGGACGTGCCGCTGCCATTGCAGGAGGTCGCGGTGGCAGAGCCGGCGGGGTAGGGCTCCGAATATTCCACGATCAAGTCTGAATCTCAGAAAAGCGCCTCAGCGATACCGCCCCCGAAACTCGCGCGGGGAGGTGCCGGTCCAGGTTCGGAAGGCCCGCGAAAAGCTCTTCTCGTTGCGGAAGCCGGCGATCTCGGCGATGCGCTTGATCGGCGTGCGGCCGCGCATCAGCTCCTGTTTGGCCAGCTCGAATTTCGTCTCCTCCTTGAGATCGCGCAGCGAGGTGGACTCCTCGCGCAGACGGCGATGCATCGTGCGGGTGGAGAGCGCAAGCTCGCGCGCGACGTCCTCGGCGCCGAGGACCCGTCCGCGCGCTTCTCGCAGCACGCGGCGGACGCGCTCGACCAGCAGGCGGTCGCGCCGGTAGGGCAGCACGGTGAGCCGGAGCGCGCCCTTGAGCATGTTGTCGAGATCGGCCGCGCTGCGCGTCAGCGGCAGCGAAAGATAGTGCTTGTCGAAGACGATGGCCGCGCGGTCCGCGTCGAAGCGGACGCTCCGGCAAAAGATGGTCGGATAGACCGAGACGTGGCCGGGCTCTGAGTAAGGAAACTCAGCCGCGCGGAGCGCGATCTGGGAGTCGACAGCCCAGCATGAGAAGCCGAGCACGTAGCGGAACAGCGTGACGAGGCAGAACTCGCGGAAGGGTCCGAGGTCACGGAGCTGACGGATCGACACGACGGCGGTCTCTTCGCCAACCTCGAGATCGAGCAGCACATCCTCTGTGACCAAGCGGTGATGCCGGCACCAGCGCTTGAGCGCGACCTCCAGCGTCGGTGCGGTGATCGAGGCCCGGCACAGCATGCCGTAGGTGCCCCATGGCAGCCGGCGCGAGAACCAGCCAAGCGCCTCGTCATCGAGCTCGCGCATGGCATGGCCCGCCAGCGCTTCGAACTGGGCCGCGGTCACACGCCCATCAGGAGAATTCACAAGCTCCGGCGCGACCTGACCCCGGCTCAAGGCTTCGGCGGGATCGCGGCCGTAATGCTCGTACGCGGCCACCACGCCGCGGACGAAGGCGGCGGGCGTGACGGCGCGGCGCGGAATCGCGGTGGCGGCTTGAAAAGGCATCGGAATTCCTTTCGGAAATCCTCGCCAAGTTTGGCGGAAAATGCAACCTTTTCGACTGCAAGAGGGCCGGGACCGGGCTAGTTTCGGAGCCCAAAATACGGAGGACTCGCCTTGAACATCCCGAGCATCGATTTCGATCTGGGCGAAGACATCAGCCTGCTGCGCGACACCGTTCGTTCGTTCGTGGAGGCGGAGATCACCCCGCGTGCCGCCGAGATCGAAAAGGCTAATCTTTTCCCCGCAGACCTCTGGAAGCGCTTCGGCGACCTCGGCCTGCTCGGCATGACCGCGCCGGAGCAATATGGCGGCTCCAATATGGGCTATCTCGCCCATATCGTCGCCATGGAGGAAATCTCGCGCGGTTCGGCGGCCGTGGCCCTGTCCTACGGCGCCCATTCCAATCTTTGCGTCAACCAGATCCGCCGCAACGGCAATGACGCGCAGCGGCAGCGTTATCTGCCGAAGCTGATCTCAGGCGAATATGTCGGTGCGCTCGCGATGTCCGAGCCGGGCGCCGGCTCCGACGTGGTCTCGATGAAGCTGCGCGCCGACAAGCGCGGCGACCGCTACGTGCTCAACGGCTCCAAGATGTGGATCACAAACGGCGGCGATGCCGACGTGCTGGTGGTCTATGCCAAGACCGATCCGGAGGCCGGCCCGCGCGGCATGACCGCGTTCCTGATCGAGAAGGGTTTCAAGGGCTTCACGCACGGTCAGCATCTCGACAAGCTCGGCATGCGCGGCTCCAACACCTATCCCTTGTTCTTCGACGATTGCGAGGTGCCGGAGGAGAATGTGATGGGCAAGGTGGGCGAGGGCGTCAAGGTGCTGATGTCCGGCCTCGATTACGAGCGCGCGGTGCTCTCGGGTGGCCCGCTCGGCATCATGGCGGCCTGCATGGACGCAGTGGTGCCCTACATGCACGAGCGCAAGCAGTTCGGCCAGCCGATCGGCGACTTCCAGCTGATGCAGGGCAAGCTCGCCGACATGTATGCGACCTGGCAGGCCACGCGCGCCTATGTCTATGCGGTGGGCCGCGCCTGCGACCGCGCCGACCACGCGCGCACCCTGCGCAAGGACGCGGCTGCTGCGATCCTCTATTCCGCGGAGAAGGCAACGTGGATGGCGGGCGAAGCAATCCAGGCGCTGGGCGGGGTCGGCTATACCTCCGAATTCCCGGTCGGGCGCCTGTGGCGCGATGCAAAGCTCTACGAGATCGGCGCGGGCACCTCGGAGGTGCGCCGCATGCTGATCGGCCGCGAGCTGATGGCCGAGACGGCTTAAGTCCTTCACCCCATTGGAAACACCATGCCGCTTCATTCCAGCATCGATCCGTCGTCATCAGATTTTGCACGCAATTCCGAGGCCATGCGCGGCCTCGTCGCGGACTTGCGTGAGAAACTCAGCGAGGTCGCCGGCGGCGGCGGCGAGGCTTCGCGCAAGCGCCACACCGCGCGCGGCAAGATGCTGGCGCGTGAGCGGGTCGACCTCCTGGTCGATCCCGGCACCTCGTTCCTGGAGCTGTCGCCGCTCGCAGCCTATGGCCTCTATGGCGGTGACGTGCATTCGGCCAGCGTCGTCACTGGCGTTGGGCGCATCTCGGGCCGCGAATGCGTGATCGTCGCCAACGATGCCACCATCAAGGGCGGCACCTACTACCCGATGACGGTGAAGAAGCATCTGCGCGCGCAGGACATTGCGCGGCAGAACAATCTGCCCTGCGTCTACATGGTGGATTCCGGCGGCGCCTTCCTGCCGCTGCAGGACGAGATCTTTCCGGACGAGCGGCACTTCGGCCGCATCTTCTACAATCAGGCGCAGATGTCGTCGCAGGGGATTCCGCAGATCGCGATCGTGATGGGCTCCTGCACCGCCGGCGGTGCCTATGTGCCGGCGATGTCGGACGAGAGCATCATCGTGCGCAACCAGGGCACCATCTTCCTCGGCGGCCCGCCACTGGTGAAGGCCGCGACCGGCGAGGTCGTGAGCGCGGAGGAGCTTGGCGGCGCCGACGTGCATTCGCGGCAATCCGGCGTGACCGATCACTACGCCCAGAACGATGCGCATGCGATCGGCATCGCCCGGCGTATCGTCGGCACGCTCAAGCCTTCCGCGCGGCCCAACCTGAACATTCATCAGCCGCGCGATCCGCTGTTTCCGGCGGAGGAAATCTACGGCGTGGTGCCGGTCGACGGCCGCAAGCCGTTCGACGTGCGCGACATCATCGCCCGCGTGGTGGATGGTTCCGAGTTCGACGAGTTCAAGAAACTCTATGGCACGACGCTGGTGTGCGGCTTCGCCCATATCTGGGGCTATCCGGTCGGCATCATCGCCAACAACGGCATCCTGTTCAGCGAGAGCTCGCTGAAGGGCGCGCATTTCATCGAGCTGTGCTGCCAGCGCGGCATTCCCCTGGTGTTCCTGCAGAACATCACGGGCTTCATGGTCGGCAAGAAATACGAGGCCGGCGGTATCGCGCGCGACGGCGCCAAGTTGGTGACGGCGGTCGCGACCGCCTCGGTGCCGAAGTTCACCGTCGTGATCGGCGGCTCCTACGGCGCCGGCAATTATGGCATGTGCGGCCGCGCCTACTCGCCGCGTTTCCTCTGGATGTGGCCGAACGCGCGCATCTCGGTGATGGGCGGCGAGCAGGCCTCGATGGTGCTGAGCCAGGTCCGGCGCGACAATATCGAAGCCAAGGGCGACAGCTGGTCCAGGGAAGAGGAAGATAAATTCCGCGAGCCCATTCGCGCGCAATATGAGAGCCAGGGCCACCCGTACTACGCGACCGCGCGGCTGTGGGACGACGGTGTGATCGATCCGGCCGACACGCGTCTCGTGCTCGGCCTTGGCCTCTCGGCGGCATCGAATGCGCCGCTCGAGCCGACGAAATTCGGCCTGTTCAGGATGTGATGTGATGGACCGCTCAAAACTCTACCGGCGTTTCCGCACGCTCCTGGTCGCCAACCGCGGCGAGATCGCCTGCCGCGTTATCCGCACCGCCCGTGCGATGGGCCTGCGCACGGTCGCGATCTATTCCGAGGCCGATCGCGAGGCGATGCATGTCGCGCTCGCCGATGAGGCCGTATTGCTCGGGCCCGCCCGCGCCCGCGACAGCTATCTCAATATCGAGCGCTTGATCGAGGCCGCGCGCAAGACCGGAGCGGAGGCCGTGCATCCCGGCTACGGCTTCCTCTCCGAGAATGCCGAGTTCGCGCAGGCTTGTTATGACGCCGGCCTCGTCTTCGTCGGGCCGACCGCCGGGATGATGACGGCAATGGGCTCGAAATCCGGCTCGAAAGAGCTGATGGAGAAGGCCGGCGTGCCGCTGGTATCAGGCTATCACGGCGAGGCCCAGGACGAGGCGACGCTCGCCAAGGCGGCGGACACGATCGGCTTTCCCGTGCTGGTGAAGGCCTCCGCCGGTGGCGGCGGGCGCGGCATGCGCATCGTGCGGTCCGCCGATGAGTTGGCGCCGGCGATCGTCAGCGCCAAGCGCGAGGCCAAGGCCGCCTTCGGCGACGACCGCATGTTGATCGAGAAGTACGTCGACAATCCCCGGCATATCGAGGTGCAGATCATCGGCGACAGCCATGGCAATCTGCTCTCGCTGTTCGAGCGCGAATGCACGCTCCAGCGCCGGCATCAGAAGGTGATCGAGGAGGCGCCATCACCGACGCTCAATGCTGCGCAGCGCGAAACCGTCTGCGCCGCCGCGCGAAAAGCGGCGGGCGCGGTGAACTATGTCGGTGCCGGCACCATCGAGTTCGTCTCCGACGGCAAGGACGTGTTCTTCATCGAGATGAATACGCGCCTGCAGGTCGAGCATCCCGTCACCGAGCTGATCACCGGCATCGACCTGGTGGAGTGGCAGCTGCGCGTTGCCTTCGGCGAGGCGCTGCCGCTCAAGCAGGATGAGATCAGGCTCAACGGCCATGCCGTCGAGGCGCGCGTCTACGCCGAGAACCCGACCAAGAACTTCATGCCGTCGGTCGGCAGGATCTCGACCTGGCGACTGCCGGCCGAGACGGGCGGCCTGCGTATCGACGCTGGCTATCGCGAGGGCGATACGGTCTCGCCGTATTATGACGCCATGCTCGCCAAGGTGATCGCGTGGGCGCCGACGCGGGACGTCGCGATCGAGCGGCTGAACCGCGGGCTGGAGGAATCCGACGTCCGCGGCATCGTCACCAACATCCCGTTCCTGTCGGCGCTGATGACGCATCCGAAGGTGCGGGCGAATGCGATCGATACCGGCTTCATCGAGCGCGAGCTGGCGGTGCTGACCGCCGCGGCGCCGGCGCCCGGAGAGCTCGAGCTCTGCGCCGCAGTTGCCGCCATCGTCAACGAGGAGCGGCAGACCGCGCATGCGGAGGCGAGTTCGCCGTGGCAGACCTTCGGCTGGCAGCCGGTCGGTCGCCGCCAGCGCAGCTTTGCCTTCCGTGTCGGCCATGGTCCGGAGCAGAAGATCGCGCTGAACTATGGCAGCGGACCGTCGACGCTGGTGATCGGCGAGCGCGAGCTGGCGTTCACGATCGCTGCGAAGGATGGCGGCTTCGACCTGACGCTCGACGGCGTCAAATCGTCAGTGGCAGCGGTCATCGATCGCCATGAGCTGTACCTGCGCACGCGCAACGGCCGCTTCGACCTGCATTGGGTCGATCCGTTCGGCGGCGAGAGCGAGGAGCATGTCGGCGAGGACAAGATCGCAGCGCCCTTGCCCGGCACGGTGGTTGCCGTGCTGGCAGAGGAGGGGACCAAGCTGGAGAAGGGCGCGCCGATCCTCACGCTGGAAGTCATGAAGATGGAGCAGACGCTGCGCGCGCCCTATGCCGGCGTGCTGAAATCCATCAAGTGCAAGGTCGGCGATATCGTGCAGGAGGGCGTCGAGCTCGCCTTGGTCGAACCTGCAGGGGAATGAGATGAGCGATCCGGTCCGCATCATCGAAATGGGGCCGCGCGACGGCCTCCAGAACGAGGAGACCGCCGTCAGCGTTGAGGCGCGCATCGCCTTCATCGAGGCGCTCGTGGCGGCCGGGCTGGATACCGTGGAGGTCGGCGCCTTCGTCTCGCCCAAGGCCATCCCGCAGATGGCAAGCTCGGATGCCGTGCTGCGCGGCGTCGCGCATGTGAAGGGCGCCGAATTCCACGTGCTGGTGCCGAACGAGAAAGGCTATGACGCCGCGCGTGCCGCGGGCGCGAAAGTGGTCTCCGTGTTCGCGGCGGCCTCCGAGGGGTTTTCCCGGGCGAACATCAACTGCACGATTGCGGAGTCCATCGAGCGCTTCAAGCCGGTGCTGGCGCGCGCCAGGGAGGATGGCGTCAAGGTGCGCGGCTATATCTCTTGCGTGCTGGGCTGTCCGTTCGATGGCGAGATCAAGCCGAAGGCGGTGGCGGATCTTGCGAGCACGCTGTTCGATCTCGGCTGCTATGAGATCTCGCTCGGCGACACCATCGGTGTCGGCACGCCAGCCAGGGCCAAGGAGATGCTGCGCGCGGTTGCCGCCAACATTCCCGCAGCCAGGCTCGCGATGCATTTCCACGACACTTACGGCCAGGCGCTCGCCAACCTCTATGCAGGGCTGGAGGAGGGCGTCCGCGTCATCGACGCCGCTGCCGGCGGGCTCGGCGGCTGTCCCTATGCGCCGGGCGCGACGGGGAACGTCGCGACCGAGGACGTCGTCTACATGCTGGAGGGTATGGGCGTCAGGACGGGTGTCGATATGGAGAAGCTGCTGGCGGCGACGAACGCGATGAGCGTCGTGCTCGGCAAGCCGCCCGTGAGCCGCGTGGCCTCCGCGCTGAACGCGAAGAAGAAGCGGGCTGTCTCCTAGTTCTCCGTCATTGCGAGCGAAGCGAAGCAATCCAGAGTCTTTCCGCTGAGGCGGTCTGGATTGCTTCGTCGCAAGGGCTCCTCGCAATGACGACCGAGAGAGTTTTCAAGCCGCCTTCAGCCCGACATCCGGCAGGCGCGGGCGGTTCTTCAGCGCCTTGGCCATCAGGGCCTCGACCTCGGCCGTTTCCTGCGGCAGCAGTGCCAGGCGGGGCGGGCGCGTCAGGGCGGTGCCGCGGCCCATGATGTGCTCGCACAGCTTGATGCACTGGACGAGGTCCGGGCGCGCATCGAGGTGCAGGAGCGGCATGAACCATTCGTAGAGCGGCATCGCCTCGGCGAAGCGCCCGGCCTTGGCGAGGCGGAACAGGGTCTCGCCCTCGCGCGGGAAGGCGTTGGACATGCCGGAGACCCAGCCCACAGCGCCCATGGCGACGCTCTCGACGATGACGTCGTCGAGACCTGCGAACAGCACGAAGCGGTCGCCGACCATGTTGCGGGTGTCGATGAAGCGTCGCGTGTCGCCGGAGGAATCCTTGAAGCAGACCACGGTCTCGACGTCGGCGAGCGAGGCCAGGATGTCGGGCGTAACGTCGTTCTTGTAGATCGGCGGGTTGTTGTAGAGCATCACCGGCAGGTCGGTCGCAGAGGCGACAGCGCGAAAATGCGCGGCGGTCTCGTGCGGCTTGGAGGAATAGACCAGCGCCGGCATCACCATGACGCCGTCGATGCCGATTCGTGCTGCTTCCTTCGCGGTCTCCACCGCAAACGCGGTGGTGAATTCGGCGATGCCGCACAGCACGGGCACCCGGCCCTTCGCGACCGACTTCGCCGCTTCCATGATCGCGACCTTCTCCTTGCGCTCAAGCGAGGTGTTCTCGCCGACCGAGCCGCAGACGATCAGGCCGGAGACGCCGTCGCGGATCAATCCGTCCATCACCTTGGCGGTTGCGTCGATGTCGAGCGAGAGATCGTCGTGGAATTGGGTGGTGACGGCCGGGAAGACGCCTTCCCAGGCAACGCGGCGGCTCATGATTTGACTCCAGGTGTAGATGCCGGCGGGGGGCTGGAGCCGCCGGCTCTTGTGAAAGGGATGGGGAACGGGATCAGAGCGTCGCGCCGACCTTGCGCAGCTCGGCGAGGACGGGGGCCTTGGGCAGCCAGATCTTGTCGAACTCGGCAATCACGGCCTCGGTGTCCTTGGCATCGACCTGGCGGATCGGGATCGGTGCTTTCTTGAAGTTCTCGATCAGCGTGGGCTCGTTGCCGGCGAGCTCGTCGATCTGCGCGTCCAGCGTCGTCTTGATCGTTTTCGTGATCAGCTCGCGGTCGCCGGCGGGCAGCGATTGCCAGACGCGGCCGGAGACGACCGCGGCCATCGGCATGAAGACGGCGTTCATCTGCAGGATCACCTTCGACACCTTGTCGAAGCGCTGGTTCCAGGAGAATTCGAGATCGGCCTCTAAGCCGTCGACCTGGCCGTTGGCCATGGCGTCGAACACCTGCGGCGTCGGGATCGGCGTCGGCGCCGCGCCGAGCGAGGAATAGAAGTCGCGATAGACCGGGGTCGGGTTGATGCGCAGCTTCATGCCCTTGATGTCGGCGAGCGTGTTCAGGTCCTTGGAGGAGAACACCGCGCGCATTCCAGTGATGCCCCAGCCGAGCCCGATCGTGCCGGTCTCCTGCGGCAGCACCTCGAACAGCTTCACCGCCGCCGGATGCCGCACGAACTTGGCCACCGCCGGCGTCGAGCGCACGATGTAGGGCGCGTTGATTGCGGCGATGTGCGGCACACGCGAGCCGAGCTCGGCGGCCTGGATGAAGCCCATGTCGAGCGCGCCGGACTGCAATTGCTGCATCATCGCGGTCTCGTTGCCGAGCTGGCCGGCGTGGAAGACGGTCAAGGTCAGGCGGCCGTTGGTGGCGGCCTTGAGCTCGTCACCGAATTTGAGCGCGGCCTTGTTCCAGGAATGGCCGTTCGGCGTGATCAGGCCGAGACGGAATTCCTTGGCCTGGGCGAGCGCCAGCGACGGGGCGAACACCGAGGCGGCGGCACTGGCGGCGAGAAAGCGGCGGCGGGAAAGCGGCATGGTCGGCTCCTTTCGGATGGGTCTATTTGACGAGGATCAGCGAGAGCGAGGGATAGAGCGAGAGCAGCACCAGGAGGATGCAGGCGATGACGAAGAAGGGCAGCGTCACCATGAACATCCTGCCGGGCTTGGCGCCGGTGACGGCGGCCGCGACGAAGAAGCAAAGCCCGACCGGCGGCGACAAAAGGCCGAGCACGAGGTTGATCACCACGACGACGCCGAATTGCCGGGGGTCGATGTGATAGATCTCGGTTGCGACCGGCAGCAGGATCGGCACCGTCATGATCAAGCCGGGAATGCCGTCGATCACCGTGCCGATCAGCAGCAGGATGACGTTGCAGATCAGCATGAAGCTGACCGGATCCTTGGCGACGGTCTGGATCCAGGCGGCGGTCTCCTGCGGCACCTTGCCGAAGATCAGCACCCACGAGAACACGGCCGCGGCCGCGACCAGGAACAGCACGATCGCCGAATAGATCGCGCTGCGCAGCATCATCTGCGGCAGCTGCGAGAACTTGAATTCCTTGGTCCAGAACTTTCCGACCACGGCCGCAGCCACCGCGCCGACGGCCGCGGATTCCGTCGCATTGGCGAGGCCCCCGAGGATGGTGCCGACGATGACGATCGGGATCAGCAGCGTCGGCGAGGTCCGCAGGATGGTCATGACGCGCTGGCGCGGCGTCTGGTAGTCCGCGCGCGGATAGTTGTAGATGTAGCCCATCAGCGCGATGACGAGGCAGAACATCACGGTGAGGATGACGCCCGGGACGATGCCGGCGATCAGCATGTCGCTGACCGAGACCTGCGCCAGCACGCTGTAGACCACGAACATCACCGAGGGTGGGATGATCGGGCCGAGCATGCCGCCATAGGCGGTCAGGCCGGCCGCGAAGGTCTTGTCGTAGCCCTTCTTCTCCATCTCGGGGACCATGATCTGCGCCATGATCGCGACCTGCGCGGTCGCCGATCCCAGGATGGACGAGATGAACATGTTGGCGAGGATGTTGACGTAGGCGAGCCCACCCTTGAGCGAGCCGACGAAGGCCATCGCCATGTCGACGATGCGCCGCGTGATGCCGCCGCCATTCATGATCTCGCCGATCAGGATGAAGAGCGGGATTGCGATCAGGCCGTAGCTGTCGACGCCGCCGAACAGCTGCAGCGGATAGGACTGGAACAGCACCGGGTTGCCCGAGGCAGCGATGTAGACGAGGCCGGCGAGGCAGAGGCAGAGGCCGATCGGCACGCCGACCAGCATGAAGGCCATGAAGGCTGCTGACGTGATCATCAATTGACCCCGTCGAGCTCGGAGAGCTGGAAGCCCTTCGGCGGCGTGCGCGGGACCAGCTCGAGATCTTCCAGCAAGTTGGCGAGACCATGAACGGTCATCGACACCGCGAAGATCGGCAGCGTCAGATAGAGCACCCAGGTCGGCCAGTTCAGCGTCTGCGTGCGCTCGGTGTAGAGGAAGTTGAAGGTCTCGGCGGCGAGCTTACGCCCGTCGAAGCCGACGCGGGCGAGGCCCACCGGGTCCATCCAGAGCACGCAGGTGACGATCAGGGCGACGCCGAACACCACGACGAGGCCGGTCGAGATCACTTTTGCAAATTTCTGGTGCTGAGCGGACAATCGCTCCGTCAGCATCGTCACCGCAAAATCGAGCCGCAGCCGCGTCATCGCGGATGCCCCGATGAAGGTCAGCCAGACCACGCAATAGACGGCGGATTCATCGATCCAGTAGATCGGGAAATGCGAGTAGCGGGTGACGACGTTCACCAGGATCAGACCGGTGAGCAGGTACATCAGGCCCATCAGCGCGAGCCGCTCGCAGGCCAGCAGGGCACTCGACATCCGGACGATCATGCGTCGGAGGCTGAGTGCGCGCGTGGCCGGCATGGTCTGCTCGATCATGAAAGAGGCCCCAACCCCCTGAAGATTTGTCGTGCGATTGCCAAATGTATAATTTATACATTTTGGGAGTCAAACGGAGTTTGCGGTCATTTCGGCGGCAGGGCGCGCGTTTGCTGGGCACTATGCGGCGCCCCGGCTTTTGCCGGGCAGCTCGACATGCAAGACAGGGACCGCGTCGGCCGCGCGAGTCGGGAAGGACATCGGACGATCAGATGAAACAGCCTCTGAAGCATCGCACCCTGTCGGCTGCGATCGTCGACCAGCTCCGCCAGGCGATCCTCGACGGCACCTATCCGGCCGGATCGCAGCTGCGCCAGGACGCGCTGGGCGAAGCCTATGGCGTCAGCCGCATCCCGGTGCGCGAGGCGCTGTTCCAGCTCGAGGCGGAAGGCTTGGTGCGCATCGTGCCGCAGAAGGGCGCCATCGTCTCGGAGCTGTCGTTGGACGAGATCAACGACGTGTTCGACCTCCGCCGTATCCTGGAGCCGCGGCTGCTGGCGCAGTCGGCGCCGCGCTTCACCGCGCAGGATTTCGACGGGCTCGACGACATCCACCGGAGCTTCGAGAAGGCGATCAAGGCGCGCAACGTCAGTGAGTGGGGCCAGCTCAATGCCGACTTCCACATGGCGCTCTACGTCCGCGCCCCGCAGCCGCGCACGCGCGCGATCGTGCTGTCGCTGCTGCAGACCAGCGACCGCTACACGCGGCTACAACTCTCCAACACCAAGTCGATGGGCATTGCCGAGAAGGAGCACGCCCATCTGATCGCGCTCTGTCGTGCGCAGAAAGTAGAGGAGGCCTGCCGCTTCCTGGAGCGGCACATCGAGGCCGTGCGCAAAGACCTGCTGCAGGTGGTGGCGAACGCGCCGAAGTCGCGGCGGAAGGAGAAATCGTAGGGTGGGTTAGCTGAAGGCGTAACCCACCGCTGTTCGTCTCCGCTGCGACAGAAGACGTGGATTACGCCTTCGGCTAATCCACCCTACAGGCCGGCGATCGCTTCTACCTGCTTCCGTCCGGCCCCATCACGAGGTCCGGCAGCCAGGTCGAAATCCCCGGCACCAGGCACAGCAGCAGCACTGCAAGCATCATCAAGAGCACGAAGGGCAGCGTACCCCAGATCACCTCGCGCAGGGGAATATCGGGCGCGACGTTGCGGATGACGAAGATGTTGAGGCCGACCGGCGGATGAATCAGCCCCATCTCCATCACGATGGTCATGACGACGCCGAACCAGATGATGTCGAAATTGGCGGCGCGGAGCGGCGGCAGGATGATCGGTGCCGTCATCAGGATGATCGAGACCGGCGGCAGGAAGAAGCCGAGCACCACGACCATGACGAGGATCGCGAACAGCAGCTCCCAGCGCGGCAGATGCATCGCGACGATGGATTCGGCGACCGATTGCGAGATGTGCAGATAGCTCATCACGTAGGAATAGAGCAGCGACATGCCGATGATCATCATCAGCATGGTCGATTCCCGGATCGTCGACTTCATGATCGGCGCGAGGTCGCTCGGCCGCCATACGCTGTAAATTGCAGCGATCAGCGCCAGCGCGAGGAGGCCGCCGAGGCCCGCGGTCTCCGACGGCGTGGCGTAGCCGCCATAGAGCGCGACCATGACGCCGGTGAGCAGCAGCACGAAGGGGATCACGCGCGGCAGCACGCTGAAGCGTTCGGCGAGCGTGTACTCGTCACGATGCAAGATCGGAGCCTCCGGTTCGCCGTTCTTGTAAGCCACCTCGGCGGCGGCATATTCCTGGCGGAAGCGAACGACGGCATAGGCGCCGAATAGGAAGACCAACAGCAGGCCGGGACCGATGCCGGCGAGGAACAGGCGGCCGAGCGACTTCTCGGCGGCGACCGCGAACAGGATCATCGTGATCGAGGGCGGCAGCAGGATGCCGAGCGTGCCCCCCGCTGCGATGATGCCGGCGGCGAAGCCGCCGGAATAGCCGCGCTTGCGCATCTCGGGGATCCCGGCCGAGCCGATCGCCGAGCAAGTTGCCGGCGAAGACCCCGCCATCGCCGCGAACAGCGCGCAGGCGAACACGTTGGCAACGCCGAGGCCGCCGGGCACGCGGTGCAGCCAGGCATGCAGCGCCAGATAGAGATCCTGGCCGGCGCGGGACTTGCCGATCGCCGCGCCCTTCAGGATGAAGAGCGGGATCGACAACAGCGTGATCGAGGCCATCTCCTCGTAGACGTTCTGCGTCACCGTATCGAGCGAGGCCGAGGGCATGAAGATGGCCATGAACACCACCGCGACCGCGCCGAGCGCGAACGCAATGGGCATGCCCGAGAACATCACGAGCAGCGTCACGATGCCGTAGGCGACGCCGATACCGAAAACGCTCATGGCCGCTTGGCTCCGGCGAAAGGCAGCGCAAGCTGCACGAGGATCTGGATGCAGAGCAGGCTCATCCCCAGCGCCATCAGCGTGTAGGGAATGGCGAGCGGCGGCGACCACATCGAGTTCGAGACCTGGCCGTCGACATAGGCTTCGTGCGCCAGTGTCCACGACTTCCAGGTGAAGAAGGCGCAGAACAGGAACGTGGCGGCATCGACCAGCCAGAGCCGGACCCGGTTCGCGAATGGCGAGAGCAGGCCGACGAAGGCCTCGATGCCGATATGACCGCGGTTCTGCTGCACATAGGCCGCCGTCATGAAGGTCGCGCCGACCAGGAGGAATACGGCGGCCTCGTCCTGCCAGTAATTGGCCGCCTTGTATAAGGCGCGACTGAGCACGCTGTAGCTCAGGATTGCGCAGGCCGCGACCAGTGCGATCGCGGCGAACACGACGATGATGCTGTTGAGGACGGCGAGACCGCGATCGATCGCCGCCGCAGGGCCGGTCCCCGCGGCAACGCTCGTCCGGTCGTCACGATCCGGAAGCGGACCGTGGCTCATGCTGCGACGTCGATGGCGAGCTTGAGCAGGTTTGCGGCGGTCGCGGTCTTGGCGCTGTAGTCCTTCCACGCGGTGTCGCGGGCGATGTCGCGCCATTTTCCGACGGTGGCGGCGTCGAGCGCCGAGACCTTAGCCCCGGCCTTCTCATAGACCTTGGTGACCTCGACGTCGTCATCCTGCGCGCCCTTGCGGCCGAAGGCTTCGAGCTCGGTGCCGACCGCGAGCAGGATGTCCTGATGGTTCTTCGGCAGCTTGTCGAAGATCGCCTTCGACATCATCAGCGGCTCGAGCATGAACCAATAGGAGGCGCCCGCGCCCGAGGTCAGCGACTTCGCGACCTCTTCGAGGCGGAACGAGATCAGGCTCGTCGAGGAGGTGATGCCGGCATCGCAGGCGCCGGTCTGCATCGCCGCGTAGATCTCGTTCGACGGGACCGACAACACCGAGGCGCCGGCGGTCTGCAGCACCATGTCCATCTCGCGCGAGCCGCCGCGCACCTTGAGGCCCTTGGCGTCCTCCGGGGCGACGATCGGCTTGGAACGGCTAGCAACGCCGCCGGCCTGCCAGACCCAGGTGAGCAGGATGATGCCCTTGTCGGCCAGGAAGTCGGTCAGCGCCTTGCCGACGGGCTCCTTCTTCCAGCGCAGACCCTGGTCGTAGTTGGTCACGAGGCCCGGCATCAGGCCGATATTGGTCTCCGGCACTTCGCCGCCGGCATAGGGCATCGGATAGAGGCTGATGTCGAGCGCACCCTTGCGCATGGCGGAGAACTGCGCGTTGGTCTTGATCAGCGAGGAGTTCGGATAGATCTCGGCGGCAATGTCGCCATTGCTGCGCTTATTCACTTCGGCGGCGAACATGCGGCACAGCCGGTCGCGGAAATCGCCCTTGTCGATAGTGCCGCCTGGGAACTGATGCGAGATCTTCAGCGTGGTCGCGGCCTGCGCGGTGCCGGTGCCGAAGCGGAGAATGGCAGGTGCCGCGACGGCGGTCGCGAGCAGATGGCGGCGCGTGAACATGATGTAATCCCCTTGGGCGTTTCTTTGGGCGTTTCTCGGAGTGTTTTTGGCAGAGGTGATTTGAACTGGGTTCTTCGCGACCGCGGGGCCAATCCAAGCCGGTCTCCATCCGATGGTCTTTCATCTGATAGTTCGAGACAGAGTGCCGCGGCAAGTGCCGGTTGTGCTGCGCTGCAGCACATCCGATCCATGCGGGCTCGCCAATCAACGAGGGCGGCTGGCCGCAGAAATTTATCGATGGTCAGCGTAACAACGCCACACGGCTATCCGTCGAGACAGGATAGCGGCGTCCGTCGCTAACAAACAAATCACGAAGGAAGATGAACCATGACCATTCGCACCCGCATCGTGCTCGGCGTCTCGGCTGCCGCTCTCTCGCTAGGCCTCGCGTTTGCGCCGGCCGCCTTTGCTCAGGACAAGATGGGCAAGGATGATGGCATGATGAAAAAGGACACGATGTCCAAGGACGGCATGATGAAGAAGGACCACATGTCCAAGGACGACGGCATGAAGAAGGATCACATGTCGAAGGACGGCATGAAAAAGGACGACGGGATGATGAAGAAGAACTGATCCCGGGTCGTCATCGCGCAACGCCCCTTGGTCGGGCCGCGTCCTCTCGAATTCCGGCGGCATTTGAGGCCGCCGGAATGATGGCTCAGTTCAAGTTCAATTGAACGTGACCAGCGCGTTTTACTTGCGCTTAGCCTTGCGGGCGGCGTAGCGCGCATCGCGCTTGGCCTTCTGCTCGGCCTCGAGCGCAGCCTGCTTCTCGGCGGCTTCCTCGGCTTCCCGCGCGATCCGCGCAGCTTCGGCTGCCTTGGCCTCTTCCTCGAGGCGCTTCTGCTCAGCCTTTTCGGCCTCGCGCGCGGCCTTTGCCTCGGCGCGCTTGGCCGCGAGGGCCTCACGCTCGGCGCGCTTCGCCGCCACCGCGGGATCATCGGGCCCCGGCTGCGACTTGAACTTGTTCAAAAGATTTTTGCGGGCGTCCTGCGCCGCCTTTTGCCGGTCTGCAAAGCCGGGTTCCCTGAATCCACTCATCGACGAGCCTTGTCTTCCTCGCTTTCGATCCTACATCGGTGCCTGTTGGTAAGTCGGCTGGGCATAGCAGGCGCCACGCGACGCAGAAGCGTGTACATCGGCGCGCGTCGCGAAGCCACCCATAATCGCAGCCGATCAGGTCAACGAAAAATCGCCCCCCGACGATCTCTCGTAGCCCGAAAAAACTGCCGAATTGTGATGTCCCTCATAAGGGAGCACATGGGCGACGCCTAGCGTCCGCCCCGTACGAGACGGAGCACGGGCATGACAATCTCAAGACCAAGCCTGAAGGCGCTCGCGATTGCCGTCGCCCTGGCAGGCGTGACCGGCGCCGCGCTGCTGCTGGCTCGTCCGCAGCCGGTTGAAAGTGCGGTCCTGGGAGCGGATTGGGAATGCACCCAGACCGCATTCGTGCTCACGAGTTGCGCACCGCGCGTTCAGGAGGCAATTCCGGCGGTCGAAACCTTGCGCAAGGATGCAATCCAGCAGACCCGGGGCTGAATTGGGCCGGACGATCTGGATGTGACGCGACGCCGCAGAGGTGGTAAAGCCAGCGCGCCATCGTGACCAGGCGGCCATGTCGAAGCCAGAGTCCAGATCCGAACTGGGCGAGGAGCCCCATCCTCGACCGAACCGTCAGCCCAAGCCTCCGTCCGGCGGCGACCGCCGCGGCGCGCTGGCAGGATTGATCATCGCGGTCGTGATCCTCGGCGTCGGCTGGTGGCTTGCCCGGGATCTGACGGCAGCCAGCAAGATGCAGGATTGTCTGATGTCCGGGCGAAGCAATTGCAATGTGATCGAGCCGGCTCGCTAGGCGCGCTCTACAGCATGGCCATGGGGCCGAAAAAATGCCCTGATCTTAATCATTTGTAACGGGACTTAGCCGATCAAGCACGGCAGTGATTTCGGCCGGCATCAGCCCGGCGCGCGGCGATTCGCCGATCGCGCCCGGGATTCACGGCCATGAGAGCAGGGGGCGAGCACGCATGAGTGCGTCCAAACATCTGAAGATCTTCATTCCCTTGGTTTCGGCCACGTCGCTGCTCGCGCTGTCGGCGCAGGCGCAAGAGGCCAGGTCCCGGCAAGAGGTCGTCCAACCGCCGGCCGGGCCGGCAGCAGGCGCGCCGCCACAGGCCAATTCGCCCATGCGCAAGGGCCCTCCGCCGCAGCAAGCGACCAGGCCTGCGCAGCCCGGCGGTCAGCCCCATGCGGGTCACAACGCCGGGGGCCCGCCGCCCGGACGTCACGTCGCGCGCGGTCCTGCTCCCACACGTGATTGGGGTGGGCACACCTATCGCGGCAACCTTGCCTGGGAGGGTGGACGCTGGCGCCACGACGTCCGCCATGGCCGATCCGGCTGGTGGTGGGACGTTGGCGGCGTCTGGTATTATTATCCGCAGCGTATGGCCGGCCCGCCCGCCTACATTTCAGAGGACTATATCGACGACGTGCCGGTGGTCTACGCCCGGCCTCCGGTGGCCTATGCGCCGCCACCTCCGCCGCCGCCACCGCCGGCCGATCCCGGCGCCAGCGCGCTCGGCGGCGCGCTCGTCGGCGGCCTGCTGGGCGGACTGATCTCGGGCAATGCAACCGGGGCCGCCGCAGGCGCGGTTCTTGGCGGCGCGACGGGCGCGATTGCTGGCGCGACCGCAGCGTCCCAGCCCGGCTATTACTGGGCGCAGGGCACCTGCTACTACCGCTATCCGAACGGCCAATATGTGCAGGCCGATCCCCGCGCCTGCTATTGAGTTTTGCAGGCAGGATCGGACCATTGGAGGCGGGCTTCGGGCCCGCCTCATCCTTTTGCACGCCGGCGGTTGCTATGAATTGGCTCTGGTGCTCGTCGCCCCCTCACGTCAATTTCAAAGAAAAATGACGGGATGATTCGCGGGGGATGTGGTGCATGCTGGATGCCATCCAGATCAGCGTGGCGCTCTGGGCCATGATCGTTTGCGGCGGAATTAAACTCTCGCAGGCGTTGCCCTACCTGCTCTAAAACGGCGATCAGCTGGCAGGCCAATGCCTTGGTCGGTCAGGACACGAGCCAATCGAAGAATGCGATCGAGGCCCAGACCAGGCCCGCGATCCAGGCCACCATGACGACGCCGATGGTGCCGAGATAGGCGATGCCGAGCAGGTCCGCGCGATGTCGCTGCCTCGGGACGATGACTTCGGTTGCTGCTTTGCGTGTCATGACCGGACATCACCCATGAAGCCTGGACACGTAGTTTAGCGGAGATGTCGCGGACAGGCTGTGACGTGGTTCACAGACCGGTGCAGGAAGGCTGGTCGTTACCCCGCAATCATACGGACGAAATTGCCACGCACTCGTCCAGATGGCCGGCTAGAGTCTGCGCATGTACACCGAGTACGATCCGCAACATGAGGCCGAGGCCGCTATGAAGCGCGCCGCGGAGGCCGAGGGTGCCGACAGGCAACGGCTGATCCAGCTGGCCCTGGCATGGCACGAGCTCGCCCGCGATCTGCACGATGAGCAAGCCGGCCCCTCGCATCCAGCCGGGCGCAGGCCTTTGGCCCGAGAGCGCTGAGATGAGAAAAACCCCGTGCTCGGGGGACAAGCACGGGGTCCTTCAAAGCCGACCGGGGCTGGCGGGTCGGCACCACTCAGTTCGGTCATCCAACGCGCGGATCGCGCATTCGTTCCCGGTCAATCCGCAGCGCTGAAATCCGATCGCATTGCAGCGACCTTCCGCAGAAAGTCATCGTTAACGAATGCTCCGCGCAATCGAATTGCAGTCGCGATTCGTACTCGCGAACGAAGCGGAGTCGGACCGTGAACAAACAAAAAGCCCCCGCAGGGGCTCAGTGTTTTACGCAGCTTCGGTCTTCGGGACGGCGTCGGCATTCACCGACAGCTTGACCACGTCGCCCTCGACGGCGCCGACATATTTCGTGTCGATGTAGTGATGATGGTCCTTGTGACCTTCCGGGCTGTCCTTGCGCGTCAGCTTGATGCGGTTGCCCTCGAGACGATCGACGGTGCCGACATGTGCGCCGTCCTTGCCGATGATCTTCATGTGCTCTCTGATGTCAGCCATGCTGTCCTCCTTGCATGGCTTCAACTGCGAAGGCGCCGGTTCGTTGCAGCAGGCACGTTGGACCCGTTGGGATTTCCGGACGTTGACGCCTGATTGGATCTGTCAAGAAGCGCGATGGAGACCGTTCGGGCCTATCTGGAACGCAAGCACTGGGAACTCAGGCTGTTGAACGACGGCCTGAGAAACCCGCTCGATTTGGCGTCGCCGCGTTCCGTCGATGACGTCGTCAGGTCCAAATTCCAGATCACTGCCGCGCTCAGGGCGGAGCATGAATTACACGAGTGGAAGGCGACCGAGACCGCCTGGTCGCACACGGCCGATCCCGCCAGCGGGCCGTTCGAGTTCAGTTACGACTACCAGCGGGCCGATCTCACGGTACGCGGTCCGTCGTTCTACGAGCTCGACGGCGGCTGCACGAGCACGGCGATCTACACTGCCTCGGGGATGGCGGCGATCTCCGCGGTGCTGCTCGCCTCCGCGCGGATCGTCGCGAAGGCGGATATCCTGGTGCTGCCAGGCTGCTATGGCGAGACGCTGGAGCTGATCCGAAGCTTCATGCCGCATTTGCGGATCGAACCCTTGCCGCTGCCGCTCGGCGATGCGCTTGCACGGGTGAGCTCGCCGCGGATCCTGCTGCTGGATTCCTGCTCCGTCGCCGGCGCCATCGAGGCAGTGCTGCGCCGTGACGGCTCGGGCCTCGATCTCCTGATTTTCGATACGACGTGCTTCGCCGGCAGGTCGGGCCGCATCAGGCGCGTCGTGGGGTGGGCCAGGCGACACGGAATTGCGCTGGTGCTGGTGCGAAGCCACAACAAGCTCGATTCGCTCGGAGCGGAATATGGCCGCCTCGGCTCGGCCGTCTTCGTGCACGGGCATGAGCGTCCACCGCGGGCAGGGGACGCTGAATGGTCACGTCTCGCTTTCGAAACGCGCAACGCAGTGCGGCTGCTCGGCGGCGCGGCATTGCCGGCCCACTTCCCGCCCTTCGCGGGCAGCGCGGCGTATTGGGCGCTGACGAAGCGGCGCGTGGCGGCGATCTTGCGCAACGGCCGAAGCTCGGCGCGATGCTTTGCCGCCGAGATCCCGGCGCTCTCGGCTCAGCTTCGCTTCGCTCACGGCCTCTACGTGACTCTTCGCGGAAGGCGCGCGCTCGACGAGGCGGCAGCACGGCAGGCTGCCGAGGACATGAGCTGCGAATTGCGCCGCGCGGGCTTTCCCATCCGCCACGCCGGCAGCTTCGGCTTCGACTTCGCCGCGATCGAGTGGTTTCACGACGCGACGACGGACCAGTACAGCGTCCGGGTGGCTATTCCGGACCTGCCGACGGAGGTGTGGGACGATCTCACCGCGGCCATTGCGCGGTGGTGGCGGGGTCATCAGCGGGCAGGCTGTGGATAGACCGGAGGGCGGGCGCGTCGATCAGTCGACCGCCAGGCAATATTCGAGTCGCGGCTTGTCGTGACCGCGGCGCGCCCAGTCCTCAACTGCAAATGCAGGCTGACGTTGTCCCGTTGCGGCGCCAATGATCGAGGCCTGGACCACCTTGATGGGCCTCGTGACCGCATTGGTGCTCACCAAGCCCGCGTCGACCGCCAAATACGAGATCGCAACGACCGCGACCGCAGATGCGATCGCCATTCTCGTCAATTCGGATTGCTGCATTCCCAAACCTATCGGGCGCGTCTCACCCGGCGCTTAGATAGGGCTGATCGGCGCCGTTCAAAGGCCGGCATATGGTTACCCACGCGTTCGTGAACAGCGGCGGCGAGGCAACGAGCTGGCGATCCCGGCAGGACTCGAACCTGCAACCCGCGGAGTAGAAATCCGCTACTCTATCCAGTTGAGCTACGGGACCGTCTTGAGCCGGCCGTCTTGAGCCGCCCGGATTGGGCGGCTGGCCGTTCATGTAGCATGCCAATATGAAAAAACTGGTGTTTCGCCAAGTCTGAACCGAACCGTTTTCCTCAGTGCGGCGACAAAGCGGAACGGTGGGGTGTCAGGGTGCCGGGTTGAGCGGCAGCGGACTGGACGATGGATCACATCGCCGGGAACGCTGAACAGCTTCCGGGGCACGGCCGCCGGTCGACTGGTCAGGTAGTGCTGCGCCATCAGGACGGCGTGCGTGGCGATATCTTGGCCTCCTCTGGGCTTACCTCTGTCATGGCGAAAGCGACGCTTTGCACCTTCTGGTTCCATCGCCTTGAGTCCGTCACCTTTCCGCGCATTTCATTTGCCGCCGCGGCGTTCGTCCGCGCTTTCCGGGAGTCTTCAATGATCGGTCTCGTTCGCGCCGTCACAATCTGCGCCGCGCTAGCGCTCGGCCTTGTCACCGCGCAGGCCGCCGACAAGGCGTTCAAACGCGACGACCTCGCCGATTCCGCGATCAAGCTGGAGGCCCAGATCAAGAGCGAGGCGGGACCGATCGCCAAGACCAATGCGACGCTGAAGACGGACGCCGACGCCGCCTTCCGGCGCAATGATTACCGCACCGGCCTTTCGGTGCTCGGCCAGATCGCCGCGACCACGCCCGAGGATGCCGGCAATTGGCTGCGGCTCGCCAAGGTCATCTTCCAGATCTCGCCGAAGAGCTCGAGCGAGCAGACCTTCCTTTTGGAGCGCGCCTCGACGGCGGCCTATATCGCTTACATGCGCGCCGGCAATCCGGGCGAGGAGGCCGACGCGCTCGCCGTGCTCGGCAAGGCGCTGGCCGACCGCAAGCTGTGGCGGCCGGCACTGGATGCGCTGCGGCTGTCGCTCGACATGCGCGAGGTCGCCGAGGTCCGCGGCCAATATGAGAAGATGCGCGACGAGCACGGCTTCCGGCTGCTCGACTATACCGTCGACTCGGACTCGGCGAGCCCGCGCGCCTGCTTCCAGTTCTCCGAGGAGCTCGCCAAGCGCACCGACTTCGCGCCGTTCCTGGCGCTTGCAGGCCAGGACAAGCCGGCGCTGTCGGCCGAAGGCAAGCAGCTCTGCGTCGACGGGCTGAAGCACGGCGAGCGCTACAACATCAACCTGCGCGCCGGCTTGCCGTCGTCCGTGAAGGAGGGGCTGCCGAAATCGGCCGAGTTCAACATCTATGTGCGCGACCGCAAGCCGTTCGTGCGCTTCACCAGCCGCGCCTATGTGCTGCCGCGGACCGGCCAGCGCGGCATTCCCGTCGTCAGCGTCAACACGCCCTCAGTCAGCATCAACGTGTTCCGGATCGGAGACCGCAACCTGATCAACACGGTCGTGGACAGCGATTTTCAGAGGACGCTGTCGAAGTACCAGCTCAGCGAGCTCGGCGACGAGCGCGGCGTCAAGGTGTGGACCGGCGAGCTTGCGACTGCGACGACGCTGAACCAGGACGTCACCACGGCCTTCCCGGTCGACCAGGCACTCGGCGAGCTCCAGCCCGGTGTCTACGTCATGACGGCCGCGGCGAGGGCCTCGGACGAGGACTACCAGCTCGCCACGCAATGGTTCATCGTCTCCGACCTCGGCATCGCCGCTTATTCCGGCAATGACGGCATTCATGTCTTCGTCAACTCGCTGGCGTCGACCGACCCGGTCGGCAAGGCCGAGGTGCGCCTGGTCGCGCGCAACAACGAGATCCTGGCGACTCGCAAGACCGACGATGCCGGTCACGTGCTGTTCGAGGCCGGCCTTGCGCGCGGCGAGGGCGGATTGTCGCCGGCGATGCTCACGGTGACCGGCGAGAAGGCCGATTATGCCTTCCTGAGCTTGAAGACGTCGGCCTTCGACCTGTCCGACCGCGGCGTTTCGGGGCGCGCGGTGCCCGCCGGCGCCGATGCCTTCGTCTACGCCGAGCGTGGCGTCTACCGCTCCAGCGAGACCGTCTTCCTCACCGCGCTGCTCCGCGACGGGCAGGGCAATGCCGTCACCGGCGGGCCGATGACGCTGGTGGTCGAGCGCCCCGACGGCGTCGAATATCGCCGTGCCGTGCTGGCCGATCAGGGCGCCGGCGGCCGCACGCTGTCCGTGCCGCTCAACTCGGCCGTACCGACCGGCACCTGGCGGGTGCGCGCCTTCACCGATCCGAAGGGAGCTTCGGTCGGCGAGACCACCTTCATGGTCGAGGATTACGTCCCCGATCGGATCGAATTCGACTTGTCCGCCAAGGACAAGCTGATCAAAGCTAACGCTCCAGTGGAGCTTAAGGCCGACGGTCATTTCCTCTATGGCGCACCGGCCTCGGGCCTGCAGCTCGAAGGCGACATGCTGATCGCGCCCGCGGCCGAGCGGCCCGGCTTTGCCGGCTACAAATTCGGCGTCGACGACGAGGAGAGCACCTCGAACGAGCGCACGCCGCTGGAGAACCTGCCCGAGGCCGACGCCCATGGCGTTGCGACCTTCCCGGTGACGCTGGACAAGCAGCCGGCCTCGACGCGCCCGCAGGAGGCGCAGATCTTCGTCCGCATGGTCGAGACCGGCGGCCGCGCCGTCGAGCGCATGATCGTGCTGCCGGTCGCGCCGGCAACGGCGCAGATCGGCATCAAGCCGCTGTTCGGCGACAAGAACGTCACGGAGGGCGACAAGGCCGAGTTCGACGTCGTGTTCGTCTCGCCGGAGGGCGAGAAGCTGCGCCGCGACGGCCTGCGCTATGAGCTCCTGAAGATCGAGTCGCGCTACCAGTGGTACCGCCAGAACAATTACTGGGAGTACGAGCCGGTCAAGTCGACCTCGCGCGTCGCCGACGGCGACGTCACTGTTACGGTCGACAAGCCGACGCGGCTCTCGCTCACGCCGGAGCCCGGCCGCTACCGGCTCGACGTCAAGTCGAACGAGGCCGACGGCCCGGTGACCTCGGTGCAGTTCGACGTCGGCTGGTACTCCGACGGCAGCGCTGACACGCCGGACCTGCTGGAGACCTCGATCGACAAGCCGCAATACGCCTCAGGCGACACCATGACGGTGTCCGTCAACGTCCGCAGCGCCGGCAAGCTCACCATCAACGTGCTCGGCGAGCGGCTGCTGACGACGCAGACCATCGATGTCAAGGAAGGCACCGCGCAGGTCAAGCTCCCGATCGGCAAGGATTGGGGCACCGGCGCCTATGTGGTGGCGACGCTGCGCCGTCCGCTCGATGCCGCCGCCCAGCGCATGCCTGGCCGTGCGATCGGGCTGAAATGGTTCGGCATCGACAAGCAGGCTCGCACCTTGCAGGTCAAGCTGTCGCCGCCTTCGCTGATCCGGCCGAATTCGACGCTGAAGATCCCCGTCAAGCTCGATGGACTCAATCCGGGCGAGGACGCCAAGGTCGTCATCGCCGCGGTCGACGTCGGCATCCTCAATCTCACCAATTACAAGCCGCCGGCGCCGGACGATTACTATCTCGGCCAGCGTCGCCTCAGCGCCGAGATCCGCGACCTCTACGGGCAGCTGATCGACGGCATGTCCGGCACGCGCGGCCAGATCAAGTCCGGCGGCGACGCCGGTGGCGAGCTCCAGGGCTCGCCGCCCACGCAGAAGCCGCTCGCGCTCTATTCCGGCATCGTCACGGTCGCCGCCGACGGCTCGGCCGAAGTGAGCTTCGATGTTCCGGAATTCGCCGGCACCGCGCGCGTGATGGCGGTGGCGTGGACCGCGACCAAGCTCGGCCGCGCCAACACCGACGTCGTGATCCGCGATCCCGTCGTGCTCACGGCGACGCTGCCGCGCTTCCTGCTCAATGGCGACCGCGGCTCGGTCAATCTCGAGATCGACAATGTGGAGGGCCAGGCCGGCGACTACGTCATCAACGTGAAGGCGGGCGGCCCGGTGAAGATGACCGGCAATCCCGCAACCACGGTGAAGCTCGCCGCCAAGCAGCGAAATTCGGTCTCGCTCGCGCTCGATGCGACCGCGGCGGGGCAGGCGACGCTCGACGTCGACATCAAGGGCCCGAATGGCCTCGCGCTGGTGCGTCACTATGCGTTCGACGTCAAGCCGGCGACGCAGGTGCTGGCGCGGCGCTCGATCCGGACGCTGGCGAAGGGCGAGAGCCTGACGCTGACCTCGGACATGTTCTCCGATCTCGTGCCGGGCACCGGCGCTGTCTCAGTTTCGGCCAGCCTGTCGACCGCGCTCGACGCGGCAACGATCCTGAAGGCGCTCGACCGCTATCCCCATGGCTGCTCGGAGCAGATCACGAGCCGGGCGATGCCGCTGCTCTATGTCAACGAGCTCGCGGCCGGCGCGCATCTTGCCATGGACACCGAGGTCGACCAGCGCATCCGCGACGCCATCGAGCGGCTGCTGGCGCGCCAGGGCTCGAACGGCTCGTTCGGCCTGTGGCTGGCCGGCGGCGACGATGCCTGGCTCGATGCCTACGTGACGGACTTCCTCACCCGCGCCCGCGAGAAGGGCTTTGCGGTGCCGGACGTGCTGTTCAAGAACGCGCTGGACCGTATCCGCAACTCCGTCGTCAATGCCAACGAGCCGGAGAAGGACGGCGGCCGCGATCTCGCCTACGGCCTTTATGTGCTCGCCCGCAATGGCGCAGCCCCGATCGGCGATCTCCGCTATCTCGCCGACACCAAGCTCGCCAACCTCGCGACACCCATCGCGAAATCGCAGCTTGCCGCGGCGCTGGCCCTGGTCGGCGACCGCAACCGCGCCGAACGGGTCTATGGCGCGGCGCTCGACAGCCTTGCGCCGAAGCCCGCGCTGGAATTCGGCCGCACCGACTACGGCTCGCAGCTGCGCGATGCCGCAGCATTGGTGTCGCTCGCCAGTGAAGGCAATGCGCCGAGGGCGACGCTGACGCAGGCGGTGTCGCGGGTCGAGACCGCCCGTGGGCTGACGCCCTACACCTCCACGCAGGAGAATGCGTGGCTGGTGCTGGCGGCACGGGCGCTCGCCAAGGAGAACCTCTCGATCGAGGTCGATGGGCAGCCGGTCAAGACTGCGCTGTACCGCAGTTACAAGGCGGACACGCTGGGCGGCAAGCCGCTGAAGATCACCAACACCGGCGAGGCGCCGGTGCAGGCGGTCGTCTCGGTGTCGGGCTCGCCGGTCACGCCGGAGCCGGCGGCGTCCAACGGCTTCAAGATCGAGCGCGGCTACTATACGCTCGACGGCAAGCCCGCGGACATCAGCAAGGTCAAGCAGAACCAGCGCTTTGCGGTGGTGCTGAAGATCACCGAGGCCAAGCCCGAGTACGGCCACATCATGGTGTCCGACTATCTGCCGGCGGGCCTGGAGATCGACAATCCGAACCTGGTGTCGTCCGGCGACAGCGGCACGCTGGACTGGATCGAGGACGGCGAGGAGCCGGAACATACCGAATTCCGCGACGACCGCTTCACCGCGGCCGTCGACCGGGCCTCGGATTCCAAGTCGGTCTTCACGCTCGCCTATGTCGTGCGCGCGGTCTCGCCCGGCAAATACGTGCTGCCGCAGGCCTATGTCGAGGACATGTACAATCCCTCGCGCTATGGCCGGACCGGCACGGGCAGTGTCGAGGTGCGGGCGGCGAAGTGAGTGAGATGAGCGAGGTCGAGCCACATACACGGGCATCCACGGCCGCGCCGGCGGTGGGTGTTGGCGTGGATGGCCGGGTCAAGCCCGGCCATGACGGGCGGAGGGGGCGGATCGCCTTTCGCCTTCTCTCCGCAGCCGCGCTCACCTTTATCCTCGCCATCATCGGCTTCGTTGGCTGGGTCTACTCGCTCGGCCCGCTCCCGCTCGACGAAGCCCGCCAGGTCTCAACCACCATCATCGATCGCAACGGCAAGCTGCTGCGCGCCTATGCGATGGCGGATGGGCGCTGGCGGTTGCCGGTCGATGCCAGGACCAACGTCGATCCGACCTACCTGAAACTGCTGTTCGCCTATGAGGACCAGCGCTTCTACGCCCATGGCGGCATCGATCCGCTCGCCCTGGGACGCGCCGCCTTGCAGCTCGGAACGCGCGGCCACATCGTCTCGGGCGGCTCGACCATCACGATGCAGCTGGCCCGTCTGATGGAGCCGCGGCGGCAGCGCTCGCTTTACGCAAAATTGCGGCAGATCGTGCGTGCCATCGAGATCGAACGCAGCATGAGCAAGGAGCAGATCCTCGATCTCTATCTGGCGCTGGCGCCCTATGGCGGCAATCTCGAAGGCATCCGCGCGGCGTCGATCTCCTATCTCGGCAAGGAGCCGAAGCGGCTGTCGCTGGCGGAGGCCGCGTTGCTGGTCGCGCTGCCGCAATCGCCGGAGACACGCCGGCTCGACCGGTTTCCGGAGGCTGCGCGCAAGGCGCGCGACCGCGTGCTCGACCGCATGGTCGAGGAGCACGTGGTCAGCGCCGACGACGCCAATCAGGCCAAAGCGATGCCGGTGCCGAAACTGCGCAGGCCGATGCCGATCCTGGCGCCGCATGCCTCCGACGCCGCGCAGTCGACGGTCAAGGACGCGCCGATCATCAAGCTGACGCTCGATGCGACCTTGCAGAAGGTGCTGGAGCCGCTGGCGCGCGACCGCGCAATTGCGCTGGGTCCGAACATCTCGGTCGGAATCGTCGTGGTCGACAATGAGAGCGGCGACGTGCTCGCGCGTGTCGGCTCGGCCGATTATTTCGACGAGAGCCGGGCGGGGCAGGTCGATATGACCCGCGCCATCCGCTCACCCGGCTCGACGCTCAAGCCCTTCATCTACGGGCTCGCCTTCGAGGACGGCTTTGTCCATCCCGACAGCTTGATCGACGACCGCCCGGTCCGCTTCGGCTCCTATGCGCCGGAAAATTTCGACATGACTTTCCAGGGCACGGTCCCGGTGAGGAAGGCTCTGCAACTGTCGCTGAACGTGCCGGCCATCGTGCTGCTCGACCGCGTCGGCTCGAGCCGGCTGACCTCGCGGCTGCGGCAGGCCGGCGGCAACCTCGTCCTGCCCAAGGACGAAGCGCCCGGCCTCGCCATGGGGCTCGGCGGCGTCGGCGTGACGCTGCAGGATCTGGCCCAGCTCTATGCCGGCTTTGCCCGCCTTGGGACCACCAAGCCGTTGCGCGAGATCGTCACGGCCAAGGACGAGCGGGAGCCGCTGCGGCTGCTGGATCAGGTCGCAGCCTGGCAGGTCGGCAACGTCCTGCTCGGCACGCCCCCGCCGGAGAACGCCGCCCACAACCGCATCGCCTTCAAGACCGGCACCTCCTACGGCTATCGCGACGCCTGGTCGGTCGGCTTCGACGGTCGCATGACCATCGGCGTCTGGGTTGGCCGTCCGGACGGAGCGCCGGTTCCCGGCCTGATCGGACGCGTCGCCGCCGCGCCCATCCTGTTCGATGCCTTCGCCCGCAGCGGCAAGACGCTGGCCGCCTTGCCGAAGCCGCCCAAGGGAACCCTGGTCGCAAGCAACGCGAAGCTGCCGCTGCCCTTGAAGCGGTTCCGTCCGGTCGGCGAACTGGTGCGAAGCGGGGGCGAGCAGCCGCTGCATATCCAATTTCCGCTGAACGGCTCGCGGATCGACGTCGATCGATCGGGTGGCCGGGAGAGCGCGGCTATGCCGGTCAAGGTCGCCGGCGGCGTGCTGCCCATGACCGTCATGGTTAACGGCACCGCGCTCGGCGAGATCGACGGCCGCCGTCATCGGTTGATCGATCCGCCCGGCCCGGGCTTTGCACGGCTCACCGTGATCGACGCCACGGGCGCCGCGGACACAGTCGTCATTCGAATTCAATGACCCTGCCTTAAGCGGTTGTGGCCATGGCGGTTTCAGCGTAAGCGGAACCAATGGCCGACACCTACCCCAGCCCCCGTTTTGGTGCCCCCCGCGAGTCGAAATCGCCCACAAATCCGGGCAGCGGGCTCGTGCGCATGCTCGACATCGTCACGGCCAGCCACCCGCGCGCGGTCGGCTTCCTGGTGCTGTGTGCGCTGCTGCTGTTCCTGCCGGGCTTCTTCACCATCCCGCCGATCGACCGCGACGAGGCACGGTTTGCCCAGGCCACCAAGCAGATGGTCGAGAGCGGCGATTATGTCGACATCCGCTTTCAGGAGGACGTCCGCTACAAGAAGCCGGTCGGCATCTACTGGTTGCAATCGGCGACCGTCGAAGCCGCCTCGATGCTCAAGCTGCCGAAGGCCGAATTGCGCATCTGGGTCTACCGGCTGCCGTCACTGATGGGCGCGATCGGCGCCGTGCTGATGACGTATTGGGCCGCGCTCGGCTTCGTCACGCGGCGCGCCGCGGTTCTGGCTGCGCTGATGATGTGCGCCTCGGTGCTGCTCGGCGTCGAGGCGCGCCTGGCCAAGACCGACGCCGTGCTGCTGCTCTGCGTGGTTGCCGCGATGGGCGCGATGGCGCGGGCCTATCTGTCCTGGCAGCGCGCCGAGGACGAGACGCATCCGCCCTGGAGCTGGCCCGCGATCTTCTGGACCGCGCTTGCTGCGGGCATCCTGATCAAGGGGCCGCTGATCCTGATGTTCGCAGGCCTGACCATCGTCGCGCTCGCGATCCAGGACCGCGACGCCTCCTGGCTGTGGAAGCTGCGGCCTGTCTGGGGCCTGATGTGGATGCTGGTGCTGGTGCTGCCCTGGTTCGTCGCGATCTTCTGGCGCGCGGGCGAGACCTTCTTCACCACCTCCGTCGGCGGCGACATGCTGAGCAAGCTTGGCGCCCAGGAATCCCACGGCGCACCGCCCGGACTTTACCTGGCGCTGTTCTGGATCACGTTCTGGCCAGGTGCGCCGCTGGCGGCGATGGCGGCGCCCGCGGTGTGGCGGGCCCGCCGCGAGCCCGGTGCGCAGTTCCTGCTGGCCTGGCTGATCCCGTCCTGGATCGTGTTCGAGGCGGTGCTGACCAAGCTGCCGCATTACGTGCTGCCGCTGTATCCCGCGATCGCGATCCTCACCGCCGGCGCGGTGGAGCGGCGCGTGCTGTCGCGCTCCTGGCTGATGCGCGGCTCGGCCTGGTGGTTCGCGATCCCCGCAGCCGCCTCCATCATCGCGGTGGTCGGCTCGGTGATACTGACGCGGCAGCCCGCTTTCGTAGCTTGGCCGTTCATCGCGGCCGCGCTGATCTTCGGTCTGTTCGCCTGGTGGCTGTTCGATACCAACCGCGCCGAGCGCTCGTTTCTCAACGCCCTGGTCGCAGGCCTGATGCTCGCTGTGACGATTTACGGCATCGTGCTGCCGTCGCTGACCCCGCTGTTTCCCAGCATCGAGATCGCGCGCGCGCTTCGCAACGTCACCTGCGTCGGACCGAAGGCGGCTGCGGCCGGTTATCACGAGCCGAGCCTCGTCTTCCTGGCGGGCACCCGGACCTTGCTCACCGACGGCTCCGGTGCGGCGGACTTCCTGCGGCAGGGCAGCTGCCGCTTCGCGCTGATCGAGCAGCGCTCGGAGCGCAGCTTCGTGCAGCGTGCCGAGGCGATCGGGCTGCGCTACAAGGTCGGCGCGCGCATCGACGGCTATAACTTCTCGCAAGGGCGCGCGATCTCGATCTCGATCTTCCGATCGGAAGGTACCGAATAGGATGCGGGCTCTGACCGACGTTGCAGCGCATGCCGGCTATCCTGCGCAATTGCTAGCGGTGTCCTGGCGCGCGCTGGCGCAGCTCGTGCGGTCGCCCTCGCACTCGCGCCGCGCCGAGGCCGCCCGGAAGCTGGCGCGGCATTCGCTGTGGCTTGCCGCGGCGGGTGCAGCGCTCGTCATCGTGCTGATGGTCGCGTTCGATCAGACCGAGATCCTGCTGATGCCGCCGCGCGGCACGCCGAGCCTGTGGCCGATCCGCATCCTCACCGATTTCGGCAAGGACGAGTATATCCTCTCGGTGCTGGGGGCTGCGCTGGTGGTGCTGGCGCTCGTCGCGGCCGGGCTGCGTGGGAGCCGCCGCGCGCTGCTGCTCGGCTTCGGCACGCGGCTGCAATTCCTGTTTCTGTCGGTTGCCGTGTCAGCCTTCGTCGCCGAGATCCTGAAATATGTCATCGGCCGCGGACGTCCGTTCGTCGGGGGCAAGGCCAATCCGTTCAACTTCGTCCCGTTCGAGGGGACGGGGGCTTATGCCAGTCTGCCGTCAGGCCACGCCGTGGCCGCGTTCGCCCTGGCGTTTGCCGTCTCGGCACTGTGGCCGCGTCTGCGCGTCTTCATGTTCACTTACGCAATCGTGATCGTGCTGACGCGCCTGGTGTTGCTGGCGCATCATCCGAGCGACGTGGTCGCCGGCGCTCTGGTCGGAACGGTGGGCGCCATGGCCGTTCATTACTGGTTCGCGGCCCGAAAGCTCGGATTTGCCATCCGCGCCGACGGCACCATCGTGCCGCTTTCAGGGACGTTTTCCGACCGCCTCAAAAGGGTTGCCCACCGGGCATCCGCCCCATAAAAGCGGCTGCCTGCCGGGACCGCCGGTTCCCTTGGGCAGGTCCTTTGGGCAGGTCAATTCCAACCACGAGCCTCGATTTGTCGACGTCCCAGCCTTCGGTGTCCATCGTTGTTCCCGTGCGCAACGAAGCCGACAACATCGCGCCGCTGATCGCGGAGATCGGCGCGGCACTCGATGGCCGCTGGCCCTATGAGATCATCTACGTCAACGACGGCTCGACCGACGCCACCGGCGAGCGGCTTGGCGCCATCATGAAGCAGCAGAGCAATCTGCGTCAGCTTCGCCATGCAAGATCGGGCGGCCAGTCGGCGGCCGTGCGCAGCGGCGTGCGCGCGGCGCGCGGAGAGATCGTGGCGACACTCGATGGCGACGGCCAGAACAATCCGGCCTTCCTGCCCGACCTGATCGCGGCGGTCGAGAAGGGAGCAGGGCGCGTCGGGCTCGCGGCCGGCCAGCGGATCGGGCGCAAGGACACCGGCTTCAAGAAATTCCAGTCGCGCGTCGCCAACGGCATTCGCAACGCCATCCTGAAGGACGGCACGCGCGACACCGGCTGCGGGCTGAAGGCGTTCCGGCGTGACGTTTTCCTGATGCTGCCTTATTTCGACGGGCTGCATCGCTTCCTTCCCGCCCTGGTCCGCCGCGAAGGCTACGACATCGCCTATGTCGACGTAATCGACCGGCCGCGCCATTCGGGCGTGTCCAACTATGGTTTCTTCGACCGGCTGTGGATCGGCATCATGGATCTCGCCGGCGTTTGGTGGCTGATCCGCCGCAAGAAGCCGACGCCAGAAGTGACCGAGGTGGACGCATGATCATTCAATACGGTCAGGCGCTGAGCAATTATCTCTATGACGTCTTCGTCGCCAAGTTCGACTTCTGGCTGGCATTCGGCCTGGTCGCGCAGCTGTTCTTCACGGCGCGCTTCCTGGTGCAGTGGATCGCGAGCGAGCGCGCCGGCAACAGCGTGGTGCCGATGGCGTTCTGGTTCTGCTCGATGGGCGGCGGGCTGATGACGCTGGTCTATGGCGTCGTGAAGCGCGAGCCCGTCATCATCCTCGGACAGTCGCTCGCGACCATCATCTATATCAGAAACATCATGCTGATCTGGAAGAACCGCGGCACCGCCTCGAAGACGCTGGACCGCTGATCCAGCGTTCGGCTCCGCTTGTTGAAGCCTGGCACGTTGCTAGGCGAGATGCCCAATCCTGATGCTCACATGGCCGCTTTGAGGGCAGCGAAGCCGCGGTCGAGATCGGCCTTGAGGTCGTCGGTGCTCTCGAGCCCGATGTGGAGACGCAGCGTCGGGCCGCCGGGCTCCCATTTGGTCGCGGTGCGATAGGCATCGCAATCGAAGGGAATTGCAAGGCTCTCGAACCCGCCCCAGGAAAAGCCCATGCCGAACAGCTTCAGCGTATTGAGCATGGTGTCGACCGCCTGCTGCGGCGCCGGCTTCAGCACGATGCTGAACAGGCCCGAGGCGCCGGTGAAGTCGCGCTTCCAGATCGCATGACCGGGATCGGTCTCCAGCCCGGGATGCAGCACGCGCGCAACCTCAGGCCTTGCCGCCAGCCAGCGCGCCATCTCGAGCCCGGAGCGATGATGTTGCGCCAGCCGCACCGACAGCGTGCGGAGGCCGCGCAGCGCCAGGAAGACGTCGTCGGGGCCGGCACAGACGCCGAGCAAGCGGATGCCTTCGGCAATCATCGGCCAGGCCTTGGCGTTGGCCGAGATGGTGCCGAACATGATGTCGGAATGGCCGCCGATATATTTCGTCGCGGCCTGCATGCTGATGTCGACGCCCTGGTCCAGCGAGCGGTGATAGAGCGGCGTCGCCCAGGTGTTGTCGTCGATGACGAGCGCGCCGCGCCCATGTGCGACTTCGGCGATGGCGCGGATGTCGGGCATCTCGAACGATTGCGAGCCCGGCGCCTCTACCAGAACGGCCCGGGTGTTGGGCTTGAACAGCTTGTCGATGCCCGCGCCGATCATCGGATCGAAATAGGTGGTCTCGACGCCGTAGCGCGTGAGCATGCCGTTGCAGAAATTGCGCGAGGGCCGATAGATGTTGTCGACCACCAGGATGTGGTCGCCGGCTTTGAGCACCGAGAGCAGGGTGGTGGAAATCGCCGACAGCCCCGACGGCACGATACCGACGCCGGCGCATTGCGGACCCTCCAGCGCCATCAGCGTCTCCTGGAACGCCTTGGTGGTCGGGGAACCGTGACGGCCGTAGGTGAACTCGCCGCGATGGGCGTGCAGGTCCTCTGCGGTCGGATAGAGCACGGTCGAGCCGTGGAAGACCGGCGGATTGACGAACCCCTTCTGCGCCTTGGTGTCGCGGCCGGAGGTGACCAGCCGGGTCTCGGCGTGCTGCTCTTGGGGGGACGAAGAATCCATGCGCCTGCTTTCAAAACCGCGTTTCCACCGGACGCATCGCGCCCCTGGGCCGACCGAAAGGCCGCGGTCGTTAATAACAGAACACAGAAGAGTCCCGTCAACCCCTTGACCCGGAACGCCAGTCGTTCTGTGATGCGCAGGTGCTATTCAGTCGCCGCATGTTGAGGGGCCTGCCGCGACCTTCGATCCATTGCCTGACCGGACGTCGCGTCACAGCCAAGAGATGGCGGGCGCCGGCGGCGGGGATGAAGGTATGGGCTCCCGAGATCGGCGAGTGTTCGGCAAGGTTTTCCAGCATGACTCTTGCAAGGCCGGATTCTTGAAGGACCTGGTTTGGCAGAGACGATCCTAAGACAACATTCCTGACCTTGAGACGACCTTGAAAGGCCCAAAGCCCATGAAACGCGTAACCCTGGCTCTCTCCCTTGCTCTCGCCGCCGGCCTCACCGCCCAAGCCGCCGATGCGCAAACGCTCAAGACCGTCAAGGATCGGGGCATGCTGTCCTGCGGCGTCAGCCAGGGCCTGCCGGGCTTCTCCTCGCCCGACGACAAGGGCAACTGGACCGGCATCGACGTCGACGTCTGCCGCGCCATTGCCGGCGCCATCTTCAACGATCCGACCAAGGTCAAGTTCGTGCCGCTGTCGGCCAAGGACCGCTTCACCGCGCTGCAATCCGGCGAGGTCGACGTGCTCTCGCGCAACACCACCTGGACCATCTCGCGCGACACCTCGCTCGGCGCCAATTTCACCGGCGTGACCTATTACGACGGGCAGGGCTTCATGGTGAAGAAGTCGCTCAAGGTGAATTCGGCGCTCGAGCTCAACAGTGCATCGGTCTGCGTGCAGACCGGCACCACCACTGAGCAGAATCTCGCCGACTACTTCAAGGCCAACAACATGAAGTACGAGGTGATCGCGTTCGCCACCAACGACGAGACCGTCAAGGCCTATGAGGCCGGCCGCTGCGACGTCTTCACCACCGACCAGTCGGGCCTGTACGCCAACCGCCTCAAGCTCGCCAGCCCCAACGACCACATGGTGCTGCCCGAGATCATCTCGAAGGAGCCGCTCGGCCCGATGGTGCGGCACGGCGACGACCAGTGGTTCGACATCGTTAAATGGACGCTGTTCGCGATGCTCACCGCCGAAGAGCTCGGCGTGACCTCGAAGAACATCGACGAGAAGGCGAAGCTGGAAAATCCCGAGCTGAAGCGCGTGCTCGGCAGCGACGGCAATTTCGGCGAACAGCTCGGCCTGACCAAGGATTGGGTGGTGCGGATCGTCAAGACCGTCGGCAATTACGGTGAGGTGTTCGATCGCACCGTCGGCGCCGGTTCGCCGCTCGGCATCAATCGCGGTGTCAACAATCTCTGGAACAAGGGCGGTCTTCAGTACGCGCCGCCGATCCGCTGATCAGCCCTGATCGGCCGGCAGCGGCATGAGCACCGAGGCTCGAAAACCGCCGCCCCAGATCGCGCTGAAGATCCGGCGCATTCTGGGCGGCAAGGCAGGCTGGAACGGCGTTGCCGTCCAGTTTGCCTTCGCGGCGATCCTGGGCTGGATCGGCTACGAGATCGTCTCCAACGCGCGGGCCAATCTCGAGAACCAGCACATCGCCGCCGGCTTCGGCTTCCTCAGGAACAATGCCGGCTTCGACGTCAACCAGACCCTGATCTCCTATACCGGCTCGGACACGTTCCTGCGCGTGTTCGTGGTCGGACTGTTGAATACGCTCGTGGTCTCCGTGGTGGGCATTGTCTTCGCCACGGTGATCGGCTTCATCGTCGCGCTGTGCCGGCTGTCGCCCAATTGGCTGCTGTCGCGGGTCGGCGAGATCTATGTCGAGGTCATCCGCAACCTGCCACTGCTGTTCCAGATCCTGTTCTGGTACCTGGCGGTGCTCGCGGCCCTGCCAAATCCGCGGCAGAGCATTTCCCTGTTCGGCATTGCCTTCATCAGCAATCGAGGCCTCGTCATTCCCAGCCCGATCGGTCAGAGCGGTCTCGCGCCGTTCCTGGCGGTGCTGGCGCTCGGCATCGTCGCCTCACTGGCGCTGCGCGTCTACGCAAGGCGAGCGCTGTTTCAGCGCGGGCAGGTGATCCGCATCTGGCCTTCCGTGCTGGCCCTGCTGTTCGGGCTTCCGCTGGCCACGATGCTGGTCTTCGGTCTGCCTTTCACCTTCGAGCTGCCGCAGCTGAGGGGGTTCAACTTCGCCGGCGGCTCACGCATCATCCCGGAATTCGTGGCGCTGACGGTGGCGCTGGCGACCTATACCGCCGCCTTCATCGCCGAGATCGTGCGCGCTGGCATCCTGTCCGTTCACAAGGGGCAGATGGAGGCGGGATCTTCGCTCGGCCTCAGCCGCGGCGCCACGCTCCGCCTCATCGTCGTGCCGCAGGCCATGCGCGTCATCGTGCCGCCGCTAACCAACCAGTACCTCAATCTCACCAAGAACTCGTCGCTGGCGGTCGCGATCGGCTATCCTGACCTGGTGTCGGTGTTTGCCGGCACGTCGCTGAGCCAGACCGGGCAGGCGATCGAGATCATCGCCATGACGATGGGCGTCTATCTCCTGATCTCGCTCCTGACCAGCGCGATCATGAGCGTCTACGGTTGGCGTGTCAGCCGGAGCCTCGGCGCATGAGCGATGTCATCTCGTCCAGCTTCGTCCGCCAGGACCTGCTCGCCGAGCGTCCCGCGCCGGTGAAGACCACGGGCTTCATCGGCCTGATGCGCACGCGCCTGTTCAACTCGCCGACCAACATCCTGCTGACGATCGTCGGCGCCTTGCTGCTCTGGTTCACCATCGTTCCCTCCGTCAAGTTCCTGTTGGTCGATGCGGTCTGGAGCGGTAAGGACCGCACCGCGTGCCTCGCCGAGAACGCCGGCTTTGCGGTCGGCGCCTGCTGGCCCTACATCCAGGCGAAGCTCCCGCAACTCATCTACGGCTTCTATCCCGAGGCCGAGCGTTGGCGGGTGAACTTGACGCTGTTGCTCGCAGTCGTCCTGCTGTTGCCGCTGCTCATTCCGCGGCTGCCGGCCAAGAGCCTGAATGCCGGCTTGTTCTTCGTCGCCTTTCCGGTGGTGGCGTTCTTCCTGCTGCACGGCGGCGGCATCAAGGGCTTCGGGCTGAGCTGGACGGCCGGCCTGCTGCAATTGTTCGACGAGAGCATCGTCGGTGCCGGACAAGCGCTGATCACATCGGGCAGGACCTCCGCGGTCGGTCCGCTGCTGTGGGTGCTCGGGAGCCTCATCGTGCTGCTCGGCACGGTGATCCATTGGCTGATCTTTCCGCTCACCTGGCTGCGCGATTATATCCAGGGCACGGGCCAGCCGGTCTGGGCAGATTTCGCCGTCACGGGCGCGATCGTCTGCCTGATCGCCTTCGTTCTCGGCGGTGGCGTTCGCACCGGCGGGCGGGCTCTGGCCTCGAGCATCGCCACCTTCATTGGCATCGCCATCGTCATCAGGCTGATGGACCTCGACCACGGCGGATTGCCGATCGTGACGACGAATCTGTGGGGCGGCCTCCTGGTGACGCTGGTGGTCTCCGTCACCGGCATCGTCACCTCGCTGCCGATCGGCATCGCGCTCGCGCTCGGCCGCCGCTCGACGATTCCCTTGATCCGGATCTTCTCGATCGCCTTCATCGAGTTCTGGCGCGGCGTGCCGCTGATCACCGTGCTGTTCTTCGCAACCTACATGCTGCCGCTGTTCCTTCCCGGCAATTTCACCGTCGACGGCTTGGTGCGTGCGCTGATCGGCATCGCGCTGTTCACCGGCGCCTATCAGGCCGAGAACGTCCGCGGCGGGCTGGCGGCGATCCCGCGCGGGCAGAGCGAGGCGGCCGCCGCCCTCGGGCTGTCCTGGTGGAAGACGACCTCGCTGATCGTGCTGCCGCAGGGGCTGCGGCACGTCATTCCGAACCTCGTCAACAGCTTCATCTCGCTGTTCAAGGACACCTCGCTGGTCTCGATCGTGGCGCTGTTCGATCTGCTCGGCTCGCTGCGCGCCTCGTTCGCGGATCCGAAATGGTCGACGCCGTCGACGGCGTTCACCGGCTTCGCCTTCGCCGGGATCATCTACTTCCTGTTCTGCTTTGGCATGTCGCGCTATTCCTTGTTCGTCGAGCACCGCCTCAACGCCCACCGCCGCAACTGATCGAGGCCACCATGTCTGAGCCCATCGTCAAGATTTCCGGCCTGAACAAATGGTACGGCGAATTCCACGTCCTGCGTGACGTCGATCTCGCGGTGCAGAAGGGCGAACGCATCGTGATCTGCGGCCCCTCGGGCTCGGGCAAGTCCACGCTGATCCGCTGCATCAATGCGCTGGAGGAATTCCAGGAAGGCGAGATCGTCGTCGACGGCATCGAGCTCGGGCCGAACCTCAAGCACGTCGACGCGGTCCGCCGTGAAGTCGGCATGGTGTTCCAAAGCTTCAACCTGTTCCCGCATCTGACCGTGCTCGACAATTGCACGCTGGCGCCGATCTGGGTCCGCAACATCCCCAAGAAGGACGCCGAGGTGACGGCGATGAAGTTCCTCGAGCGCGTCAAGATCCCGCACCAGGCCAACAAGTTTCCGGGTCAGATGTCCGGCGGCCAGCAGCAGCGTGTCGCGATCGCGCGAGCCCTCACCATGAACCCGAAGGTGATGCTGTTCGACGAGCCGACCTCGGCGCTCGACCCCGAAATGGTCAAGGAGGTGCTCGACACCATGGTCGACCTCGCCGAGGAAGGCATGACCATGCTGGTCGTCACTCACGAGATGGGCTTTGCCCGCGAGGTCGCCAACCGCGTCGTGTTCATGGACGCCGGGCAGATCATCGAGGCCAACACTCCGAACGAGTTCTTCGCCGCCCCGCAGCACGCCCGCACCAAGCTGTTCCTGAGCCAGATTCTGCGCTGAGCCCGGCGACCTGTGGCCTCGCCGGTCTGAGCGCAAGCCTGGCACCATCCGAATCGGCTTGCCTCTTTTCGGACCATCCTCCGGAGAGAGACCTTGCAGAGCAGTGCCGGCGTGCGCGCATACCAGAATGCGCGACTGGAAAAGAAGCTGAAGAAGCAGGCGGACGCCGTTATGGCCTTCGCGATCGAGGCACTCGGGCAGGGCAGGCCTGATGAGGCCGAGATGCTCTGCCGCGAGATCTTGAAGGAGGTGCCGGATCATTTTCATGCCACGCACCTGCTCGGCCTGCGCGCGTTCGACGGCGGGCGGCTCGACGAGGCGGAATTCCTGCTCGAACGTGCGATTGCACTCGAGCCGCGTTCGCCCGATGCGCACGGCAATCTCGGCGCCGTCTATTTCGCGCTGGAGAAATTCGCTGGCGCCCGCGCCTGCCAGGAGAAGGCCATCGCGCTCAAGCCGAATTGTCCGATCACCCTGACCAATCTCGGCAATACGTTGCTGCACATCGGCCTCGGCAACGAGGCGATCGGGCTGCACGAGCGGGCGATCAGGCTGAAGCCGGATTATGCCGATGCGTTTTGCAACCGCGGCATGGCGGAATTGATGACGGGCCAGTTCGAGCGCGCCAAAGCGAGCTTCGACCGTGCCCTGACATTTCAGCCATCTCACGCCGAGGCGATCGCGGGCAGGGGGATGGTCAGCCTCGAGCTCCGGCACTTCGCGCAGGCGGGTGCCGCCTTCGACGCCGCGCTCGCGATCAAGCCGGGTTCGCCGCGGATTCTGTTGCAGCGTGGAAGGCTCAATTTGAGTTTAGCCCGGCTGGAGCAGGCGGCCGCGGACCTCGACGCGGCGCTGGCGCAATCGCCACGGCTCGAGCTCGCGCTGTGCTGGCGGGCGCAGATCGACATTCTCGCGGGCAACACGGCGCGGGCGATGGCAGGCGTCAAGACGCTGCTCGAGGTCAATCCGCAATCCGAGATGGGGTTGGCGCTTTTGGCGGCGTGCCATGTGAACCAGGGAGACATCGCGACCGCGCTCGCGCACCTCGACGCCGCGCTCGAGATCGCGCCGCATTTTCCGGAGGCGATCGGATACAAGATCTTCGTGCTGGACTACCTGCCGGAGGCCGATTTCGCCGCCCAGCAGGCCGCGCGGAAATACTGGTGGGACGCGATCGGCGCGAAGCTGCAGCAAAGGACGCTGGCGCCGCGGCCACTCGATCCTGACCGGCGGATCGTGATCGGATACGTCGCATCCGAATTCAGGAACCACTCGGCGGCATACTCTCTGTTGCCGGTGCTGCGCAATCATGATCACGCCCAGTTCAAGGTCGTCTGCTATTCCTGCTGGCCGGTGCAGGACGAGATGACGGAGAGCTTCACGCCTCTCGCGGATGTCTTCGTCGATGCCGCACAATTGTCCGATGACGAGCTGGCCGACCGCATCCAGGCCGATGGCATCGATATTCTGATCGATGTCTCCGGGCACACGACCGGCAGCAGGCTTCATGTCTTTGCCCGCAAGCCGGCGCCGATCCAGGTCACAGGCTTCGGGCACGCCACGGGGACAGGCCTTCAAACGATGGACTACGTGCTCGCGGACCCGATCTTCATCCCGCAATCGGCGCGCCATCTCCTGGCCGAGAAGGTGCACGACATGCCGTGCCTGATCACGATCGATCCGATCCTGGACATTCCGCCTTCAGAGCCACCCATGCTCCGCAACGGCTACGTCACTTTCGGGGTGTTCAACCGCATCTTCAAGATTTCGGACGAAGCCATCCGGGTGTGGTCGAACGTCATGCATGCGGTGAGGGGATCGAAGATCATCGTCAAGAACGGGCTGCTTGACGATCCATTGCTGCGCGATCGACTGGTCGCGCGGTTCGCGGCAGAAGGGGTCGCCGAAGAGAATGTCATCTGCATGGGCTCGACCTCGCGCCCCGAGCATCTGCGGGCCTTTGCGATGGTCGACATGTCCCTCGACACCTTCCCGCAGAACGGCGGCATCAGCACCTGGGAGTCCCTCTATGCCGGCGTTCCCGTGGTCGCCAAGCTCGGCAGCGGCGCTTCGTCGCGCGCCGGCGGCTCCATCGTTGCCGCCGTCGGCCTGGAGGACTGGGTCGCCGAGGATGACGCGGGCTATGCCGCGATCGCGTGCAAACACGCGGCGCAGCCGGCCTACCTGGCAAAGCTGCGGGCGGATCTGCCGGCTCGGATCGCAGCCTCGCCGGCCGGCGACGTCGAGTTTTACACGCGCGAGGTCGAAGCGGCCTATCGCCGGTTCTGGCGCGATTATTGCGCCGCCGCCTCGGAGGTGGCGTAGGACGATTGCGCTGGGCCCCGGGAAATCCCGGAGGCGGAGCGACTCCGGTGACCGGCTGGCCAGGCTCGCGAATCAGTTAGACTCTGCTGAGGGCATCCTCCGGAGATACACCTTGCAGAAGAGCGGCGGCGCGCGCGCGTTCCAGAATGCGCGATTGCAGAAGAAGTTGATGAAGCAGGCCGACGCCGTCATTGCCGCTGCGGCGAACGCCTATGGCCAGGGCCGATTTGCCGAGACAGAGGCGCTGTGCCGCGAGATCCTGAAAGCCCTTCCGGATCATGTCGATGCCATGCACCTGCTCGGCATGTGCGCCCATGACGGCCGGCGCCTGGAAGAGGCGAGGGAGCTGCTCGAGCGCGTGATCGCGCTCGATCCGCGCCTGCACGATGCCCATAACAACCTCGCGACCGTGCATTTCGACCTCGGCAATTACGAAGAGGCGCGGCGCTGCCAGGAGAGGGCGATCGCGCTGAAGCCGAGTTTCGCCGTCGCATTGACCAATCTCGGCAACACGCTGATGCATATGGGGCTGTACGAACAGGCGCTCGAGATGCACGAGCGCGCCATCAAGATTAAACCGGATTGTGCCGATGCGCTCTGCAATCGCGGCATGGTCGAGATCGTGCTTGGGCAGATCATGCGTGCCAAGGCGAGCTTCGATCGCGCCCTGCTGTTTCAGCCGCGTCACGCCGAGGCCATCGTCGGCAGCGGCATGGTCAGCATGGAGCTGCGGCACCACGATGAGGCCGCAGCCAAGTTCGCTCAGGCCCTCGCAATCAAGCCAGGCGCGCCACGAATTCTGGCCCAGCGCGGACGGCTCAGTTACGAGCTGCAGCACCTGCAGGAGGCGCTGGCGGATTTCGATGCGGCGCTTGCGATTTCGCCCAAGCTCGAGCTGGCCCTTCGGGGCAAGGCGCAGGTCTGCCTCGTCATGGGAAGGACCGCGCAGGCGATGGCGGCCGCAACGACCTTGATCGAGCGAAATCCTCGCTCGGAGATGGGGTTGGCGCTTCTGGGCTTCGCTTATTCGAACCAGGGAGACATGGAATCCGCGATTGAATATCTCGATCGCGCGCTGGCGCTGCGACCGGACTATGGAGACGCGATCAGAGGCAAGATCTTCTTGCTGGACTACCTTGCGGAGGCGGATTTCGCGGTCCAGCAGGCGGTGCGAAAGTCCTGGTGGGATGCAATCGGCTCAAGGATTCCGCAAAGGACGCTGCCGAAGCGGCCGCTGGATCCGGACAAGCAGATTGTGGTCGGATATGTCGCGGCCGAATTCCGACAACACTCGGCGGGACTCACCTTGCTGCCCGTGTTGCGCCATCATGATCACGCCAAGTTCAAGATCGTCTGCTATTACGCCTGGCCGGGGGCGGACGAGTACACCGCCAAGTTCAAGGCGCTGGCGGATGTCTGGGTCGACGCTTGGCAGATGTCGGACGACGAGCTCGCCGATCGTATTCAGGCCGACAATGTCGACATTCTGATCGACGTTTCCGGCCACACGACCGGCAACAGGCTGCAATGCTTCGCGCGGAAGCCGGCTCCGATCCAGGCCACCGGCTTCGGACACGCGACGGGTACGGGCATGCCGACCATGGATTACGTGCTCGCCGATCCCATTTTCATTCCGCCATCGGCCCGGCATCTGTTTCCCGAGAAGATCCACGATCTGCCGTGCCTGATCACGATGGAGCCGGTCACCAATCTAAAGCCCTCCGAGCTCCCGATGCTCCGCAACGGCTACGTCACCTTTGGTGTGTTCAACCGCATCTACAAGATCTCGGATGATGCGATCCGCGTGTGGTCGCGCATCATGCGGGAAGTGCCGGGATCGAAGATCATCCTCAAGCATGGTTTGCTCGACGATGCCCTGCTGCGCGATAGCCTGGTCGCACGCTTCATCGCACAGGGTATTGCGGAGGAGGACATCACTTGCCTCGGCACCACCTCGCGTGACGACCATCTGATGGCCTTCGACAAGATCGATATTTCCCTCGACACGTTCCCGCAGAACGGCGGCATCAGCACCTGGGAATCCCTCTACAAGGGCGTTCCGGTCGTGGCCAAGCTCGGCATTGGAGCCTCCTCGCGTGCTGGCGCCTCCATCGTGGCGGCCGTCGGCCTCGGCGACTGGGTCGCGGAGGATGACGACGGTTATGTCGAGATCGCCCGCAAGTTCGCCTCGCAGCCCGAATATCTGGCAAAGTTGCGCGCGGGCTTGCCGGCCCAGATCGCAGCCTCGCCCGCCGGCAATGTCGAGATCTACACGCGTGAGCTCGAGGCGGGATACCGAAAGTTCTGGCGCGACTATTGTGCCGCTGCCGCTGAACGCGACGACGCTGCGGGCAGCGGGGCGGACGCACCTGGCGGCTCCTGAGCCGCATCCTGCTGGCGAACCCCGGGATATCCCGGACGGATTTCTGCTCCCGCAGCCCGGCCGGGCCGGTGCGCGAATCAGTTAGACTCGGCCTTGGGCCATCTTCCGGAGAGACACCTTGCAGAGCAGCGTCGGCGCGCGCGCATTCCAGAATGCGCGGTTGCAGAAGAAATTGAAGAAGCAGGCCGACGCCGTCATCTCCGCCGCGGCGAGCGCCTATGGTCAAGGCAGATATGCGGAGAGCGAGGCGCTCTGCCGCCAGATCCTGCAAGCCGTTCCGGATCATTTCGACGCCACGCACGTGCTCGGCCTCAGCGTGCAGCAGGGCGGGCGCCTCGACGAGGCGCAACAGCTGCTCGAGCGCGCGATTGCGATCGATCCGCGTTCGCACGAGGCTCAGAGCAATCTCGCGGCCGTCTACTTCGTGCTTCAGAAATTGGAAGCGGCGCGCGCCTGTCAGGAGAAAGCGATCGCGCTGATGCCGAATTTTACGCCGGCCCTGGCCGGTCTCGGCAACACCCTGCTGCAGATGAACCTGCCCGAACAGGCCATCGAGGTCTACGATCGCGCCATCAAGCTGAAGCCCGACTACGCCGACGCGCTTTGCAATCGTGGCGTGGCGCAGCTGGCGCTGTTCCGGTTTGACCGCGCCAGGGAGAGCTTTGATCGCGCGTTGTTGTTTCAGCCGCGCCACGTCGAAGCGCTCATCGGCAAGGGCGTGGTCAGCATCGAACTCAAGCGTTACGATGAGGCGGAAGCTGCACTCGCAGCGGCGTTCGCGATCAAGCCCGATTCGGCGAAGATCCTGGCGCAGCGCGGACGCCTCAACTCGGCGCTGTCGCGGCTGGAACAGGCGGCCGCGGACTTCGATGCGGCCCTTGCACTTTCGCCCCGGTTCGAAATGGCCTTGCGGGGAAAGGCGGAGGTCTCGCTCAGCCTGGGCAACACCGCACAGGCGATCCTGGCCTGCACGACCTTGCTCGAGCAGAATCCACGTTCCACGATCGCATTGGCGTTGCTGAGCTCCTGTTTTGCAAATCAGGGAGAAATCGCGTCCGCAATCGAACATCTCGACGCCGCGCTGGCGATCTCTCCGGATCCAGACTTGATGGCGCGGAAGATCTACTATCTTGACTTTCTCCCCGACGCCGATTTCACGATCCAGCAGGCGACGCGAAGGTCCTGGGGCGAAGCGATCGGTGCCCGCGTGCCGCAGAGGAAGCTCGCCCCCCGGCAGCTCGATCCCGACAGGCGGATCGTGATCGGCTATGTTTCCGCCGAATTCTGGTATCATTCGGCGGCGTTCGGCTTGCTGCCGGTGCTGCGCCATCACGATCACGCCAGCTTCGAGGTCGTCTGCTATTCGTGTTCGCCGACTCAAGATGCGATCACAGCCGAATTCAAGTCGGCGGCCGACGGCTGGGTCGATGCCTGGCAGATGTTCGACGACGAACTGGCCGATCGTATCGAGGCCGACAAGGTCGACATCCTGATCGACGTGTCCGGGCACTCGTCGGGCAACAGGCTTCAGATCTTCGCCCGCAAGCCGGCTCCCATACAGGTCACGGGCTTCGGGCACGCGACCGGTACCGGCCTTCGGACGATGGACTACGTGCTCGCGGACCCTGTCTTCATTCCGCAATCGGCGCGGCATCTGCTGGCCGAAAAGGTCTATGACCTGCCGTGTCTGATCACGATCGATCCTATCCTGGATGTGCCGCCTTCGGAGCTTCCCATGCTTCGCAACGGCTACGTCACCTTCGGCGTGTTCAACCGCGTCAACAAGATCTCGGACGAGGCCATTCGCGTGTGGTCGAACGTGATGCGGGAGGTGGCCGGATCGAAGATCATCATCAAGCATACGCTGCTCGACGATCCCCTGGTGCGCGACGGCCTTCTCGCGCGCTTTGTCGCCCACGGGATTGCCGAGGAGAGGATCACCTGCCTCGGCTCGTCCGAGCGCGCCGATCATCTGCGAGCCTTCGCGCTGGTCGATATTTCGCTCGATCCGTTTCCGCAGAACGGCGGCGTCAGCACCTGGGAATCCCTCTATGCGGGCGTTCCGGTCGTCGCCAAGCTCGGCCACGGCGCATCCTCGCGCGCCGGCGGCTCCATCGTGGCCGCCGTCGGTCTTGACGACTGGGTGGCCGAGGACGACGAGGGCTACGCCACCATCGCGTGCAAATTCGCTGCCCAGCCCGCGCATCTGGCAAAGCTGCGCGCGGAATTGCCGGCCCGGATCGCGGCTTCGGCCGCGGGTAATGTCGAAACCTACACGCGCAGGGTCGAGGAGGGTTACCGCAAGTTCTGGCGCGACTATTGTGCCGCGGCCTCGGAAAGCGGGGAGGTCGCTTAAGCCGGCCGAACCGCGCAGATTTTGTGGATCTGCGCCTTCGGCCCGAGGATGCGCGTGACGATCAGACGAAGGGCGGCTTGATGTTGCTGCGCTTCTCCAGCCATTCCGGCACCGGCAGGTTCTTGGCGCGCATGAAGTCGGCATTGAACAGCTTCGACAGATAGCGGCTGCCGGAATCGCACAGCACGGTGACGATCGTCTTGCCGGGCCCGAGCTGCTTCGCAAGCCGCATCGCGCCGACGACATTGATGCCCGTCGAGCCGCCGAGGCACAGACCTTCATGCTGGAGCAGTTCGTAGATCGCACTGACGGCGTCGGTGTCGGGAATGAGATAGGCATCGTCGACCTTGGCAGTCTCGACGATCGCGGTGGCGCGGTTGAGGCCGATGCCCTCCGTGATCGAGCCGCCCGGCGTCGCCTTGGGATCGCCGGTCCTGAAATATTCGTACATGCCGGCACCGTGCGGATCGGCGCAGGCGATGCGGATGTTCTTGTTCTTCTCCTTCAAATAGCGGCTGACGCCGGCGAGCGTGCCGCCGCTGCCGACCGAGCAGACGAAGCCGTCGACCTTGCCGCCGGTCTGCTCCCAGATCTCAGGCCCCGTGGATTCGTAATGCGCCTTGGCGTTGTCCAGGTTGTTCCATTGGTCGGCGAACAGCACGCCATTGGGCTCGGTCTTGCGCAGCTCGTCGGCGAGCCGCCGGCCAACATGCTGGTAGTTGTTGGGGTTGGCGTAGGGAAGGGCCGGCACCTCGATCAGCTCGGCACCGCAAAGCTTCAGGAAATCCTTCTTCTCCTGGCTCTGCGTCTCCGGGATCACGATCAGGGTGCGGTAGCCGCGCGCGCTCGCAACCACGGCAAGACCGATACCGGTATTGCCGGCGGTCGCTTCCACCACCAGCCCGCCGGGCTTCAGCTCGCCGCGCTTCTCGGCCTCCAGGATCATCCATTTCCCGGCGCGGTCCTTCACCGACTGACCGGGATTCATGAACTCGGCCTTGCCCAGGATGGTGCAGCCGGTCAATTCCGAAGCCTGCTTGAGCTTGATCAGGGGGGTGTTGCCGATGGCTTCGACAACGTCGTTGCGAATGGTCATGTCGGGGAAAATCACTACCAAGGGGTTGATCGGCTTTGGCCCGAACCTAGTGCTTGGGAGGCCAAAGGGGAAGGCTTTTGCGCTGCGGCGAACCCGACCGAAACGCCCGCGGAAACAGTGATATGCCTGCAGTAGGAAATGGCCCGACCCCGGCCCGTGCACGAAACAATTGCGCTCCCGATCAACGTTGTTGCGATCAATTCTTGCCACGGGCGAAACGGGTCGCGACAGGGCGCGTGTCCTGTTCGCGGGGGATTATCTAGAAATGCGGTTGTCCCTCGGTGGTAAGAACCTCAGCCGCCGCAGCGGGAGAGGCGAAGCGAACCCTGCAGCAACGGGTGTGGCCGCGATATCACATGAAATCTTGGTAAGCTTGCTTACGTTTCCCAATGTTTCGCAATGAAGAAAGTCTCTGCGAGACAGGCGCTTTTCGCATTCTTGTCAGTTCGCTCCCGCCTCGTTGGCACGGGCATCTCGCAATTGCGGCACTGTCCCGCCGTTCCGCGCCCGGCTAGTATGAAGCTCAAGTTCCGCAGAAAGCATCATTACTGTGAGCGCGTCGTCCAAAGCCTCCCGACCATCCCGCCGCGAATCGGTTAATCCGGCAGCGTTGCGGCGGCTTGATCTGCCCGGCGGGGGGTGGATGTGACACAGCAAGTTCCAGTGGTCGCCTCGCGGCGGTCTCGCGGTTCTGCACTCCGAACGCTGCGCGCGGCGCGATGGACTGCGGTGCTGTGCCTCGCCGCGGCTTCGGGGGCTTGCGTGCTGACCCAGGATCTTCCCGATCCCGCGCTCGACGTTCCCGCGCACTACAAATATGCCGGCAAGGGCGATGCGCCGCCGTCGCTCGATTGGTGGCGCGGCTTCCGCTCCGCGGAGCTGACGCAACTGATGGAGGAGGCGCAGACCGTCAATCTCGACATTGCCGCAGCCGTGGCGCGCATTGTCCAGGCTGACGCGCAGGCGCGACAGGCCGGCGCGGCGCTGCTGCCGAGTGTCTCGACAGCCGGATCGGAATCCTATTCACGCACATCCGGCTCGAGCGCTTCGGGGCTGTCCATCGGCGGGCGCGAGGTCGTCAATTATTCGGCCTCGCTGAGCGCGAGCTATCAGCTCGATTTCTGGGGCCAGAACCGCGACGCGCTGCAATCGGCAGAGGAGACGGCGAACGCCAACCGTTTCGATCGCGACACGGTCGCGCTGACCACGCTCGCCGCCGTCGCCAACGCCTATTTCCAGGTGCTGGCCTCGCAGGACCGCATCAGGACCTCACAGCGCAACATCGCGAGCGCGCAGCGCATCCTCGATGCGGTCAGGGAGCGCCGCAGGGCCGGCACCGGCACCGATCTCGACGTCGCCCAGCAGGAGAGCGTGCTGGCGAACCAGAAGGCGCTGGTGCCGCCGTTGCGCCAGACGCTGGACCAGAACGTCAACGCGCTCGCCGTGCTGGTGTCGCGACCGCCGGAGAGCGTGCGCGTGCACGGCGGCTCTCTGGACCGGATCGCGATCCCGCGCGTGACGCCCGGCCTGCCTTCGGAGCTCCTGACGCAGCGGCCGGACATCCGCCGACAGGAGGCGCAGCTCGCCTCGGCCACCGCCAACATCGGCAATGCCCGCGCACAGTTCTTTCCGACCATCCAGCTCACCGGCAATGGCGGCTACCAGAGCTCGGCGCTGGTCTCGCTTTTCCAGCCGCATGCGGCCTTCTTCCAGCTCGTCGGCAGCGCGACACAGCCGATCTTCGACGGCGGCAGGATCCTCGGCAATTTCGAGTTGGCCAAGGCGCGGCAGGACGAGCTGCTGCAAACCTATCGCAAGACCATCGTCCAGGCCTTTGCCGACGTCGACAACGCCCTGTTCTCGATCAAGCAGACCACGATCAGGCTGCAATTGCAGCGCGACGTCGTCGCCGCCTCGCGTCGCGCCTTCGATCTTTCCGAGCAGCAATTGCGTGCCGGCACCGCCGACATCGTCACAGTGCTCAACACCCAATTGACCCTGTTCCAGGCGGAAGACGCGTTGTGGCAGGCCCAACTCGCACGGCTTCTGGCCATCGTCAGCCTGTACCAGGCGCTCGGCGGAGGCTGGGAGCCGCGAATGGAGAAACCGGTCAATGCTCTTTAAGCCGGACACCAAGCAAGGCGCGCGAGAGGGGACAGCGAAGCGATCGCGCGGCCGCAGCTTCGTCATGACCCTGATCACGCTCGCGATCCTTGGCGGCCTTGGTTACGTCGGCTGGATTGCAATGCAGCAGCAGCAGGCGAACAACCGCAATCAGCGCCCCGATCTACCGGTGCCGGTGCTGGCGGCGAGCCCGCGCATCCAGGACGTGCCGGTTTATCTCGACGGCGTCGGCGCGATCCGCGCGCTCAACACCGTAACCGTGCGCTCGCAGGTCGACGGCAAGCTGATCGCGGTCAACTTCACGGAAGGCCAGGACGTCAAGAAGGGCGACGTGCTCGGCGAAATCGATCCGGCGATCTATCAGGCTCAGTACGACCAGGCGGTTGCCAAGAAGGCGCAGGATCAGGCCCAGCTCGCCAACCAACGCATCGACCTCGCGCGCTACGAGCAGCTCGCGGCCTCCAACGCCGGCTCCAAGCAGCAGGCCGACACCCAGCGTGCGTTGGTCGCGCAGACCGAGGCGCTGGTCAAGGCCGACCAGGCTGCGATCGACAACGCGGCGGCGACGCTGAGCTACACCAAGATCGTGGCGCCGATCTCGGGTCGCGTTGGCCTGCGCCTGGTCGACCAGGGCAACATCATCCATGCCTCCGACACCACGGGCCTCGTGGTGATCACGCAATTGCAGCCGATCGCGGTGTGGTTCAGCCTGCCGCAACAGCAGATCATGCGCGTCAACGCGGCGGCAGCGAAGGGGCCGCTCGCGGTCGACGTGTTCGGCAATGACGGCATCACGGTGATCGATACTGGCAAGCTCACCGGCATCGACAACCAGGTCGACCAGACCACCGGCACGCTTAAGCTCAAGGCCGAATTCCCCAATGCCAATTACCAGCTCTGGCCGGGCCAGTTCGTCAATGTCCGCCTCAAGGTCGAGACCTTGACGCAGGCGCTGGTGGTGCCGACCTCGGCGGTGCAGCGCGGCCCGATCGGCACTTTCAGCTACGTCATCGGCGCGGACAACATCGTCTCGGCCAAGCCCGTGACGGTGACCCAGCAGAACGAGCATGACGCCGTGATCGCGAGCGGCCTGTCGGCGAGCGAGAGGGTGGTCACCACGGGCTTCGCAAATCTGTCCGACGGGTCCAAGGTGATCGTCGGCCGCGATGACCAGACTCCGTCGGCCGATCTTGCCCCGCGCAAGCGCTCGCGCGCACCGGACGCTCAGAAGAAGGATGGTGCTAACGAAGGCCAGAAGGACGGGCAGAAGGACGGCCAAGCCAAGGACGGCGAGTTGCGCGCCAAGCGCAAGAGCAGTGAAGGCGACCAGAAGGGGCAGACGGGACCGGCGCCGGGGCCGGGGGCATCGGAAAGTGGAGCCAAGCAGCCATGATCCCGACAACAGCCGCTTGAAGCGGCAGGCATAACCCATGGGTGTCTCCGAACCCTTCATCCGCCGGCCGATTGCGACCTCGCTGCTCGGCATCGCGCTTCTGATCGGCGGGCTGCTCGGCTATTTCGCACTCCCGGTCTCGGCGCTGCCGCAGGTCGATTTCCCGACCGTGCAGGTGACGACGCAGCTGCCGGGCGCGAGTCCGGACGTGATCGCCTCGCTGATCACCGCGCCGCTGGAGCGGCAGCTTGGGCAGATCCCGTCGCTCTCGGCGATGAACTCGACGAGCTCGTTCGGCGTCAGCCAGATCTCGCTGCAGTTCGAGCTCAACCGCGACATAGACGGGGCGACGCAGGACGTGCAGGCCGCGATCAATGCCGCCGCGGGCGTGCTGCCGAGGACGCTGCCTTACCCGCCGACCTACGCCAAGGTGAACCCGGCGGATGCGCCGGTGATGACGCTGGCGCTGCGCTCGGACACGATCTCGCTGCGGGTGATGAGCGACATCGCCGACACCATTCTGGCGCAACGTTTGAGCCAGATCTCCGGCGTCGGGCGCGTGTCCGTGCTGGGCGGGTTGAAGCCGGCCGTGCGCATCCAGGCCGATCTGGCGCGCCTTGCAGCCTACGGCATCGCGATGGAAGATCTGCGCACCGCGATTGCCAATGCCAATGTCTCGGGGCCGAAAGGCTCGCTCGACGGCGCGCAGCAATCCTACATCATCGCCGCCAACGACCAGATCGCAGCGGCCGAAGCCTACAAGCCCGTCATCATCGCCTATCGCAACGGCTCGCCGGTGACCATTGCCGACGTCGCCCAGATCGTCGACGGCCTCGAGAACGACCGCACTGGCGGCTGGTACCAGGGCACGCCGGCGGTCATCCTCGACATCCAGCGCCAGCCCGGCGCCAACGTCATCGACGTCGTCAGCCAGATCCGCGCCGAGATCCCGAAACTGCAGCGCGCGATCCCGGCCGGCGTGAATCTCACCATCGTCTCCGATCGCACCGTCACCATCCGCGCCTCGGTGCGCGACGTACAATTCACGCTGGTCCTTGCCGTCGTGCTGGTGACGCTGGTGGTGCTGCTGTTCCTGCGTTCGTTGCGCGCGACCGTGATCGCCGGCGTCGCGCTGCCGCTGTCGCTGATCACGAGCTTCGGCATCATGTATTTTGCCGGCTTCAGTCTCGACAATCTGTCGCTGATGGCGCTCACGATTGGCACCGGATTCGTTGTCGACGATGCCATCGTGATGATCGAGAACATCGTGCGCCACATGGAGAATGGCGACGGCGCGATGGAAGCCTCGCGCAAGGGCGCCAGCGAGATCGGCTTCACCGTGATCTCGCTGACGGTGTCGCTGATTGCGGTCTTCATCCCGCTCCTGTTCATGTCGGGCCTGGTCGGGCGCATGTTCCGCGAATTCGCGCTGACCTTGACGATTGCGGTCGTGACCTCGGCGGTGGTCTCGCTGACGCTGACGCCGATGATGTGCTCGCGGCTGCTCAAGCACGCGCACGAGGAGCTGGCCGTGCCGGGACTGGCCGCGATCAGCCGCTTCATCGACCGCACGGTCGACGCCTATCACGGATCGCTGTTGTGGGTGCTGGAGCGCCAGCGCGCCACGCTGGTCGTGACCTTCGTTACGCTGATCGCGACCCTGGTGCTCTATGTCGTCGCGCCCAAGGGCTTCCTGCCGCTGCAGGACACCGCGTCGATCACGGCGGTGACGGAGGCGGGGCCCGACGTGTCGTTTGCGGAGATGAAGAGGCGGCAGGCCGAGGCGGCCGAGGCCATCAGGGCCGACCCTGATGTGGTCGGCGTGGTCTCGGTGATCGGTGCGGGCTCCGTCAACCCGACCACCAATGTCGGCCGCCTCGTCATGAGCTTGCGGCCGCGCGGCGAGCGCCGCGACGATGTCAGCGTGGTCGTGACCCGGTTGAAGGAGCGGGTCTCCGGCATCCCCGGCATGACCGTCTATTTCCAGCCGGTGCAGGACGTGCAGATCTCGACCCAGTCGAGCCGCTCGCAATACCAGTACACGCTGACCGGCACCGATGCGACGCTGGTCTCGGAATGGGCGCGCAAGCTGGTTGCGGAGATGCGGCGCGATCCCTTGTTCCGGGACGTCTCCTCCGAGGCGCAGGAGGGCGGCCTGCGGGCGCAGCTCGATGTCGACCGCACGCGCGCCGGCCAGCTCGGCGTGAGCCTGCAAGCAATCACCGACACGCTGAACGACGCCTTCGCGCAGCGGCAGATCTCGACCATCTACGGTCAGGCCAACCAGTACCGGGTGGTGCTGGAGGCGCTGCCGATGTATCAGCGCGATCCCTCGATCCTGTCGAAGCTCTATCTGCCGGGTGCCGCGAGCGCCACCGCGGGCGCGCCCAATGCCCAGGTGCCGCTGTCGGCCGTGGCGACGCTGAAGCGGACCACGGCGCCGCTCGCGATCTCGCACCAGGCGCAATTCCCGTCGGTGTCGCTCAGCTTCAACCTGGCGCCCGGCGCGGCGCTCGGCGACGCCGTCGAAGCCGTGAAGGTGATCGAGACCCGCATCGGCGTGCCGGGCAGTATCGTCGGCGTCTATGCCGGCGATGCCGCCGAATTCGCCAAGGCACTCGCCGGCCAGCCCTGGCTGCTGCTCGCCGCCGTCATCACGATCTACATCGTGTTAGGGGTGCTCTACGAGAGCTATATCCATCCGATCACGATCCTGTCGACGCTGCCCTCGGCCGGCGTCGGCGCCATCCTGGCGCTGATGCTGTGCGGACAGGACCTCTCGGTGATCGGCCTGATTGGCATCATCCTCTTGATGGGCATCGTCAAGAAGAACGCGATCATGATGATCGACTTTGCGCTCGAGGCCGAGCGCGGGCGGGGCATGTCGCCCAGTGAAGCCATTGTGCAGGCCTGTCTGTTGCGCTTCCGTCCGATCATGATGACGACGTTGGCGGCGCTGTTCGGGGCGCTGCCGCTCGCGATCGAAAGCGGCACCGGCGCCGAGCTGCGCTTTCCGCTCGGCATCTCCATCATCGGCGGCCTGCTGCTCAGCCAGCTCCTGACACTTTACACGACGCCCGTGATCTATCTGGCGCTCGATCGTATCAACCGTCGCCTCGAGCAGGCGCTGCCGCCGGCTGGATCCGGCGGCCCGCCGGTCGCCGGCGCGACCGAGGGGATGCAGTGATGGCATCGATCTCGGAGCCGTTCATCCGCCGTCCGGTCGCGACCACGCTGCTGTCGATCGGGCTGTTCCTGCTGGGTGTCGTCGCCTACCGGTTCCTGCCGGTCGCCTCGGTCCCGAACGTCGACTTTCCCGCCATCTTCGTCTCCGCCAGCCGGCCCGGCGCCGATCCGTCCGTGATGGCGGCGACGGTGGCGTCGCCACTTGAGCGGCGGTTGGGAGAGATCGCCGGCATCAACCAGATCACCTCGACCTCGAGCCTCGGCACGACCAGCATCCAGCTTCAGTTCGACATCGGCCGCAACATCGACAAGGCCGCGCGCGACGTGCAGGCGGCCATCAACGCCGCGATGGTCGACCTGCCGAGCGACCTGCCCACGCTGCCGCGTTTCCGCAAGGCGAACACGGCCGGCGCACCCATCTTCGTGCTGGCGTTGACCTCCAAGACGATCTCTCCGTCGGCGATCTACGACGTCGCGGATAGCGTGTTGGCGCAACGCATCTCGCAGGTGCCGGGCGTCGGCAACGTGTCGATCTCCGGCGCCGACCAGCCGGCCGTGCGCGTGCAGCTCAACCCGGTTGCGCTGTCCAATGCTGGAATCGCCACTGACGACGTGCGAACCGCGATCATCGCCGCCAACGCGCTCGGCCCCGTCGGCATCTTCGAAGGCGAGCGCCAGAGCGAGACGCTGTCGCTGAACAAGCAGATGCGCACGGCGAAGGAATTCCGCGACATCGTCATCAAGAGCTCGGGCAATAATTTCGTGCGGCTGTCGGATGTCGCCGACATCGAGGATTCCGTCCGCAACGTCCGCTCGATAGCCTGGTTCAACAGGCAACCGGCGGTTCTGATCCAGATCACCAAGCAGGGCGATGCCAACGTCATCGACACCGTCGACCGGGTCAAGGCGCTGATCCCCGAGCTGAAGCAGTGGATCCCGGCCGGTGTCGAGATCTCCACCCTGGTCGATCGGACCGGCACGATCCGCGCCAGCGTGCTGGACATGCAATGGACGCTGCTGGCAACGTCCGTCCTGGTGATGGTCGTCGTGTTCGTGTTCCTGCGGCGGCTGACGCCGACCATCGCGGCCGGCATCTCGGTGCCGCTGGCACTCGCCGGGACTTGCGCCGGCATGTGGGTCGCGGGCTTCTCCATCGACAACCTGTCGCTGATGGCGCTCGCCATCTCCGTCGGCTTCGTTGTCGACGACGCCATCGTCATGATCGAGAACATGTTCCGCAACCTCGAGCAAGGCATGCGGCCGTTCCGGGCGGCGCAGGAGGGCGCCAAGCAGATCGGCTTCACCGTGGTCTCGATCAGCCTGTCGCTGATCGCGGCCTTCACGCCGCTGATCTTCATGGACGGCGTCGTCGGTCGGCTCCTGCGCGAATTTTCGCTGACGCTGACCTTCGCCATCCTGGTCTCGACGCTGGTGTCGCTGACGGTCACGCCGATGATCTGCGCCCATTACATCAGGCAGGCCACCTCCGGCACGGCAACGCTGTTCGACCGCATCATCGAAGGCGCGCTGTCGCGCACCATCGTGTTCTACGCCCGCACCCTGCGCACCGTGCTGGAATTCCCGCTGCTGACGCTGCTGGTGTTCTTCGCCACCATCGCGCTCACGGTGACGCTCTACATCAAGGTCCCCAAAGGCTACTTTCCCACGGACGATTCCGGCTTCATCATCGGCGCGACGCGCGCCTCGGCGGACACCTCGTTCCAGTCGATGCTCGGCCTGCAGCAGCGGCTCGCCGAGATCGTGATGAAGGATCCCGCCGTGGCCGGCATCGGCTCGACGGTCGGCAGCGGGGGCCCGGGGCCGGCGACTTCGAACCGCGGCACCATGTTCATCAGCCTGAAGCCGCCGGAGGAACGTGGCCACGTGTCGACTGAGGTCGTGATCGAACGGCTCAGGCGCGCACTATATCCCGTGCCCGGCATCCGCCTCTTCATGTTCGCTGCCCAGGACGTGCGGGCCGGCGGGCGTCAGAGCGATTCCGACTACCAATATACGCTCACCAGCACCGATCTCGGCCTGTTGCAGAAATGGGCGCCGATCGTGGCCAAGCGCCTGGAGAGCGTGGAGGGCATCACCGACATCTCCAGCGATCGCGATCCCGGCGGGCTGCAGCTGACGCTCGCCATCGACCGCCAGAAGGCGTCCGCGCTCGGCGTCAAGGTCCAGGACATCGACAACGCGCTCAACAACGCTTTCGCACAGCGGCAGATCTCGATCATCTACACCCAGCGCAACCAGTACATGACCGTGCTGGAGATCGATCCGAAGTTCCAGGTCGATCCCAGCAATCTCGATCGCATCTACGTCGCCGGCGCGGGTGATGCGCAGGTGCCGCTGTCGGCCGTGGTGCGCGCGACGCGTGGGCTCGCTGCGCTCGCCGTCTATCATTCGCAGTCGTTCCCATCGACCACGGTGTCCTTCAACCTGATGCCGGACGTGCCGCTTCAGGCGGCGACCCAGAACATCCAGCGCGCGGTCGACGAGTTGCACATGCCCGAGGGCATTCGCGGCAGCTTCGACGGCAATGCCGGCGATTTCGCCAGGACCAGCGGTCGCCAGCCGCTCCTGATCCTCGGCGCGCTGGTCGCGATGTATATCGTGCTCGGGGTGCTCTATGAGAGCCTCGCCCATCCGCTCACGATCATCTCGACACTGCCATCGGCCGGCTTGGGTGCGCTGCTGGCCTTGCAGCTCACCAACACGCCGCTGACGGTGATCGCCTTCGTCGGCATCATCCTCCTGATCGGCATCGTCAAGAAGAACGGCATCATGATGGTGGACTTCGCGCTCGATGCCGAGCGCCAGCGCGGCCTGTCCTCGGCGGAGGCGATCTTCGAGGCCTGCCAGGCGCGCTTCCGCCCGATCCTGATGACGACTATGGCGGCGCTGTTTGCCGGCATTCCGCTGGTGATCGCGACCGGCCCCGGCACGGAGCTGCGCCGCCCACTCGGCATCACCATCATCGGCGGCCTGTTCGTCTCGCAGATCCTGACGCTGTACACGACGCCCGTAATCTACCTCCTGATCGACCGCCTGCGGCGGCGATCCGAGCCGCGTCCGCTGGCGGCCCCGGCGGAATAGGTTGTTGCAGCGCCGCGCGAAGCGTATAGCGGCGCCATGTCCAATCCGCCTGACACTACCGCCGCGCCGGCCGAGCCGATCCCCGAATGCCCGCATTGCCAGAAGCCGATGCCGCTCTGCATTTGCGACAGCGTCACGCCGATCGAGAACCGGCTCTCGCTCCTGATCCTCCAGCATCCGCAGGAGCAGGACAGGGCGCTCGGCACGGCGCGGCTGCTGGCCAGGCATTTTGCCGATGCAACGGTGCGGGTTGGCCTGTCCTGGCCGAGCCTGTCCAAGGCGCTGGGACGGCCGGTCGAGAACGCCTCGCACTGGGCGGTGCTCTATCTCGGCTCGGCACGCGCGGCTGATCTCGATGCCGAAGGTGAGATCGTCGCGCTCAACCGCAAGGGCGAGGTCGCGGAGAACCAGCGCGCGATCCTCGGCAAGCTCGAAGGCGTGGTCCTGCTCGACGGTACCTGGAGCCAGGCCAAGGCGCTGTGGTGGCGCAATCCCTGGATGCTGAAATGCCAGCGCGTGATCCTCAATCCGGCACGTCCCTCTCGCTACGGGCGCTTGCGCAAAGAGCCGCGCCGCGACGGCCTCGCGACCATCGAAGCCGCCGCGACGATCCTCGCCGCCCTCGAGCGGCGCCCTGATATCGCCGAGACGCTTCATGCCAGTTTCGAGCGGATGCTGGCTCGCTACCGCGAGGTCCAGGCCGAGATGCCGGAACTGGCACCCAAGCCTGCGCCCAAGGGCCGCCGGCGCGACTTCCGACGCGGCAAGCGCGCCTGATTTCGGCTGGACATTTCGCTGTGCTACCCGCGGGCCGTGGGGTTGCCTAAGCCATTGATCCCCTATATTGGTCCGCCCTTACGAGGCCACGTGGCGGAGTGGTTACGCAACGGTCTGCAAAACCGTGTACACCAGTTCAATTCTGGTCGTGGCCTCCATCACAAGTCTCTGATTTTCCGCAAAATTTGGACTTATAGGCGGTTCCGCCGAGCCGCAGCTCCAGTGAGCCACCGGGTTTGCCCGGGGGCTTGGCGGAAAGGTGCGATTCAGGTCCTCTGGCATAGACTTCGCATCTGCGAAAAGACGCATCCAAACCCTGGAGCTGGAGAGCACGTGGGCGACGTCGTTCGATTTGTCCCGAAATCCGAGCTGGAGCGGGCCCGCCTCATTGCTGAGGCGCGCGCGATCTATGACAGCATCTTCCCGCCGGCTGCACCCGACCGGGCGCCGCAGCAGGGCGAGGAACGCGTCAAGACTTGATCGGGGCTGCGCCGGTCCCCGGCGCTCGGTCATGCCGAACCGCCCGAAAGGCGGACGCATCGGTTCACTTCAAGTGGCCTCAGCAGGCCGCGTACCAGTCGTCGGGGAAGGGCAGGAGGGGCCAGGCGCCCTCGTTGTCATTGGCAGCCTTGTTATTGGCAGCCTTGGGCGTCGTGTCGAAACTCCACGAGCGGGGCACGTATTGCTCCACCGGCACGGGCGCGAAATCCTCAAAGACCATGGCGTCCCGGACAGCATCCAGCAGCAGATTAAATTCGGCTTCGCTCATCACACCCTCGCAGAACGCGGACGGCGCAATGTCGCAAAGCCGGTTTGTTTCCGGATTGACCCGATCGTTCGCATTTTAACGATGCGGCGATCGGGACCCGAATGGTTAGCGATTCCTGAAAATCCCCGGGGCAACCCTATGTGCCCGCCGCCGCGCAGCGGGCGTGAAGGAGATCACATTCCCCGCGGTTTATTTCTCGTAACCCCTTTTGCACCGTACGGCCAATGCAGGCCGGAGCGGGCAGTGCAGAGCGGGAGACTGGTCATGAAGGCGAGGTTCTTGCGGTTTGCGGGCGTGAAGAGCCGGGCGCGGGGCGCCTCGACGGTCGGGCTGTTCCTGACGCTGTTTGCCTCTGCGGCCCATGCACAGGGAACGGCGGAGCAGCGGCGGGCCTGTACGCCCGACGTCTACCGGCTCTGCGCCGGCGAGATCCCCAACGTCCGCGCCATCACCGCCTGCCTGCGCCGCAACCGCGCCAGCCTCAGCGAGGCCTGCCGATCCGTGTTCGACCAGGCGGGTGGCTAAACGGCCCGGCTTGTGGGCTTGTGCGCAGCAAGTGCCTCGCAGGGGCTCGCGAATCCGTCACAGGCACCCTGTGGATATGCTGTGGATTTGCTGCGGATGCTGGACGTGGATGCTTCGTACCGTCGTCGGATCTTGGTCGGCAATAGTCATATCTCCGTCAAATGAGCGCACCGAATGATTCGGCGATCTGGCAGATCGCTGCGGCGGCCAGAGCTCCTCGCAACGGCGCGTCGAGAGAATGACGGCTTACCGGAACTCCACTGCATTCGTCTCAAATTTCAACCGAAGCGTGCATCAAATCTTGATCGGCCGTCCGCTAGGGATGATCGGCCGCCTTGAACGCAGGCCCTCGTCGTCGCGACTAACCGACAGAGTGCATAGGGATCAGCAGAACGTGACCGAGCTTCCTCTTCCTAAAGCACCAAAATGGTGCTTTAGTGCTTTCCATGAGCCAATCGCCCCGAAACGCGCCGTCCGCACTGCGTTACCGGCTTGCCCCTGACCCGGCCGCCAAGGCCGCCATCGAGGCGACATTCCAGGCCTATGACCGCATGATGGAAATCCTCGACGAGGTGGCGCGGATCCACAATGTGGGTTCCAATGTGGTCCTGCTCCATGCCCATGCCTATGAGCCGATCCGCAAACAGACGGCGCTGCCTTCGCGGCTGGTGACGTTGGGGCTGCGCGACCGCGCGGAGTATCGCGCCGCGCAAGGGCGCCGCCTGCCGCTCGACGACAAGCTCGCGAAGATCAAGGGGCCCGCCACCATTTCGATTGCGACCGTGCAAGGGCGCTTCAGCGTGCCCTTCGACTACGCCGGCTATGCCGAGGGCTGGGGACAGAGCGTGCCGGCGCGCCTCATCCGCACCGACGACGGTTTCGAAGTTCACTACGGCGTCACGCCGAACAGCCTGCCAGAGGAGGAGAACGCCATGGATACCATCGCTGCCGCTCCCGACAATTTCCTGTCCCGAGTCGGGCGCCTGATTGCCGGGATCGCGTACGATGCGATCGAGCAGGCGGAGGGCAAGAACAAGCTGAAGGTGGTCGGACAGGCCATCCGCGAGATCGAGCGCGCCGAGACCGAAGCGCGCGATGCGCTCGCCGCTGCCCGGGCCGAGGAATATCGCCTCAACGCGCGCCGCAGCGAGATCGAGCGGGCGATGACCGATCTGACCGCCAAGATCGAGGCCGCGATCGCAGACGGGCGCGATGATCTCGCCCGCGCCGGCATCGCGCGGCAAATGGACCTGGAGGCGCAGTTCGAGGTGCTCTCTCGCGCCATCGACGAGAACAACGAGAAGATCGAGCAATGCGTCACATCGCTCCGCGCGGTGCTGTCGGCGCTCCAGGATGCCGAGCAGCGCCGCGCCGATCTCGAAAAGAGCGAGGCACAGGCCAGCCCACAGACATCGACGTCGTCGCGGAAATCCGGCGGCACCTCCGCTGCCGCGAAGGCGCTGCGGGCGGGCAGGGCAGTGGCACGGGCCACCGGCGTGCCGCCGGGAATTCCTTATTCGAGCGACATCGACGAGCTGAGCACGCTCCATCGCGACAAGGAAATTGCAGCGAGGCTGGCCCGGTTGAAGTCGGGCGGCTGAGTGCGGTGTCATGAGCGCTCTGCTCGAACACGTCATGGCGCCTGAGGTCAGGCCGTTCGCGATTGCGGCGGCCATGATCGTCATCGTCGGCTCGGTCGAGGTGATCTCGATGCTGATCGGGGCCTCCTTGAGCGAGATGCTGGGCACCAACATCGATTTTGCTCACCCCAGCGACAACGGCGTGCTCAACGCCATCTCCTGGATCAATGTCGGCGGCGTGCCGCTCTTGATCTTCCTGCTGCTGCTGCTCGGCGCCTTCTCCATCACCGGATTCCTGATCCAGGACCTCGCGCGAATGGTTGCGGGTCCCTTACCGGCGACGGTCGCCTCGGTCGGGGCCGTCGTGGTGTCGGTTCCGCTTGTGCGCGCCGCCAGCAGGACCATCGCGCGGGTCATTCCCAAGGACGAAAGCTACGTCGTCGGCCTCGGCGATCTGGTCGGCCGCATCGGGGAGGTCGTCGTTGGCCCGCTCGACCAGGGGCCGCCCGGCCGCGTCAGCGTCGCCGACATCCACGGCAACCGCCATTTCGTCTCGGCGGTCGCGGCGCCGCAATCGGGACCTTTGCCCCAGGGAACCATGGTCCTCCTGGTCGACCGCGATGGCACGCGCTTCGTCGCGGTGAAGGCCGACGATGAACTCAAGCCGTCCAACCCCACTCTAAGCAATTAGCAAGTCCCACAGCGGAGAACGTCATGTTCGACATCGCAGTCCCGGCCGTGATCGGCGTCGCGCTGATCGTCGTCCTGGGGATCGTCTTCACCATTCTCTACAAGCGCGCTACCCGCGACGAGGCCTTCGTGCGCACCGGGCTCGGCGGCAAGAAGATCGTGCTCGACGGCGGCGCCATGATCCTGCCGATCTTCCACTCCTATGCCAGCGTCAATCTGAAGACGCTGCGCCTCACCGTCGAGCGCAAGGAGCGGGAATCCCTCATCACCAAGGATCGCCTGCGCGTCGACATCGTTGCCGAGTTCTACGTCCGCGTCCGTCCCGACGAGGAGAGCATTGCGCTTGCAAGCCAGACGCTGGGCGCGCTGACCAACGATGCCGAGGCGCTGCGCAACCAGGTCGAGGCGAAATTCGTCGACGGCCTGCGCTCGGTCGCCGCGACCATGAGTATCCTGGAGCTCCAGGAGAAGCGCTCGGACTTCGTCAAGCACGTGCAGTCCACGGTCGAGTCTGACGTGAAGTCGAACGGGCTCGAGCTGGAATCGGTGTCGCTGACCAAGCTCGACCAGACCGACGTCAAATTCTTCAACCCGGAGAACTTCTTCGACGCCGAGGGTCTGACCCAGCTCAAGACGGTCACCGAAACCCGCCGCCGCGATCGAAACGCGATCGTGCGCGATAACGAGGTGGCGATCGCGCAAAAGGACCTCGAGGCGCGCCAGCAGACCCTCGGGATCGAGCGGACCAAGAAGGAAGCCGAGCTGTCGCAGGAGCGCGACATCGCCAACAAGACGGCGAGCACCCGCGCCGAGGTCGCGACCGCGACGCAGACGGCGCGTCTGACCGAGGAGAACGCTCGCATCGACACCGATCGTGCGGTTGCCGAGAAGGAGGCGGGTGCCAAGCAGGTCAAGGAAACCGCGGTGATCGAGTCGGAGCTGGCGATCAACAAGCGCAAGACCGACGCCCAGCGCGAGATCCAGATCGCGACGCAGGAGAACGAGATCCAGATCGCGGCGAAGAGCAAGGAGACGTCGGAAGCCGTCGCCGAAGCCAAGACCGCCGAGGCGCTGGCCGTCTCCGCGGAGGAAAAGGTCGTCACCGCGCGCGCCATCGAGGTCGCCGATCGTGCCCGCCTGACCCAGGTGCTGGCCGCACGCACCGAGGCCGAACGCAAATCGACCGAGCTGATCGTCGCGGCCGAGGCCGAGAAGAAGGCCTCGCTCGATCGCGCCGAAGCCGTCAAGACGCTGGCCACCGCCGAAGCCGAATCCAACAAGATCAAGGCGGTCGGCGTTCGCAACATCGGCGAGGCGGAAGCCGCCGTCATCACCATGAAGAACGAGGCGCAGAACAAGCTCGGCAACAACGTCATCGATTTCGAGATCGCCAAGAAGCGGATCGAGACCATGCCGTCCGCGCTGGCGGAGATGGTGAAGCCGATCGCGAATCTCAAGGATGTCCGCATCCTGCACACCGGCGGCGCGTTCGGCGGCAACGGTGCGAGCGGAGGTAATGTCGGCTTCGGCGAAGGTCTGGCCGGCGAGCTGCTCAAGGTCCATGCGCTGCGTCCGATGATCGACGAAATCCTGCGCCAGAGCGGCTTTGCGCCGGACGAGGATCCGGTGAAGGCGCTGGTCGGCGCCGTGACCGGAAAGAGCAACGGCGCGGCCGTGCCGGCGCCGCTGCCGGAGAAAACAAACGCCGCCGAACTATGAATGCCGGTTCATTGCTGCGGAGAATTCGAAGCGATAAACAGGCGGGGCGCGTCTCGCGTCGCGCGAACGTTCCGGAGCGCGGATCGATCGTGTCTTGAATCGGTCGATCTCGCTCCGGACGAGTCTTGAGGCAACGTTTTGTTTGCCACGGCGCCTGCGTCGATCGACATCGGGCGCCGAGACCTGTTTCGATCGGAGAATTTCACAATGAAGCATTTTCTGTCCGGATTGATCGCGATCGCCCTTTCGATCGCCGCCGCGCCGTCGCTTGCGGCCGATGCCCGCAACGTCACCGTGGTCAACGAGACCGGCTATGCCATCAAGTTCCTGGGCTTCAACGCGCCGGATGACGGGCTGGACGAGTGGGAGAACGAGCTCGACAAGGTGTTGCAGAACCAGGCCAGCACTTATGTCGAGTTCGACGACGACGATGAAGGCTGCGTCTGGAACATCCGGGTCGACTGGAAGAACTATGACGAGTCGGTGCTGTGGAAGAACGTCAATCTCTGCAAGCTCACCGCGCTCCGCTTGCGCTACGACCCCGGCACCAAGACCACCTCGTTCCTGGCGGAATAATCCTCGCCCGGTCCCGGCCGGAGGAGCGGCCATTCCAGCTCCCTCCGAGCGCGTTGCGGATGATGACGAATTCGTCCTTTGCAAGCGCAAGCGGCTTTGTTATACGCAGCCGCGCGCGAACGAACGGTTCGCCCTTTTCCTCGGTAGCTCAGCGGTAGAGCATCCGACTGTTAATCGGATGGTCGCTGGTTCGAATCCAGCCCGGGGAGCCATCAGGCTGTTTCCAAGCCTTTCAAAACACTCCAGAACTAAGCAAGCCCTAGGGGTAAGCCACTGAAAAATCAGGGGTTTCAACGTCTCGTTCTGTTCTGCCACTTCCGCCGTGGTCCGGAGCGGCTGGGGATATGGAGGGGGTAGGGGCCTTGTACCCCCAAATTGCCCCTCGGGATCCCCCCAAATTCCGGCGACGGCGTTGGAATAAAGTTCCAAAAGGCACTCTCTGATCGGGTCGTCCTGAGCGCCAAGTCCGAATCGAAGGAATGAAAGCCGGCCGATACCTCCAGAGCCCCTGGCCCTCTTGGTCGTGACCAGAAAGAACAGGCCGCCGGGCGGAGCGGCCGATATAGCTCGGCCGTACCCGCCATTAGCCTCCAGACGGGCACAGCAATCGAGATCATGGGCTTTGCCGTCGGTCGGAGCTATGTCGAGATCAATCCGTTCGTCGGCGTCAACTTCACGACTGCTGGCTCAGGTCCAGCACCGGGGCATTCTCACTCGCGGGCGGTGGACCGCGCAATCTGCGCCGAGACGCAACTGGCAGCGCGCCTGTTGCCGATCTCGTTAGGTGACCGATCGCCTGGCTTGATCTGGATCAAGCCTCCTCGGCGGGCCGCCCCGCTAGCTTTTCAGCAGCGGTCCGTCGGCTTGGAGGCAACGACCCTTGAAAACGCTTCGCCAGCTTCTGTCCGCGGAGGACATTGTCCAACTCGTGATCCGGCTGGGCTTGCTCGGGCTGCTGATCTTTTGGACATTTCTCGTCCTCCGGCCGTTCGTGCCGATCCTGAGCTGGAGCGCCGTGTTGGCGGTGGCATTTCATCCCGTCTTCGCCTGGCTCGCCCAACGCCTCGGTGGCCGTCCCCGGACAGCCTCAGCCGTTCTCACCCTGATCACGCTGGGCATCGTCATCGGTCCCGCCGCGTGGCTCGGCCTCAGTGCAGTCGAAGGAATCCGGGACCTTGCGGCCCAGATCGGCAGTGGCGATCTCGCGCTCCAGGCCGCACCGGAGCAGATCAGGAGCTGGCCGTTGATCGGTCCTCAGCTCTACGCGATCTGGAACGAGGCCTACACGAACATCCGTGCGGCGCTGCGCGAGGTGGCGCCGTACTTGAAACCGCTCGCCGGAGTGATGCTGTCGTTTGCCGGTGACACCGGAATTGGCATGCTCCAATTCCTGCTGTCGGTGATCGTCGCGGGCTTTCTGCTCCCGCACGGCGCGCAGCTCGTCGCCGCGCTGCGCGGCTTCCTGTTGCGCGTCGTGCCCGGCCGGAGCGAGCACTTTCTCGAGCTCGCCGGCGCAACCATACGCGCCGTCGCGCAGGGCATTATCGGCGTCGCTATCCTTCAGGCCTTGCTGGCGGGCATCGGCTTCAAGCTCGCAGAGATCCCAAGCGCGGGACTGCTCGCGGTCGTCGTGCTCTTGCTGTCGATTGTCCAAATCGGCGCCGGCCCCGTTCTTTTCCCCGTGCTGGTCTGGATATGGGTGGACAAGGACGTGACCGTCGCCCTGCTCTTGACTGTCTATCTGGTCGTCGTCGGTCTGCTCGACAACGTGCTGAAGCCGCTCCTCATGGGGCGGGGCCTGACGACGCCGACGCTGGTCATCCTGATCGGGGTCATTGGTGGTACGCTCGCGCATGGAATCATCGGACTGTTCATTGGGCCGATCATCCTGTCGGTGGCCTGGGAGCTCGCGACCGCATGGACAGGAATCGACCGCGCTGCGTCAGCGCGGGTCGATCAGGAAACCGTTGTCGCAAAGGAAACCATCGAGGCACGCTTGGCCTAGGCTAAAATGAGGTGTGTTTCACCCCGATGATGCTCCAATTCCTTGTCGGCACGCTCGTCAGCGTGATCAATATCGGAATCCACGCGCTCGTGACGGTGGTCGCCGTCACGGTGGCCCGCAGTGCCGTCCCGCGCCATACCAAGCGGCCGCGATTGCACCTCATGAGCGTCATGATCACGATCGCCGTCGTGTTGAAGTTCGCCCACATGATCGAAATTCTGATGTGGGCGGCGACCTATCATATCGTGCACGCGGCGACCGCCGACGCGGACATGCTCTACTTCGCGTTCGTCAACTACACCACGCTCGGCTACGGCGACATCACGCCGGTGCCCGAATGGCGGCTGATTGGCCCGCTGACCGCCATGAACGGCGTTCTTCTGTTCGGCTGGTCCGCCGCCATCCTGTTCGAGGTTTTGCTCAGGACGCTCGACCATCTCGGGCTCACGGAAAAACCCGGCGCGGACCTGCCGGGCACCTGAGCCGCGGCGATCGCGACCATCGCGGATCGCGAACCGGCATTTCGCCGGTTCACGGCTGCAGATCGAGGCCTGCGAGCTGGTGCCGGTCGAGGAGCACGATCTGGCGCTGAGTGTTGCCGATGAAGCCGAGGACGCCGAGTTCATGCAGCCGCGACAAAGCCCGCGAGACGGTCTCCAGCGTCAGGCCGAGATAGTCGGCGATGTCGCGTCGGGACATCGGAAGCGCCATGACGCCGGCAGCCGTCAGGCGCTTGTCCATTTCGAGCAGGAATGCGGCGACGCGCTCCAGGGAGGTCTTGCGGCCGAGCAGCAGCATGTGGTCTTCAGCATGCTGGAGGTTGTTCGTGGTCATGCTGAGCAGATTTCTGGCCACCATGGCATCGCTCTCGGCCACCGTTTCCAGGCTTTGGCGTTTGATCAGCCGCACCGTGGTGTCGACGATGGCTTCCGTCGTGAAGCGGTGCTCGCTGCCGTTCTCGAGCCCGAAAATGTCGCCGACGAGGTGAAATGCGCCGATCTGCCTGCGCCCGTCCGACAGCAGCTTGTAGCTACGCACCGCGCCGGATTTGACCTGGTAGACATACTCGGCCGGCTCCTTCTCGCCGTAGATCTCGGAGCCTTTTCGGTAGGAAAATTCGCTTAAATTGACCAGGGCATTTGAATGAGATGCCATGCCGAGGTCGCGGAGGGTATTGGGACGCAGCGTGGAATCCGTCGTGATGCGAACGAACATAGGCCAACTCCTCAGCTTTCCGCCGAATTGGTCTGTCAGACGAAATACTTTGCCGGAAATGCGCCGCGCTATCCCACTCCCGCCGAAGTTGATTTTCGGCCAAGGAAGTATTCTTATCCATTGTCCCAAGGTTCAGTGTACCAAAGGACAGCACTGGTGATTGCTGCGCTGGATGAGAATCCTCCACCGCAGGGAAGATGCGACATATTGCGAAGCAGATATTCCGACCTTCAAACGAGAAAATCGCTTTGAAGAACGACAAGGACGTCGAGCGTCCTGATCAAGTTGGGCGAGAGGTAGGAAGTTGCCAGGCCTTGTTCACGTTGTTGACGACGACGAGTCGTTTCGGACCGCGATCGAGCGCCGGCTAAAGCTCGCGGGATACGAGGTCGCGACCTACGCCTCGGCGCTGGAGCTCCTGGACTCGGCGCCGGATGACGGGCAGGCGGGATGTATCCTGCTCGACGTGCGGATTCCGGGCCTGAGCGGTCCCGACCTGCAGGCGCGGTTGGCTGCGGCGGGGTCGATGCTGCCCATCGTCTTCCTGACCGGTCATGCCGACACGCCGACGACCGTGCGCGCGATCAAGGCAGGTGCGGAAGACTTCCTGACCAAACCGATATCCTCCGAGCAGTTGCTCGATGCGATCGAGCGTGCGCTGGCCAGTCAGCGGACTGCGCGGGCTCAGGCCAGCAGGCTGGATGCGTTTCGTGGCCATTTCGCCACGCTGACCCAGCGCGAGCGACAGGTGTTCGATCTGATCGTGCGCGGCCGGATCAACAAGCAGATCGCGCATGAGCTGGGCACCACCGAGCGCACCGTGAAGGCGCACCGCCATCAAGTGATGGAGAAGATGCAGGTTCGCTCGCTGGCGGAACTCGTTTCGATCGCAGAGCGTCTCGGAATGCTCGATCCGGACGAACGCTGACGGCTCCGGAAAGAGCGAGGTTCCCTCGACGTGCCTGTCCCAAAGGACAATGCCAAGGCGTGTTGACAGTGCGCGACGCGCTATGTGCAATAATGCACATACGCACACGCGAGAGCGCGGAGCTGTCGTATCCGATATCCCACTGTCGTGTTCCGGAAAGGCCATCGCTTTGCTCCTGCGCGAGTCCGTCTTCGTTGTCGATGACGATCCGTCCATGCGTACCAGCATGGACAGGCTGCTGCGAGGATACGGCTTCGCCACAACCCTGTTCGACACGGGAGGGGCCTTGCTCGATCATGGCAGGTTCCATACCGCGATCTGCATCATCCTCGACATCGATCTGGGTGCAAGGTCCGGCATCGAGGTGCGGCGAAGCCTGGCCGAGAAGGGCATCGAAGCACCCGTGATCTATGTCACCGGCAATGACAGCCCGGCAAACCGCTCGGCCGCGATTGCCTCGGGCTGCATCGCCTATCTCATCAAGCCGTTTGCGGCGCAGTCTTTGATCCAATCGGTCCAGCGCGCCCGCGTCTTGTAGCTCCACGACGGCCGTCATTCTTCGACATATTGCTCGAGTATCCTGGTCGGCGCCCCCTTATGGGCGGAACCGAATTGCGCGAGCGGAATCGAAGTCGTCACGGCAAGAAGATTGGAGTCGACGAGTTCGAGCAGAAGCGTTTGACCGTTTTCCATCTCCGAGATGATTTTTGGCGTCACGACGTCCGCCGCGACGCATAAATTGGTGAGACACCAGGTATAAGGAATGCGGAACGCGGCGCCATGGTCGACGGCCAGTTTCGGTGGTTGCTGCAGGTACATTCCGACCGGCACGAAAAGTTGCAGGCGGGCGGTGGGCGCGTCCTCCCGCTCGATCAGATCAATGCGCACGGCTGTTTGCCCGGTCGCGAACCGGCCAGTGATCGAGGTTCGGCAGAGGGTGGGCGCGCCGCCGGCCTTGAAGCACAATTTCTGCCAGCTGCCATAGCTGATGTCGCTGGCGTCGCGCTGGCCGCGTGTTGCGACCTCGGAGGACTTTTCCGCCTGCGCCGCCTTGAGCGAAGCGACAGCCAAGACCGTCGCGACTCCGGCGGCTGCAACCATCAGGAGACCAGAGAGACAATCAAAAGTACGGGCCATCGCTGCAACTCCGAGATCCGGACTCAGTTCTGCGCGTCGAGAAACTTCGCCACCAACGGCGACCAGAGCGGAACCGCGTCCGGCGAACCGAGGAGGAAATGTCCCTCGTTGCCGAACGGGGGCATCAGGTGATATTCGGCCCGGCCGCCGGCGCCGATGAAGGCAGCGTGCATGCGCTTCGATAGGTCGGGACCGAAATACGTGTCATTCCCGGTGTAGATCCACAGCATCGGCACGCGCGATGTACGGCCGAAATCGGCGGTGGCCTCGACCAGTCGGTCGGGCGCGCAATTGTTGTTCGGCTTGCCGTCGACGCGTCCGCCGCGGCCTCCGGCAAAGACGATGATGGCCTTCACCTGTGGCGGGTTCACGCTCGAAAGGGCGATCGAGGCCCAGCCGCCGGCAGACTGGCCGACCACGATCACGTCCTTCGGGATGATCCGCTTCTCGGCGGCCAGATAGTCAATGATCCAGAGATCGACCTGGGCGACCGCGAGGCCGGCATCACGGAAATTGGGATTGGCGCACTTCCCGATTTTCGAGAAGAACGGGCCGAACATTCCGCGTTCGGGGATGTCGATTGCCTGCGCGCCATAACCGCTGCCCACCGGGGCCACCACGAGATAGCCGCGCCTCGCAAACCATTTGGCGGCGTCGCGAAATTCGACCAGAGGGAAAAGGCTGCGCTGGGTCGCGTCGAGCGAGACACCGTGATTCATGATGACGAGCGGGAACGGACCATCGCCGACCGGGCGCACCAGATAGGCGAACATCGGCAGCGGCAGGGGCAGCGCCCAGATTTCCTCCTGGATGCGGACCTCGTCCGCGGCGTGCGTGGGCGATGCGGCCACGAAAAGGCTGAGCAAGGTGATCGCGAAAAAATGGAGCAATGCAGGTCCGCGTCGCATCCGGGCCTCCCTCAACCTGAATAGGTTGCGGCCACGACGATCGGGCCGAGCACCGTGAGGACGACATTGCCGACCGCGTAGGGGACGGCGACGCCGAGCACCGGCGTCTGGCTCTCGGCAACGTCGCAGGCGCCGGTGACGGCGGCATCGACCGTCATGGCGCCGGCGAGCGCACCGCAGGTCACGACCGGATTCATGCGCAGCAGATAATAGGCAACCAGCGTTCCCACCGTCATCGGGACCAGCGTGACGACGATGCCCATGCCGACCAGCAACAGACCGTGCGCCTGGATCGCCGACCAGGCGGCAAGGCCGTTGCCGAGTCCGATCGCCGCGATGAAGCCGCCGAGGCCGATGTCGCTCAGGGTCTGCTGCGCCGCGGGCGGCATTGCGCCGATGCCCGGCCTGCGCGAACGCAACCAACCGCAGACGAGCCCGGCGATCAGCGCGCCGCCGCCGCCACCGAGTGTCAATGCGACAGTGCCGATTTTGAAGCTGGCAAGGCCGGCCAGAAGACCCACTGCGATGCCGGCAGCGAGAAAGGCGATGTCCGTGCGGTCGCTCGTATTCAGAGCGTGTCCCACTGGCGCCGTTGCCCGCGCGATATTGCCGGTGCTGCCGACCAGCGTCATGACGTCGCCGAGATAGACGCGCGTATCGGGACCGAGCGGCACTTCCCGCCCCATGCGCGTCAGCGCACGCAGGAATACACCGCGTGCATTGTCGCCGAGCCGATCAACGATTTCGCGCAGTGAGCGGCCGTGCAGCTGGCGGTTTTCAACGAGCACTTCGATCACATTGCCGGGCAGGTTGCGCAGCAGTTCCCCCGCGTCGATCTCGGCCCCGAGGATCGGCTTGGCCGCGACGATCACGGCGGTCGGACCGGCGATGACGATGTCGTCGCCGGCCTCGAGCACGGCGTCCTGCTGCGGCTTGATGTCGGCCCCGCTGCGCACGATCCGCTCTACGACCGTGCGGCCGCCGATCTCCGCCTCGATAGCACCGATGGTACGACCTGCGCCGGCCGAGACGCGATAGGCGCGGGCCTGGAATTTGCGATAGGACAGGTTTTCCGTCTTTGGCGGCGTACCGCCGGCGAGCTCCGCCTCGAGCTTCTTCGCCTCCGCCTTCAGATCGATCCGCATCAGCCGCGGCGCGACGAATGGCACGAACAGGAGCGTCAGGATGTAGCCGAGCACGTAGGTCACCGCATAGCCCGCCGCGATGTTGGCTTCCTGCTGCTTCAGCACGTCGCTCGGCAGGCCGAGCTGCGCCAGCGCGCCGGATGCGGTGCCGATCACCGAGGATTGCGTCAGCGCTCCTGCCGTCAGTCCTGCCGCTGTCCCCGTATCCAACGTGAAGACACGCGCGAAGATGAGCACGAGCGCGAGCCCCGTGGCGCCGATCACCAACGCCAGCACGACCTGTGCCAAGGTCCGCACGCTCAGCGAGGCGAAGAATTCCGGTCCAGAACGGTAACCGATCGTAAAGACGAACAGGCTGAACAGGATCGCCCGGAGGATCGGCGGGAACGTGAAGCTCCCGAGTTGTCCGATCAGCACGGCGACGATCAGGATGCAGGCGGTGGTTCCGATCGAGAAGCCGCGAATCCTGATGCGGCCGAGGATGGTGCCGATCGCGATCGCGAGCAGCAGGAAAATTTCCGGTGCGGTGGCGATGATCCACCTGACGGTTTCCATGGCATTCCCCCGGCGCTTTGGAGCGATTTGATTGGCGGCGGCCGGATGTTGCTTGATCCAGATCAAGCCTTCGCGGCGACGTGGCGGCGGCTATGACGCGATGGAATGTTCGCGAAAGCCCATATTGCCGTCATGAGTACCCTGAACGTCACAACCGGTGCGATCCGCCGCGACGAGACAGTCGAGATCGTCCTGCTGCTCGCCTTTGTCGGCGGCTATATCGACGCCTATACCTGGATCATCCACGGCGTGTTGGCGAATGCCCAGACCGCCAACCTGATCTTCCTGTGGATTCACGCGATGGCGGGCAACTGGGCGAAGGCGTTGCACTTCGTGCCGCCAATCCTGGCGTTCGCGGTCGGCATCGTGCTCGCAGCCTGGCTGCGCCGCGCAACGGGCGAGCGGGCCAGCGCGGTCAGTACGTTGATCGAGATCCTGCTGTTGATAGCGATCGGCATCTTGCACAATAGGTTGCCCGATTTGGCTGGAACGCTCGGTATTTCCGCCGTGGCAGCGATGCAGGCCGCAATGTTCGTCAAGGTCGAAGGCACAGTGTGCAGCACGGTGATGATCACCAGCAACATGCGTCAGGCCATCGAGAACGTCTTCGCAGTCGCAGCAGGCGGCGCACCACTCGGAACGCTGCGCCGCTCGGGCATTTTCATCGCGTTGTGCGTCGTGTTCGGCTTCGGTGCCGCCGCCGGAGCCTTTGCAACCAAGAGCGTCCCCGATCTCGCGCTGGGCCTGCCGGTCGTCGCGCTGTTGATCGTGCTGCTGCGCTGCGAAGCGCTACGTTCGCAGGAGGGGAGATGAGCGCGCCAATGATCAGGTGAGCGTCGCACAACGAACGGTGATCTTTTCGTGTTGCGCTGCGAACGGCACGGCGTCGGCCCGCAGAATGCACGCGACCGTTGACTTGGATCAATGGAGCGAGCCGCGCCGCACCCACGATCCGCATCACCTTTAGAGGATCGGGAGAGAGAGAGATGTCCAAAGACGCCAAGCCCGCACAGAAGCGTATCGACCAGTTCTTTTCCGGCCCGGGCGCGCGGGCAGACGACTGGCGCGACCTTGTGGAAGCAGCAAAGACCTGGGCGCGCGTCGGCAATCGCACAGCCTATGACGCGGCGTTGGCCGATCTTTCGATCATCGAAGAATTTCACGGCTATCCCGGTCCGCACCTCATGGCGGCGCTGCGGGAAGCAGCGGTCGCCGGCGACGGTGCATCATCGTTCGCCCTTGCGACGAGAATTGCCCAGGCACTGGCGACGCGATCCTTCCGCCAACATGCCGGTGACTGGAGCCCCAAGGACGACGGCAACGGCGATGCGCCCGAGCTGGCGCCGCCGGCCTTTGGCGCGCACAGCGCGCGCAGGCCGTATTTCGAAACCCTGATCGTCACCGGCGTATCTTCCAGCCAATGGCCGGCGCTGGCCGCGGAATGGCGCAAGCTGCGGCGCCCGGTCGACGCGTTCATCTATGAACCTGTGATCGTCGGCAGCCTGGAGGACGCTTTCTGTGCGACGATGCTCAATCCGAACATCGGAGCCGTCATCATCAACGAGGGCTTTGGCCTGCGTTCGCGGCACGATGCACCGGTGTTGCGCTCGATCATGGCCTCGGCCGGTCTCAACGACGAAACCGACGCTTCGGCGCTGCGGCTCGCCCAGATCATCAAGCGCGTCAGGCCCGAGCTCGACCTTTACATGATCTCGAACCGCGACGTGGAGGAGCTCGCCGGCAATCCCGAGGCGGATGTGGTCCGTCGCATCTTCTATTCCGTTGAAGAGCTGCTGGAACTCCACCTATCGATCCTCGAAGGCATCCAAGATCGCTACGACACGCCGTTCTTCGACAATCTCAAGAAATACGCCCAGCGTCCGATCGGCACCTTCCACGCGCTGCCGATCGCCCGCGGCAAGTCGATCTTCAAGTCCGACTGGATCCGGGACATGGGCGAGTTCTACGGCCCGAACCTGTTCCTGGCCGAGAGCAGCGCCACCACCGGCGGTCTCGACAGCATGCTGGAGCCGACCGGCAACATCAAGAAGGCGCAGGAGAAGGCGGCGAGGGCGCTCGGCGCCGACCGCGTCTTCTTTGTTACCAACGGCACATCGACGTCCAACAAGATGGCGGTGCAGGCGCTGCTCGCGCCCGGCGACATCGCGATTGTCGACCGCAATTGCCACAAGTCGCATCACTACGGCATGGTGCTGGCCGGTGCGCAGCCGCTCTACGTCGAAGCCTTCCCGATGACGGAATATTCGATGTACGGCGCGGTGCCGCTGAAGACCATCAAGCAGGCGCTGCTGGGCGCCAAGGCCGATGGCCGGCTCGACCGCGTCAAGATGGTCGACCTCACCAACTGCACGTTCGACGGCCATATCTACAACACACGGCGGGTGATGGAGGAATGCCTCGCCATCAAGCCCGATCTGATCTTCCTGTGGGATGAAGCCTGGTTCGGCTTCGCGCGTTTCTCGCCATTCCTGCGCCGCCGCACCGGACTTGGCGCGGCCAACGAGATCGAGGCATGGATGCGCGATCCCAAGTCGGTCGCGGCCTATGAGAAGCAGCAGGCCGAGCTCGGCAAGAACCCGTCCGACGAGGTGCTGCTCAAGACCCGGCTGATCCCGGACCCCCGACAGATCCGGCTGCGCGTCTACCAGACCAACTCGACCCACAAGTCGATGTCGGCGATCCGCCAGGGCTCGATGCTCTCGGTCAAGGACGTCGAATTCCACACCGTGGAGCAGCAGTTCAAGGAAGCGGTGTTCACCCACGCCTCGACAAGCCCGAACCAGCAGCTGATCGCGAGCCTTGACATCTCACGGCGGCAGATGGAGCTGGAGGGCTATGGCCTCGTCGCCAATGCGATCGAGATCGCGTTCGCGATCCGCCAGGCGGTCAACAACAACCCGCTGATCTCGAAATATTTCCGCATCCTCGGTGCCGACGCCATGGTGCCGGCGCAGTACCGCCAGAGCGGCTTCACCGACTTCCTCGCCCCCGGCGTCAACTGGGCGAACACGCTGAAGAGCCTGGACGAGGACGAGTTCTGCCTCGACCCGACCCGCATGACGCTGGTATGCGGCACGGCCGGCTATGACGGCACGCAGTTCAAGGGCATTCTCGCCAACGAGTACAACATCCAGGTCAACAAGACCTCCCGCAACTCGGTGCTGGTCCAATCCAACATCAACAACACTCGCAGCGACGTCGCGCATCTCGTTCGCGTGCTCGCCGAGATCGCGGGCGAGATCGACCGCGGCCTGGCCCAGGGCGGTGCCAATGCGCGAAAGACCTTCGAGGCACGGGTGACGAGCCTCATGAAGGACGTGCCCGATCTGCCGAACTTCTCGCATTTCCACCCGAGCTTCCGCGGCGATGCTGGCACCAAGACCAACGAGGGCGACATCCGCAGCGGCTTCTACGCGGCCTATGACGTCGCCGGCTGCGAGCACATCCGCCTCAACGATCCCGAGATCGACCGGCGGCTGAAGGCCGGGCCCGAGCTCGTCTCGGCCAACTTCGTGATCCCGTATCCGCCGGGCTTCCCGATCATGGTGCCCGGCCAGGTCATCACCCAGGAGACGATCGACTTCATGCGCAAGCTCGATGTGAAGGAGATCCACGGCTACGACGCCAAGGAAGGGCTGAAACTCGTACGGACGGAAGCCTTGGCCAAGCTCGGCAGGCCAAAGCCCAGCGCCCAGCCGAAGCTCAAGGCCGCGTCATAGGTCGGGAGGGGACGAACATGCAGGCATTTTTCCAGTTCTTGCAGCAGTACCCGTATCTGCTGCTGTTCTTCGTGGTCGGTCTCGCCGTCTATATCGGCCGAGCCAGCATCAAGGGTTATGGCCTCGGCATGGTCGCCGGTGCCATCGTGGTCGGCGCGGGCATCTCGGTCTGGGCATCCAGCTATGGCGTGAAGCTGGAGTTGAACAACTTCGCCAAGAGCCTGTTCTACTATCTCTTCATGTACGGCGTCGGCCTGCGCGTAGGTCCGTCCTTCGTCAACAGCCTGCGGGGCGACGGGATCAAATTCTTGTTCCTCGCGGTGGTGTCGAGTGTGATCGGCCTGACCCTCGTCGTGCTTGGGGCGAAGCTCTTCGCATTGCCGCCCGGTGCGGCTGGCGGAATGCTGGCGGGATCGCAGACCATGTCGGCGGCGATCGGCTCGGCCGAGCAGGCCGTCACGTCGGGAGTCGTGAAACTGCCTGCCGGGATGAAGCCCGAGGATGCCTCCGGCATGATCGCTTTGTCCTACGGTATTACCTACATTTGGGGCACCGTCGGCATCATCCTGATCTGCAAATACCTGCCGCGCTGGTGGGGCGTCGATGCCATGGCCGCCGCCAAGAAGTATGAGCAGGAGTTCGGCGTCAAAGATCTCGAAGGCGGCGCCCTGACCGGCTACCGTCAGTTCGGTCTGCGGGCCTACCGGCTGGAGAATCCTGCGACGATCGGGATGAGCATCGCCAAATTCCGCACGGTCAATCCCGAGTACCGTATCGTCAATGTCGGGCGCAATGGTGAGCCGCAGGGGGCTGATCCCGAGCTCGTGCTGCAGAAGGGCGATATCGTCGCGCTGGGCGGATCGACCGAGCATCTGACTGAGAAGATGGGCCTGATTGGTCCGGAGGTCGCCGATGCCAAGACGCTCGGTATACCCATGGACCAGGCGGAAATCGTCGTCTTCAACAAGGACGTCGTCGGGCGGACCTTCGAGTCCTTCCGCGACACGGCCATCGCCGGCCAGCTGCAGGTGACCAAGGTCGAGCGGGGCGGGGTGCAGATCCCGGCCGGTCTCAAGACCAAGCTGGAGCGCATGGACATCGTCTCGGTGGTCGGCCTGAAGTCGGCGGTCAACGAGCTCGGCGAGATGTGGGGCCGCATCGCGCGCGCCAACACCTCGACCGACTTGCTGACCCTGTCGGTCGGCATGATCATCGGCTTCCTCATCGGCATGATCGAATTCCCCGCCTTCGGTGCCAAGGTCGGTCTCGGCAATGCCGGCGGGCTGTTGCTGTCCGGCGTGATCGTGTCCTCGGTCGTGTCGCGGCTGCGCTTCTTCGGCAATACGCCGAACGCGGCGCGAAACGTGCTTGAGGATCTCGGCCTTGTTGTGTTCGTCGCGATCGTCGGGGTCAATGCCGGCGCCGGCCTGTTGGCTCAGCTCACCGGCGCGGTCGCGCTCAAGATCTTCATCGTCGGCTTCATCGCGTGCACGATCCCGCCGTTCATTGTGTGGGCGATCGGATACCACGTCTTCAAGATCAATCCGGCGGTTCTGATGGGCGGCGTTGCCGGCGCGCGCTCGCATTCCGGCCCGTGCCGCGAGGCCGCGGTCGAGATCCAGAGCTCCGTGCCCTGGATCGGATTCCCGGTCGGCTATGCCGTCTCGGGCATCCTTCTCACCATCTTCGGCTACTTCGCGATGATCCTGGCTCAATAAGGGGAAGAAAACGTCATGAGAAAACTGTCCTTCGGCGCCGTCCTGGTCGCTTCGCTCGCCGCTGTTGCCGGCTTTAGCACGTCCGCGCGTGCCGACACCGGCCAGGTCGCGGTCGTCTTCACCAAGGGTGGCTTCATCGTCGGCGCCGGTGGCGGTGAGGGCGTTCTGGTCTACCGGGGCAAGAAATACCCATTCACGGTGTCTGGCATGAGCGTGGGCCTCACCATCGGAGCGTCGACCACGAAGTTCGTCGGCCGCGCGCTCAATCTAAAGGGGCCGGCGTCGATCGAAGGCTCTTATGCCGTGGGAGGAGCGGGTGGGGCAATCGCCGCAGGTGCCGGCGCCGTTCAGTTGCAAAACAGCAATGGCGTGATCCTCCAGCTCAGCGGCCCGCGGGTCGGCGCGGAAGTATCGGCTGCAGTCGGTGGCGTCACGATCCGCCTGAAATCGAGTTGAAGGGGTCGTATGGCCATTGAGCGATCGACGGCAGCGTCGGGCCCCTAGGGCATGATCCGGAAAAGTGTGTAGCGGTTTTCCGAATAGAACATGCTCAAACAACAACCTAAAGCGCGATGACGATTCATTCCAATCGCATCGCGCTTTAGCGGCCTGACGCTGCTCAATAGCGCTGCGCGACGAAACTCATTTTCTTGAGGCTGGCCTGGTCGTTGTAGCGTCCCTTGTCGGAGCGCTTCGGCAGTTTGATCTTGTCCTTCTTGATGCGCTTGAAGGGGATGGCGCCGAGAAGGTGCGCGATGCAGTTGAGCCGCGCCCTTCGTTTGTCGTCAGAGCGGACGATGTTCCAGGGCGCATCCTTCGTGCTGGTCTTCTTCAGCATCAGGTCGCGCGCGCGCGAATAATCGTACCAGCGACGGAAGGATTCCAGGTCCATCGGACTGAGCTTCCACTGTCGGACCGGGTCGTCGATGCGGGCCTTGAAACGGCGCTCCTGCTCGTCCATGCCGACCTCGAGCCAGATCTTGATCAGGATGATGCCGCCGTCGATGACGTATTTCTCCATCTGCGGGCACAGGTTGAGGAAACGCTCGTGCTCGGCGGGGGTGCAGAAGCCCATGACGTACTCGACACCGGCGCGGTTGTACCAGCTCCGGTCGAAGATCACGATCTCGCCGCCGGCCGGAAATCGCTCCATGTAGCGCTGGAAGAACAATTGTGTCTTCTCGCGGTCGGACGGCGCGGGCAGGGCGACGACCCGGAACACGCGCGGGCTGACCTTCTCGGTGATCGCCTTGATCGTGCCGCCCTTGCCGGCGGCGTCCCGACCCTCGAACAGGACGATGACCCGGAGCTTGTTTTCCCGCACGTAGTCCTGGAGATGGCACAGCTCGACCTGGAGCTTCTCGAGCTCCTTCTCGTAATCCTTCCGCTTCATCCGCTCCGCAGGGCCGTCCTTCGCCATGCCGATCCCACCTGTTGCTAATCGTCCCAGGAAATGGTCACGCCGATGTCGCCGGGCACGCCGCCCGGAAAATCGATGATCTGATAGGCGATGCGATAGCCGCGCGGTTTCAGGTAATCGGTCCAGAGCTGGAAGATCTCCTTGGGAATTCCGGTCAGGGTGTTCTCCCAGCCCTTCTCCATCTGATTGATGGCGCGGCCCTTGTCCGTGCAGAGCGAATTGGGGAAGCGATAGACCAGCACTTCCGTGAGGCCGTTGCGCACCGCGCGCTGGATCACGGTCGAGGCGAGCTTGATCTTCTCCTCCTCGGTCTTGCCCGAGGGCTTGCTCAAGCGCTCGATCAAGGCGCGCTTCTCCGCCTCGGCCGCGGCGGCAAGGCGCACATATTCCTCCGCCTTTTCGGCTTCCTTGAGGGCGGCTTCCTTACGAATCTGGGCTGCGCTGGGGATGAGATCGTCTAGGCCGGGCATGGCGGGCGGCTCCTGATGGTTGTCCAATCAGCATGCGGCTGACGCTAGGGTTGGCCCTGACGTGTTCCCTTGACTCAAATCAAACAAACGCGAACATACCCGAACACAGTGCCGCCCATGGACGTTTTGACCGGGAGAGACGTTTGAGCGAGCAGCTTCATCCGATGGCACCGCATCATCTGCCGTTTTATCTCGCACCGGGGAGCGGGACCGATACGCTGATGGTGGTGATGGGCGTATTCCTGATCGGGGCCGTGCTCTGGGTCGGCACGCTCTACTGGAAACTGCACAGCCTGCCCGAGCGGATGGCGCACAAAACGCATAAACTGCAGTTCGAGTTAGTCGCCGTGCTCGGCCTGATCTCGCTGTTCACGCACATGCACATCTTCTGGATCGCCGGACTGCTCCTCGCAATGATCGATCTTCCGGATTTCGGCACGCCGCTGCGCAGCATTGCCGGGTCCGTCGAGAAGATCGCCGACGCGACGCCGGCCTCCGATGCGGAGGAAGTCCAGGCTGAGGCGGCCGTCGCACCGCCCCCCGCGGACAAGCCGGGACCCGCCAAGGAGAAGGAGCGCAGTCATGCTTGAGCTGCTGATCTGCTCCCTCGTCACGATCCTTCCGGACTACCTGTACCGCCGCTACGCCCAGGGCAAGCGCTTCGGGAAGGAAATCACCTTCTTCTCGGTCTGGTACGAGCTGCGCTGGGGCATCACCGCCTGCCTGATGCTGACGGTGTCGCTCATCACCATGATCTTCTACTTCCATCCGGCGACATCGTCGGCGACGCTGTACTTCCGCACCGTGCCAATTCTGCCCGAAGGCTCGGGCCGTGTTGCCGAGGTCAAAGTCGGCTTCACCGCGCCCGTCAAACAGGGCGATGTGCTGTTCACGCTCGATAGCTCGAAGCAAAAGGCTGCGGTCGAGACCGCCAAGCGGAAGGTGGCAGAAGTCGATGCCGCCATGCAGACGGCGCAGGCCGACGTGGTCAAGGCCGAGGCGCAGCTCGGCGAAGCGAGGGCCAACTACCAGCAGGCCAAAGACGAGCTCGAGGTCAAGACCGAGCTCCAGCGCCGCAATCCCGGCATCGTTCCACAGCGTGACATCGACAAGCTCCAGGTGCTGGTCGATCAGCGACAGTCCGGCATCGACGCCGCGACGGCGGCGAAGCAGTCAGTGTCCTTGCAGGTCTCGGCTCTGCTGCCGGCCCAGAAGGCCAGCGCCGAAGCCGCGCTCGACCAGGCGCAGGTCGATCTCGACAAGACTTTCGTACGCGCCGGCGTCGACGGGCGCGTCGAGCAGTTCCTGGTTCGCCCCGGCGATGTCGTCAACCAGCTGATGCGTCCGGCCGGTGTTCTCGTTCCGGAGGGCGCGGGCCGCAAGGCGCTCCAGGCCGGTTTCGGCCAGATCGAGGCGCAGGTCATGAAGACCGGCATGGTGGCGGAAGCGACCTGCATATCCAAACCCTGGGTCATCATCCCCATGGTGATCACGACGGTGCAGGACTACATCGCGGCCGGGCAGTTTCGCACCGGAGAGCAGCTCATCGACCCGCAGAATGCCGTCCGTCCCGGCACGATCCTGGTTTTCCTGGAGCCGCTCTACAAGGGCGGTCTCGACGGTGTCACGCCGGGCTCGAGCTGCATCGTCAACGCCTACACCAGCAATCACGAGGAGATTTCGGCCAAGGACACCTCGACCAGCCGGAAGATCGCGCTGCACGTCGTCGACGGCGTCGGCCTCGTGCACGCGCTGCTGCTGCGGATCCAGGCGCTGTTGCTGCCGATCCAGACGCTCGTGCTGAGCGGCGGGCATTGAACGAGAGAAGAGGACGGACGAGACGTGGTCTCCGAAAGTCGTCCTCGCCTGCCATTTCGGCCGCCGGCGCCTATTATGCGCCGTCCTGCGCGCAAGTCGTGGGCGCCTATGGCCGCGTCGTCACGCGCTGCTGAGGCCTGCCTCGGGGGCTGTCCGTATGGTGCGATTCCAGCTATTATTGCCTGGAAAGCAGCTGCCGTAAGCTGTGAGGGTGCAGCATGAGCGGGGGCGCGTGCATAGACTGGCTGAAGCCACGGCTCGCGGCTGCGCTCCTCTGTTTCGGCCTGCTCGTGGCCGAGTGCCTCTCGGCCGGGCAAGCCGGTGCGGTCGAGCGGAGCCGGCGCGGCGAGCTCAAACGCGTGCTGTTGCTGCATTCCTTCGGCCGCGAGTTCCGGCCGTGGAGCGAATATGCGCGCGACATCAAGTCCGAGCTCGAGCGGCAATCGCCCTGGCCGCTCGATATCCAGGAGCACGCGCTGCTCACCGCGCGCTTCAACAACCCTGGTCCCGAGGCGCCGTTCGTCGAATATCTACACTCGCTGTACCAAGGTGCGGTGCCGGACATCGTCTTGAGCATCGGCGCGCCTGCCGCCCGCTTTGCGCAGAAATATCGCGCCAGGCTGTTCCCCGATGCACCGTTGATCCTCTCCGCGGTCGAGCATCGGCTGATTAATCGCACCGACCTCTGCGACAACGATGTCGTGGTGGCCGTCCGCAACGATTTTGTCGCGGCCTTCGACAACATTCTTCAGGTCCTGCCCGATACAAAATCGATTGGAATTGTGGTCGGAGCTTCGCCGCTCGAGAGGTTTTGGACGGAGGAGCTGAAGCGGGAGCTGAAACCTTTTGCGGAGCGGATCGAACTCGTTTGGTACTCGGATTTGTCGTTCGAGGAGATCCTGAAGCGCTCATCGAAGCTCCCGTCTCACACCGCGCTGTTCTGGGGGCTGATGTCCGTCGATGCGGCCGGGGTGGTCTATGAGAGCGACTGGGCGCTGCGCAGCCTGCATGCCGTCGCGAACGCCCCGATCTTCTCCTACCAGGAGCCGTTCTTCGGCGAGAGCACGGTCGGGGGACCGATGCACTTGATTGGGGAAACGACGTCGCGGACCGTCAGCGCCGCGATCGGCATTCTTGGCGGCGCGAAACCGGCGAGCATCAATTATGAGCCGATCGCCTTCGCCGCGCCGCGTTACGACTGGCGCGAGCTGCAGCGCTGGGGCATCAGCGAGAGTCGCCTGCCCAAGGGAAGCACCATCCTGTTTCGCGAGCCGAGTATCTGGCAGCGCTATCACTGGCAGATGCTGATGATCTCGGCTGTGTTCCTGGTCCAGACCGGACTCATCAGCGGGCTCCTGCACGAGCGTCGCCGGCGCCGCGTCGCCGAAGTCGAATCGCGTCAGCGGCTGGCGGAACTCGCCCACGTCAACCGCTACTCGGCAGTTGGCGAGCTGACCACATCGATCGCACATGAACTGAACCAGCCACTCGGATCGATTCTGACCAATGCGGAGACTGCAGAGCTCATGCTCAGGGCCGCTCAGCCCGACCTTGTCGAGATTCAGCAGATCCTCGCCGACATCAGAAGGGACGACCAACGGGCGAGCGAGGTGATCCGTAGGCTGCGCAGCGTTCTGAAAAAGACCCCGTTTGAGGTCAAGCACATCGAGCTCAACGATACAGTGCGCGAAGCAATCGATCTGGTGAAGGCCCTCGCTCAGGGACGCCGGATCACGTTGAGCTATTTGCCGGCCCTGGCCGGCCTTCACGTCAAGGGAGATCCGGTCCAGCTTCAGCAGGTCATTCTCAACCTGATCATCAACGCAATGGATGCGATTTCCGATGCGGACGCCGGAAAGCGGGAGGTCAGCGTGTCGACGCTCAGCACCGGCAATCAGGCCGAGATCAGGATCGCCGACACCGGGCCCGGAATACCCGCCTCCGATCTCGCAAGCCTGTTTGATCCGTTCTTCACGACCAAACCGCAAGGCATGGGCATGGGCCTTGCAATCGCCAGAACCATCGTCGAGGCCCATCACGGCACGATCGCTGCTGCGAACCAGCCTGCGGGCGGCGCACTGTTCACGATCAGGCTTCCGACCGCTCGCTGAGCGGGCGGTATCTTGATCTTGATCAAACATCACGGCGCTGAAGCCGTTCTCTCTCGATCGCATGACGAGTACGACAGGCGAGCGTGAGGCGTATGAGACGTCGTGACTTCATGACGCTGGTTGGTGCTGCTGCTGCGTTGCCGGTCCTGGCGAAAGCCCAGGACCGAATGCCCGCCGTCGGCGTGCTGACGGGCAATGTCGCTGGTGATCCCGGCGCGCAAATGCGCGTGGATGCCTTTCAGCAGGGTCTCACCGATCGAGGCTGGATCGCCAACCAGAACTTCCGGCTGGAGGTGCGCTGGCCGGGCCCCGATCCGGCGCGCCAGAAGTTGGAGGCGCTCGAGCTCGTCGCCGCGGCGCCCGACGTTCTGTTCTCGACCAGTACGGGATCGACACGGGCGCTGCGCGATGCAACGCAACGAATTCCGATCGTCTTCGTGGGGCTTTCCGATCCGGTAGGAACGGGCCTCGTCGCCAATCTGGCGCGTCCGGCCGGAAATCTGACCGGCTTTTCGCTCTATGAGCATTCGATGAGCGGGAAGTGGCTCGGCCTATTGAAGGACATGGTGCCGGGAATGAACCATGCGGCCCTGCTGTTCAATCCGGAATCGTCACCCTACGGACCGTTCTATGTTCAAGCGGCGCACCAGATGGAAAGCCGTCTCGGCCTCAAGATCGCCGGTGCGAGCGTTCGCAGCGGTCCGGAGATGGCGGGAGCGATCGAGACGGCGGCGCGCACAGGCGGCGGCCTCGTCGTGCTGCCGGATGGCGGCTTCTTCGGATCCCACAGCGCGATGGCCATTGCATTGCTGGCGCAGCGGCGCGTGCCCGCCATCTTCGCAGTCCGTTTCTACGCGTCGAATGGCGGGCTGATGTCGTATGGTGCAGATCTGACCCAGCAATTTCGTGATGGCGCCGGCTATGTCGACCGTCTCCTGCGCGGTGCCGATATCAGCACTCTTCCGGTGCAATTTGCCACCAGGTTCGAGCTCGTCATCAACATGAAGACGGCCAGGGCCCTCGGCCTGACGGTGCCGAACCGGCTTCTGCTGGATGCCGAGCTGATCGAATGATTATTCGATCTTGCGCTGCAGCAGCCGCGATGACCCGTTTCGTTGATCTCGATCAACAAATGCTTGCGCCCCGGCTTGATCCTCCCGCACTGAAGTCCGAGGGAGGATGTGATGTTTCGTTGCGGCAAGACCCTGATGGCGCTGGCGCTGTTGATGGCGACTTCGGTCGCCGCAATGGCGCAGACCCCAACGACGCCTGCAGCCCCGGCGCCGCAGGCGCAGCCTGCCAGCCCGCCCGCACCGGCGGCCGAGCTCCTGAAGCCCGAGCAGCTCGAGGCCCTCGTCGCGCCGATCGCGCTTTATCCGGACGAGTTGCTCGCCAATGTACTGGCCGCCTCGACCTATCCGCTGGAGGTGGTGCAGGCCGACCGTTGGCTGAAGGAGCGCAAGAGCCTGAAGGGCGATGCGTTGAAGACGGAAGTGGAGAAGCAGGGCTGGGACGACAGCGTCAAGGCATTGGCGAGCACCGCCGATGTCCTCGCGATGATGAGCGAGCAGCTCGACTGGACCAAGAAGCTGGGCGATGCCTTCCTCGCCCAGCAGCCCGACGTGATGGACGCGATCCAGCGTCTGCGCACCAAGGCCTATGACAACAAGAAGCTCGTCACCACCAAGCAGCAGAAGGTCAGCGTCCAGTCTCAGGAAGGCAAGCAGGTCGTCGTGATCCAGCAGGCCGATCCCGCGGCGATGTACGTGCCGTATTACGACCCGGCGACGGTCTACGGCAGCTGGCCCTATGCGGAGTATCCGCCCTATTATTGGGGCTACCCGTCTTATATCGGCGCCGGCGTGGTCGCGGCTGGCATCGCGTTCGGCACCGCCTGGGCGATCGGACGCTGGGGCAATTACTGGGGCGGCGGCTGCAACTGGGGCAACCGCAACGTCTATGTCAACCATCGCACCACGAATATCGGCAATGGCTGGCAGCACAATCCGGCGCATCGCGGCGGTGTGCGCTACAACAACAGCAATGTTCAGCAGCGCTTCGGCAACAACAATCTGAAGGCCGGCGTGTCGGACCGGATGGATTTCCGCGGCCGCGACGGCAACCAGGTGCTGCGCCCCGACCAGGGTGCCGGGGACCGGGCGGGAGATCGTGCGGGTGATCGCGGCGGTCCAGGAGATCGCGCTGGAGATCGCGCAGGTGATCGCGCCGGCAATCGCGGCGACCGTCCGGGCGCGGGCGATCGCCCCAGCGCAGGGACGCGCGACCGGCCCGGCGGCGGAGATCGTGCCGGTGCCGGTGATCGTGCCAAGGGCGCGACCAAGGGCGGCGGCGATCGCGCCAAGGCTGCGAACCGCGCCGGCGGCGGTTCGGCCAATCGCGGCGGCGGCAATCGCGGCGGTGCCATGAACGTCTCCTCCGGCCGCTCGGCTGCCGCGGCATCCGCACGCGGCCGCGCCAGCATGGCGAGCATGCCGCGCGGTGGCGGCGGCGGACCAAGCTTTGCCGGCCGCGGCGGCGGTGGCGGAATGGCGATGCGTGGCGGCGGTGGAGGCGGCTTCCGTGGCGGTGGCGGCGGCGGCCGGCGCTCGGATATCGCGCTCAAGCATGACATCGTCCTGCTCGGGCACCTTTCGAACGGCCTTGGCTATTATCGCTTCAGCTATATCGGCAGCGACAAGGCTTATGTCGGCGTGATGGCGCAGGAGGTCGAGCAGGCGATGCCCGCTGCCGTGACCCGCGGCAGCGACGGCTATCTGCGCGTCCATTACGAAAAACTCGGGCTGGCGTTCCGCACCTATCGCGACTGGCTCGCCGGCGGCGCGAAAATTCCTGCGGAGGTGATGCCATGACCGGCATGAAATCGTTTAGCCGTGCGCTGATACCCGGCGTCCTCGCGCTCGCGCTGCTCGGATCGGCCTCTCTCGCACAGGAATCCTACAAGACACCGGAAGAGGCCGCGTCTGCGCTCGCCGCCGCGGTCAAGAGCGGCCCGAAAGACATCTTGAAAGTGCTCGGCAGGAATGCGGAGGACATCGTGTCGTCCGGCGACGAGATTGCGGACAACGACATTCGGGCGCGTTTCACTGCGATGTACGACGCCAAGCACGGCATCAAGGCGGAGGGCAACAAGACCGCCACCTTGATGCTCGGGCCGGACGATTTTCCGTTTCCAATTCCGCTGGTCAACACCAGGACGGGTTGGGCGTTCGACACCGACGAGGGACGCATTGAGGTGCTGCGCCGTCGCATCGGCCGCAACGAGCTCGACGCGATCCAGACCGCGCTCGCCTTCGTCGACGCGCAAAACGAATATGCGGAAAAGGACCGCGGCGAGGGCGTCGGCGTCTACGCGCAGCGCATCTCCTCCTCGCCCGGCAAGAAGGACGGCCTGTTCTGGCGCGACGACAGCGACCCGAGCCCGCTCGGCGCGCTCGCGGCCGAAGCAACGAAGGAGGGCTATCGCGGCGGTGATGTCGGGCCGACGCCCTATCACGGCTATTACTTCCGGATTCTCAAAGCGCAGGGGCGGGATGCGCGCGGCGGTGCGCTCAACTACGTCGTCAAGGGCAAGATGATCGGCGGCTTCGCCCTGATCGCCTGGCCCGCGGAATACGGCAATTCGGGCGTCATGACCTTCCTGGTCAATCATGACGGCGTCGTCTACCAGAAGGATCTCGGCAAGCGCACCGAGTTCATCGCCCAGCGCACCACGTTGTTCAATCCCGATGAAACCTGGAAGAAAGTCGATGCCGCAAAACCCTGAGCCGCGCATGCGCGCATTTCGCCTGGTCGCGCTGCTCCTGCTCGCGCTCGGGCTGACCCTGCCGGCGGCGCCGTCCTTCGCGCAGGCCACCGGTCAGGTCAGAGTGAAGATCGTCAAGGCGGGCCTCCTGGCCGGCGGTGGCGCCGGCAGCGGCGTGTTGACGTACCGGGGCAAGACCTATCCCTTCAGCGTCAGCGGCGTGAGCTTGGGCATCACGGTCGGTGCAAGTGTCGGTCGCCTCGACGGCTGGGCATCCGGCATTAGGGAGGTCAGAGATTTTGCCGGCAACTACAGCTCCGTCGGCGGCGGCTTTGCGCTGGTCGGCGGTGCCAACGGTGTGCACCTCCGCAACGAAAAGGGCGTCACGATGGTGCTGCAAGGCCCGAAGGCGGGACTCGAGCTGGCGGCCAATATCAGTCGGATCACGATCGCTTTGAGGTGAGGCTCAAGCCGGGCGCGCGGATCAAAGCGTGAGCGACAGGTGCACCGTTCTCGGATCGTCACTCCGCGCGAGCTTGAAGCCCGCCTTCGCAAACATGCTTCGCATGGCCCCGTTGTCGGACAGAACTTCCGCGATGAGCTCTCGTACGCCTTGCTCGCGCGCGATGTCCGTCAGATGCCTCAGCAACAGCGAGCCTATGCCGCGACCCTGCCAGGCATCCACCACGACGAAGGCCATCTCGGCCCGGCCGGGCTCGACGACGACGTACCGGCCGCCGCCGATAATGGCGTATCGACCCTGTTCCTCGGCGAGAGCGGCCAGCGCAACGTGATTGCTGAAATCCACGTCCATGAAGAAGGCACGCTCCTTCTCCGAGAAATGCCGTTTCAAAACGAAGAACCGGCTTTGCAGCGATTGCGGTCTAGTGCGCGCAATGGCAGCGAGCATGTCCGCCTCGTCGCTGGCGCGAAGCGCGCGGATTTCGGTCGGAGTGCCGTCCTTCAGGACGGTTTGCACGCTGTAAGTTGCAGCTTGTGACATGCCGATGTCGCTCTTTCAAAACCGCCCGGCCGGGTCTCATGCCCTATAATGCAGGATAGACGCCTCCGAAGCGTGCAGATCATCTTGACCTAGATCAACGTTCGTCCTCGCTCCAAGCCGTCAATTGGCCGAGGCGACGAAGAGGTCGAGAACATGTCCATGCACAAGATGCAAATTCCGGGCGGTCCCATGTCGGGGCTGGTCGCCTCGGCAGTCGAATACCTCGTCGATGCGGGACAGCGCAGTATCCTGTTCCTGGATATCATGCGCCGGCGCGGGGACCAGTACAGGGAACACCTCGCGCAAACCGCCCCGCATGTTCTGCAATATGCGGCGGAGTTGATCATGGACGGGCGCCAGCTCGCCGAACCCGTCAATTACGCGCTGGTGCGCATCGTTCCGCCCGCCAATGTCGAGATCGACATGAACCGGCGGCCGTTCGTCGTGGTCGATCCGCGTGCGGGCCACGGCCCCGGCATCGGCGGCTTCAAGGCCGACAGCGAGATCGGGGTGGCGATGAAAGCAGGCCATCCCTGCTACTTCATCGGATTCCTGCCGGACCCGATGCCCGGTCAGACCATCGAGCGCATCGCGCGTGCCGAAGCCATCTTCATCGAAAGGGTCATGAGCCTTCACCCGGATGCCGACGGCAAGCCCTGCGTGATCGGCAATTGTCAGGCCGGATGGGCCGTCATGATCCTGGCCTCGCTACGTCCCGAGCTATTCGGCCCGCTGATCATCGCCGGCGCGCCGCTGGCCTATTGGGCCGGCGTGCACGGAAAATATCCGATGCGCTACTCGGGCGGGCTGTTGGGCGGAAGCTGGTTGACGGCCCTGACCTCCGATCTCGGCGCCGGCAAGTTCGATGGTGCTTGGCTGGTGCAGAACTTCGAGAACCAGAACCCGTCGAATACGCTCTGGACCAAGCAATACAACGTCTATTCCAAGGTCGACACCGAGGCGGATCGTTACCTCGAATTCGAGCGTTGGTGGGGCGGCCACGTCAACCTGAACGCCGAGGAGATCCAATTCATCGTCGATGAGCTGTTCGTCGGCAACAACCTCGCGGCCGGCAACATCGAAATGTCCGATGGCCGGAAGGTCGACCTTCGCAACATCAGATCCCCGATCGTGGTGTTCTGCTCGGAGGGCGACAACATCACGCCGCCGCAGCAGGCGCTGCATTGGATCCTCGATTGCTATGCCGATGTCGATGAGATCAGGGCCTATGGCCAGACCATCGTCTACACCGTGCACCAGAACATCGGCCATCTCGGCATCTTCGTCTCCGGCGGCGTCGCCAAGAAGGAGCACGCGGAATTTTCCAGCAACATCGACCTCATCGACGTTCTGCCGCCCGGACTCTATGAAGCGACGTTCGAGGCGAAGGATGAGGAAACCGCAAGTTCGGATCTGGTCGTCGGCCAGTGGGTGATGCGCTGCGAAGCGCGGACGCTCGACGACATCCGCGCCATGGGCGGCAATTCGCCTGAGGACGAGCGACGCTTTGCCACCGCCAAACGAATCTCGGAAATCAACCTGGCGGCCTATCGAAAATTCGTCCAGCCATGGCTCAAGCGCATGGTGACGCCACAGATGGCCGAATGGGCTCACAACATGCATCCGCTGCGGCTGCAATACGAGCTGTTCAGCAGCCAGAATCCTTTCATGGCGACGGTGAAATCATTGGCCGAGAAGGCCGCCGAGAAGCGCAAGCCGGTCGCTGCGGACAATCCGTTCCTGGCGTTCCAGGAGCAGATCTCGAAGCAGGTCGTTCACGCCCTCGACAGCTGGCGCGATTCACAGGAGGCGCTCAGCGAAGCGATGTTCCTCAGCGTCTATGGATCCCCGGCGCTCCAGGCGGCGGTCGGGATCGATCCGACGTCCACGCCGTCGCGTCGGCGTGAGATGTCCGCCGAGCATCGCACCATGCTCGAGAAGCGCATTGCCGAGCTGAAGTCGCGGATCGGTGAGGGCGGCCTCCGTGAAGCGGCGTTGCGCGCTTTGCTCTATGTCGGCTCGGCACGGGGGATGGTGGACGAACGCAGCATCGAGGCTCTGCGCCGGGTCCGCCGGGATCATGGCGGCGCACGCATGTCTCTTGCCGAATTCAAGATGCTGGTACGCGAGCAGTTCTTCATGCTGCTGCTCGACCGGGAAGGGGCGCTCGCTGCAATCCCGAAATTGCTGCCTGACGACATGAACGTTCGCCGCGCAGCATTCGAGGCGATCGAGCAGGTGCTGTCGGCCAGTGCGGATGTCACCGGCGAGCGCGCCAACCGGCTGCGGCAGATCGCCGGCCTGTTTGGCCTCGACACCGCGGAAGGTGCCGAAAGGGCGTCGAACGTTGCCCCTTTCGATCCCAAGGCGAAGGCGTCGTAACGCGAGTTGCAAGGATCGGGAGCGACATCATGTCAGCAGATGCGACGGCCACGCAGTCTCCCAGCAAGTATGATCGCCTGATCGCGGCGGCCAGGGCAATCCCGCCGACGCCGACCGTCGTGGTGCATCCCTGCGATGAGACATCCTTGCGCGGCGCCGTCGACAGCGCGTCTGCCGGCATCATCCGGCCGCTCCTGGTCGGACCGGAGCGGAAGATCCGGGATACGGCTAGCACGTTCGGCCTGGACATCTCGGGTTATGAGATCGTGGATGCCGCGTACAGCGACGAAGCCGCGGCGAGGGGTGTCGAATTGATCCATGCCGCGCGCGGCGAACTGCTCATGAAGGGCAGCCTTCACACCGACGAGCTGATGCGAGCCGTCACGGCCAAAGTCGGGGGATTGCGCACCGATCGGCGCATCAGCCACGTTTTTGTCATGGATGTGCCGGCCTACGCCGAGACGATCTTCGTCACTGACGCCGCAATCAACATCTTCCCCGATCTGGACGCCAAGCGGGACATCATTCAGAACGCGATCGATCTCTACAATCAGGCGGGCTTCGGCAAGTCGCCGCGGGTGGCCATCCTTTCCGCGGTCGAAACCGTCACATCGAAGATTCCATCCACGATCGAGGCCGCGGCGCTCTGCAAAATGGCGGATCGCGGCCAGATCACGGGCGGCGTGCTCGACGGGCCGCTGGCGTTCGACAACGCGATCGACCTCGAATCCGCACGGATCAAGGGCATCAAGTCCGAGGTGGCCGGCCGCGCTCAGATCCTGGTCGTGCCCGATCTCGAAGCGGGCAACATGCTGGCCAAGAACCTCGCCTATTTCGCCAAGGCCGACGGCGCCGGCATTGTGCTCGGCGCGCGCGTCCCCGTCGTCCTGACCTCGCGTGCGGACAGCCCAAGAGCGCGGATGGCGTCCTGCGCGGTTGCTGCACTTTATGCTCACGCGCGGCGCCAGAAGGCGCCGACAGTCGCGGCGTGACCGCCATGGACAGCATACTCGTCGTCAACGCCGGCTCCTCGAGCGTCAAGTTCCAGGTCTTTGCGGTCGAGGGTGAGGGCGTTCTGCGCCGCCTGATCAAGGGGCAGGTGGACGGCATCGGCAGCCGTCCGCGCTTGCGGGCGAGCAGGGCAGGCAATGATCCCATGGCGGACCGGGCCTATCCGATCGAGGCCATTCCGGACGTGCCGGCGGCGATGCAAGTCGCGGGGGAATGGCTGCGGAACGAGGCGCGCATCCATCCATTGGCGGTCGGGCATCGCGTCGTCCATGGCGGGCCGGATCATGAGCGGCCAATTCTCGTCGATCATGGCGTGGTGGCACGGCTGGAACGCTTCGTCACGTTAGCGCCGCTGCATCAGCCGCACAATCTCGCGCCGATCCGCTCGATCCTGGCCAATTTCCCGACGATACCCCAGGTCGCGTGCTTCGACACCGCGTTTCACCGCACGCACGGTCCGCTGGCCGATCATTACGCCATCCCCTACCAGCTTCACGCCGAAGGTGTGCGACGTTACGGCTTTCACGGGCTCTCCTATGAGTACATCTCCAGGACCTTGCCCCAGATTGCGCCAGAGGTCGCAAAGCGCCGGGTGATTGTCGCCCATCTCGGCAGTGGCGCGTCGATGTGCGCGATGAAGAATGGGCTGAGCGTCGAGAGCACGATGGGATTCACCGCGCTCGATGGGCTGCCGATGGGCACGCGCCCGGGCCAGCTCGATCCGGGCGTCGTGCTGTACCTATTGTCCGAGAAGGGGATGACGCCGTCGAAGGTGCAGGATTTTCTCTATCGCGATTGCGGATTGAAGGGGCTTTCCGGGCTCAGCAACGACATGCGCGAGCTGGAGGCGAGCACGGATCCGCAAGCGAAGCTGGCGGTGGACTATTTCGTCTATCGCATCGGCCTCAACGCCGGAATGCTGGCGGCGGCGTTGCAGGGGATCGATGCCTTCGTCTTCACCGCCGGCATCGGCGAGAACTCGAGCGGCATCCGCGCGCGTGTGGCGGAGCAGCTCGGCTGGCTTGGCGTGGCACTCGACCCGGCCGAGAACACGCGCCATTCGCGGCTGATATCGGCAAAGACGAGTCTCGTTCCGGTCTACGTCGTCCCGACGGACGAGGAGCTCATGATTGCGCAGCACACGCTGACGCTGTTGATGAACGGCCAATCGCCCAACCCCAGAAAAGAGAGGGTGTCATGATTCCAGTATTTCCGGACAGCAAGGTCGCACTAAAGGGGAAGAAGGGCCTCGTCGTCGGCATCGCCAATGACCAATCGATCGCCTGGGGCTGCGCCAGGGCGTTTCGCGCGCTCGGAGCCGATCTCGCCGTCACCTATCTGAACGACCGCGCCAAGAAGCACGTCGAGCCGTTGGCGCAGGCCCTGGAAGCGCCGATCTTCCTGCCGCTCGACGTCATGGTCGAAGGCCAGACTGAAGCGGTATTCGAGCGGATCAAGTCGGAGTGGGGGCAGCTCGATTTCCTGCTTCATTCCATCGCCTTTTCGCCGAAGGAAGCATTGCACGGCCGCGTCGTCGATGTCGGCCGCGACGGCTTTCTGAAGACCATGGACGTCTCCTGCTGGTCGTTCCTGCGGATGGCACATCTAGCCGAACCCCTGATGAAGAACGGCGGCACGATGTTCACCATGACCTATTACGGCAGCCAGATGGTGGTGGAGAACTACAACATCATGGGCGTCGCCAAGGCGGCGCTCGAAGCCGCGGTCCGCTATGCCGCTGCCGAGCTCGGTCCGAAGGGCATCCGCGTGCACGCGATCTCGCCAGGGCCGCTCGCCACCCGCGCGGCCTCGGGCATTCCGGAGTTCGATGAGCTAATGGACAAGGCGCAATCCAAGGCGCCCTCGCGCAGCCTCGTCAGCATCGACGATGTCGGCAACGCCACCGCGTTCCTGGCGCTCGACGGCGCTAAGCTGATCACCGGTGGCGTGCTCTATATCGACGGCGGCTATCACATCATCGATTGAGCGCGCAATCGCGCGTTGTCATGCCGGCGGTACGCCGATGCCGATGCACTCGAGTAATTCGCGCCAGAGCTTGCGGACGTCGGCGTGACGCTGCGCGAGCGCCGCACTGACCGCGTCGCGATGCGGCGCAAGGTCTGTGCTCTTCAGAAACAGAATCTGGGCCTGCAACAGCCGGCCACTCTCAAATTCGATCCGGCGTAGCGCCATAACAAAAGGATCCTGCGCATTGGCCTCGATCGGTAGGATCGCAGCCGGCCGTATGCCGGCATGCACGGCGTGGGCAAGCGCTGCGAGGTGAATCATTTGGGCAAGGCGAGGGTCTGCGATCCCTTCGACCGGTGCAGGCAGCCAGGCGGACTCCCAGGAGGCGAGCATGTAACCCAGGGAAGGATCCAGCACCCAGGACGTGGCGCGCAGCAGCAGCGAGACGATCTCGGTCTCGCGATAAAATTGAGCATTCAATTCGGTCTGCCATGCCGCGTCGAGCCTCGCGGGCAGCATGAAAGCGAATTGCCGAGCCAGGGCGCCGTGCGCCGAAATCAGGAATGCTGCGACCTTCGTCTGCTGGTTCGGTGGAATGCGACCGTCCGGCGCGACGGGACCGAGGAAGCCGCTCATGGCAGTGCTCGCTTGACCGGGATGGCACGCAGATGATCGTAGCCGGCAGGAAACGGCGTGAGCTCGCCGCCGGGCTGGTCCGGCGCCACCCAGACCGCTTGATTGCCCTGCCAGCGGCCGGCCAGCACGTCTTCGGCAAAGCGCGCCAGCAGATCGGCGGTCAGTGCCCCTTTCTCCAGCGTGAAGGCGTGATAGGCCCTGGGGATGATCACCAATGAGCTGTTCTGAATCTCGACACGCAATGTTTCGTGGAGAGCCCGCGGCGTCAGGAAATCGAACTCGCCGTTGAGAATCATGGTCGGAACGGCGATCGCGGACAGGCGCGGCGTGAGCGGCTGGAAGTCGAAGAAAGATTCCATCAGGTTTTGCAGCGCGTAGACGTCGTTGACCAGCCAACCTTGCCGCTTCACGCTCTCGAGCTTGTCCAGCAGTGGCTTCAGCCATTGGTCCGAGAGGTTCATGGGCAACAGGAGATCCTGGAGGTAACTCGTGCCACCGAGGATCAGGCCGGTCCGCAGCGCATTGCCAAGCAGCAAGAGTTGCGGCGACAGCTCCGCAAAGCAGCTCATCGGCACCAGCCCGGCCAGCCGCTTGCCATGCTCGATCGCATATCGCAGCGCGATCAGGCCGCCAAAGCTGATCCCGCTCAGAAAGATCGGACCGTCCCCGAGTTCGTCGATGAGGAGGCGCAGTGCAGCGACTTGATCGTCCTGGCTGATGAAGAGCCTCGGCTTGTCGGAGGCGCCCTGGCCGAGAAGATCGAAGGTCGCAACGCGAAAGCCTCGCGCCGACAAGGCCTCGCGATAGGCGCTCCACAGCTCGGAATATTGCGTCAGCCCGTTCACGAGAACATAGGCCGGTGCGCCCGCCGGCCCGTCGAGCTCATAGCGGATCCGATATGAGCCGTGGCTGAGGAAGGGCATCGCGAGGGTACCGCCGGTCTTTTGATGCCCGCGATCCTCGATTCCTCCGAGCGGATTCCATTGAGCTAGATCAAACCTTCCCCGGCCGCCCTGCCTAGCGTTTCAGGAAAATCTTCCAGGGAGGATCGCATCATGGCCGAACGAGATGCGTTGAATCGTTGCCTGTTGAGCCTGATCGTGCTGCTGCTCGGAACGGCGATCGCAACCGCACAGCCTTTCACGCGCCGTTCGTCGCAGGTGCAGCATGACGGGCTGAAGAAGACCTACGAGATCGCCAACTTCCGCCTGGGCGGCAAGTACGACCTGACCGACCCTTCCAAATGGGAGAACGGCGGCGAGGGCGGCGTCACGCTGGAATCGCTCGGGGCCGGCAAGCTGCGCACGGCTTACATCGCCGTCGGCAACGCAAGGCGCAACGCGGCGGGCGAGATCACCAATGCCATCGTGATCAACTCCTATTATTCCGGCGATTCCACCGACATGTACGAACAGTGGGTCAAGGGTGCGGCGTTGTCGGGTGGCGTACCCATCATTGGTCCGGGCCGGCCGATCGATACGGATCGTTACTATGTCATCATGGTCGATCCGCTCGGCACTTGGGGCGCGAGCAAGCCATCCGACGGCCTAGGCATCAAGTTTCCGCAATACAGCTACTACGACATGGTGCAGGCGAACTACCGCCTGCTGCGCGACGAGCTGAAGGTCGCGCGCGTCGCGCTGGTGACCGGCGTCTCCATGGGTGGCACGCAGACCTACGTCTGGGGCGTGATGCATCCGGAATATGTCAGCGCCCTGATGCCGATCGGCGGCACCACGCAATCGGATGGCGACGACCCGGTCGGCAACTGGACTTTCCAGATGATGACAGCCGCGATCCAGGGCGATCCGGTCTGGCAGGCGACCGAGGGCGATTATTACAAGCTCCCGAAGGAAAAGCATCCGGTGCCGGGCGTGGCCTTCGGCTGGTCGATCCTCGGCATGACGGGTTATGACTTTTCCTTCCGTACGACCCAGAACTGGGCGGCGGTACAGCCCGAGATTTTCTATTGGGATCCACCGAACGAGAAGGCCGGCCTCAACGTCACCAATCGCGCCAAGCTCTACGACGCCGTCGATCTCGTCTGGCGCAATCGGGTCGGCGAGACCCATAACGTCAATCCCTATCTCGGTCGCATTCAGGCTCGCACGCTGGTGATGCACATCACCAACGACCTCTGGCTCAACTTCAAGCTGGCGCAGAAGGCTGTCGATCGCGTGCCCGGCGCTGATCTTATCGCACAGGAGAGCCCCGTCGCGCACTACGGCGTGTTCCCGATCATCAACCAGCGCAAGAACGATCCGAAGTTCGTCGCCTTCATGGATGACGTGGCGGCCCTCGATCGCGCCCAGAAATTCGTCGACAAGAATTACCGCGTGCCCGGCGTCGCCCAGACGATTGATCCCAAGAAGTCGTTCTGGAAGGCCTACGTGACCTATCCCTATCCGGTCAAATTCGGCAGTGCCAAGGACAAGAGCGGCAATTCCTGGGAAATCGGCTACATGGACGAGTATGCCGGCACCGACAAGGATCCGAAGGTGCTCGTCATCATCCACGGCAAGGGCGCGTTCGGCGGCCATTACGGCAACATCATGCAGTATGCGCTGCGCAGCGGCCTGCGCGTGATCGTGCCGGACCTACCGCATTACGGCATGTCGGGGCCCGGCAATCTCGACAAGAATCCTGCTCGCACCATGCAGGACATGCGCGAGGTGATCTACGACCTCGTGGTCAACCAGCTCGGAGTCAAGAAGGCGTACTATCTCGGCCACTCGCTCGGCGGCCAGTTCGTCGTGGGCTACGCCCTGACCTGGCCTGATGCGGTGCAGGGCCTCGCCTTGGAGGCGCCGTCCGGCCTCGAGGAATATCCGCGCGAGATCACCATTGCCAAGGACAAGAAGGCGCCTCTGTTCGCCGACGGTCTCGGCCGAGACTTCGACAAGTGGAAGCAGGTCTGGGACCAGACCGGTATTCTCGCTGCGGAAAAGGCGCGGAGCGAGCAGAACGTCCGCGACTTCTTCTACTTCAAGAAACGTGATCCGGACACCGGCGTGGTATCGGCTGCGAAGAGCGGATACTTCTTCAACGACAGCGAATATGCCCGTTTCCATACCGAGCAACGCGCCGGGCTTACCAAGGGCAACCCGAAGGAGCTCGATCAGTGGTGCAACGTCTTCATCTTCGACATCTACACGATCGGTGCTGAGCTCCAGCAGGATGACCCGAAGAACCTCTATGAGCGGGTCACCCAGATCAAAGCGCCGATCTTCCTGGCGTTCGGCGACAAGGAGCCGTTCATTCCGACGCCTGCGTTCAACGGCCTGACGGACCTCGGCCGCGACGTCATCACGCCGTTCATGACGCGTATGACCAATGCCGGCAACCGGCCGATGCTCAAGATCTATCCGGAGACCGGACACTTCATCCACACCGACAATCCAGTGGAATACGCTGCCGATGTCGTGGATTTCGTGACCAACGGGGAGGTGGACACATCATCGCCGCTCGGAACCGATCGCATGATCAAGGGCGCCGTCGTCTCTGCCTTGCCAGTGGCGCCGACACCGCCTGGAGCGGCTCCGACGGCTGGCCTCAACAAGTAGGGCCCGGCGATGCCAAGGGTGCAGGCGGGCGAACTCCGACTCGGCTGGCGGGAGTGGGGAGGAGGCGACGTCACCGTCGTCTTCATCCACGGAAATCTCGCCAGCAAGGACTGGATCGAGCTCGCCGCGCCATTGTTTCCGATCGGGCTCCGTGTGGTTGCAATCGATTGGCGCGGCTGTGGCGACAGCGACCGGCCGAAGCCGTCGGCCGACTATTCCAACTACTCCATGCGGCAGCACGCCGAGGACATGCTGGCGGCGCTCGATACGCTCGGGATCGGCTATTGCCATCTCGCGACACATTCCACCGGCGGCATCATCGCCGCCAGAATGCTGCTCGAGCAGCCGCAGCGCTTCGGCCGTGTGTTCGCGCTCGATCCGGTAACGCCGCTCGGCATGGCCTTCGATGCCGATCAGATCGGATTATTCAGGGCCATGATGTCGAGCAAGGAGCTGACGCGGTCCGTGATGGCTACAGCCGCTTCTTCGCTGTTCGTCCCGGAGAGCATGGGGCCGAACATGGTCCCTCGCTTTCGCGAGGGGCTGGGAGAGATCCAGACGCTGTTCGATCGGATCATTGGGCAGACCTTCGGCGTATCGGAGGGGATCTGGATCGGCACGCCGGTGAACCTGACGCGGGAGAAGGAGAGCCGTGAGCTGGAGCGCCGTATGTCCGAGATCCGGCATCCGCACCTCGTGTTGTGGGGCGAGCGGGACGGTTGGATCGCGCCGGCCGATCTCCGTGCTATGGCCGAAGCGATGCCGGATTGCCGGCTGGTCATCGTGCCAGGCGTAGGGCATTCGATGAACCTCGAATCGCCGGCACTTTATGCAGGCTATTTCGGCGCCTGGTTCGGAGGACGTGCCGCGTCACCATCCACGGCGCCAAGCTGATCCCCGGCGGGGCCTCGACGTCGACGGCGGCCACCACATCGTCGATTGACGCGCTGAGCAGTCCGGCGACCCACGATCGATGGTGACAATATTGCCAGTGTTTTGCCCGACGGAGCAACCGGTTCCGGGCGAACAGGAAACATCAATCAGATCAGCCCCATGTCTACTGTGCATGGGGTTGTTTTTCGACTCTTTGATTCAGCGATAGTGCAGAGCGATCAATTCGGCGACACAGGCCGGCCTTTTGCCGCCCTCGATCTCGATCACGAGGTGGTAGTTGACGCGCAGCCCGTCCGGCGGCACGTCCTCTGCTTCCGCGATCGTGACCCGGCCGCGTAACTTCGAGCCCGCCGGTACCGGCGCGAGATATCGGATGCGGTCAGCACCGTAATTCAGCGTGTTGCGCAGCCCCTTCAGGCCGATGACCGAGCGGATGAACAGCGGGGCAAGGGCAAGCGAGAGCAGGCCATGGGCGATGGTCTTGCCGCCCGGCATCTCCTGCTTGGCGCGCTCCTGGTCGACATGGATCCACTGCTCGTCGCAGGTCGCCTCGGCGAACTGGTTGATGCGGTCCTGCGTGATCTCGATCCAGTCGCTGGCGCCTATCTCGGTGCCGATTGCGGATTTGATCTCGTTGAAGTCGCTGAATATTCGCATGGGTTGACCTGTTCAGAGCTTCATTTCCGGAACATTGTCGGGAATGGCGAGTTCGGCCTCCGTCAAGGCCATGACCTCGCCGATGCTCATGCCGGGTGCTGTTTCCAGCAGCGTCGCCTTGCCATCGGGAAAACCGATCACGGCCATGTCGGTCACGACAAGGTTGACAGGGCGTGCCGAGGTCAGCGGCAGCGAGCATTTCACCACGATCTTCGACTTGCCCTTGGCCGCGTGCTGCATGGCGACGATCACGCGCTTGGCGCCGGTGACGAGGTCCATTGCGCCGCCCATGCCCGGGACCATCTTGCCCGGAATCATCCAGTTCGCGAGATGGCCATGCGCATCGACCTGGAGGCCGCCGAGCACGGTGACATCGACGTGGCCGCCGCGGATCAAGCCGAACGACATCGCGCTGTCGAAGGTGGATGCGCCCGGCAGCGCGCTGATCGGGCGTCCGCCGGCATCGGTGAGCGTCGGATGCGCCATGCCCTGCTCGGGAATCGGCCCGGTGCCGATCAATCCGTTCTCGGACTGGAAGAAGACCTTCAGGTCCGACGGCACGTAATTGGCGACCAGGGTCGGAATGCCGATGCCGAGATTGACGAGATTACCGCTCCTCAGCTCCTTGGCGACACGCCGGGCGATGATGATCTGGGGATCCATGATGTCACCCGTTGGTGATGAGATAGTCGACGAGCGGCGCGGGGGTGACGACGTGATCGGGCGCGATCACGCCGACCGGGACGATATGCTCCGCCGTCACGATGACGGTGTCGGCTGCCATCGCCATGACCGGGTTGAAGTTGCGCGAAGTGAGGGCGTAGGCGAGGTTGCCGAGGTAGTCGGCGAGGAAGGCGTGCACCAATGCGAATTGCGCCCGCAGCGCCGTTTCCAGCAGGAACGGCTTGCCGTCGACTTCGATCTGGCGCTTGCCTTCGGCCACCAGCGTTCCGACCCCGGTCGGCGTCAGCACCCCGCCGAGACCGCACCCGCCGGCGCGGATGCGTTCGACGAAGGTGCCTTGCGGCACGAGGTCGACCGCGATCTGGTTCGCCAGCATCTGCTGCTGCGCCTTCGGATTGAGACCGATATGCGTTGCCGTCAGCTTCGACACCAGTGCCTGATCGAACAGCTTGCCGACGCCCTTGCCGGGCGTGGCCGCGTCATTCGAGATCAAGGTCAGACCCGTCTTCCTCTGACGCACGACTTCGTCGAGCAGCCGCTCCGGCGTTCCAACTCCCATGAAGCCGCCAACCATGACGCTGGCGCCCGCCGGGATCATCGCAACGGCTTCTTCGACGGAAACAGCCTTCATGATCGAAACTCCCGGTCGCCCGACGATGGGCTGAAGGGCGGTAATGTGTGGATGTTGGCGGGCGGGCGACGGGCTCCCTTGATATGGGTCAAGGGCCTCTGGATCATTGCGCGCCGTCAGCGCGTCCCTCTCCAACGTGAACGCTTGGTAGGCCTTGGGAATGATTTGGGAACCTCGACGCTGAGGCGCGCTAAAAGGCTCAAGAGAAACCGACGCTTCCGTAACAAAACCGGATCCAGTCCGGAGAGCCGAATCTTACTAAATTCAAAAGCTTGCCCTTGCATCCTAATGCTGCGTGCTATGTGCTTTGCCTGAAATCTAGAGCGAAGCACCGGGGTGCAGCACGGAATCGCGCTCGAACACCTGTGCGTCGGCGAGGTCCCGCCATTCGGACGGCGCCAAAACGACTCAATTTACGTCGAGCGTGGATCTGCCGGACACTCGCGGAGCTGATTCCCATGCCAGACAACAAGGTCGACCGTTCTGATTTGGCCCCCTCGATTCTGCCGGCCGGCATCCCCGAGCTCAGCGACGATGAATGCCTCGCTTGTCTCGCGCGCGCAGTCGAGGCGCCGGATTCGGCGCGGCTGGACGAGGTCGCTGGCCTCATTGGCCGCCTGGCAGTCGCCATCGAATAGGGCCGGCCCGGCCCTCCATCAGGAGAGGTTGCGGAGCGCGAAACGCGCATCGCCAACCGCTATGTTGCGTTTTGACCGAGCATGCTCCAAAAGATGCCGCGATTTTTCTCCGCGGCATCGTCCGCATTGCAGGGTCCGCAAATGTCCGGTTTTTCGACCGCGCGCCAAAAAATGGTCGATGGCCAGGTGCGCACCAATGACGTCACCGACCGTCGTGTTCTCGATGCCATGCTCACGGTGCCGCGCGAGGCCTTCGTGCCGGCCGGCCGGCAGGCGCTGGCTTACCTCGATCTCGACCTCGACGTCAGCGAGGGCGCCGCCAAGCGGTTCCTGATCAAGCCGGCGCTGACCGGCAAGCTGCTCCAGGCCGCCGAGATCGGCGCGGATGACAACGTGCTGGTCGTGGGCTGCGCCACCGGCTATCTCGCCGCACTGGCCGCCAAGCTCGCGCGTCAGGTCACGGCGACCGAGTGCGATTCGGCTTTGGCGGCCAAGGCCAGCGACGCCTTCGCCGCCCAGGGGCTTGCCAATGTCGCCTGCAAGGCGGCGGCCTGCACCGAGGGGGACCCTGCTGCTGCCCCCTATGATGTGATTCTCCTCAACGGCGCGGCCGAGGTGATGCCGGAAGCGCTGCTCGGGCAGCTGAAGGAGGGTGGGCGCCTGGTGGGGGTGTCGGCCGAATCGAGGCCGCCGCGCGCCACGATCGTGACCCGTACCCACGGCGAATTCGGTCATCGGACCCTGTTCGACGCCGCCGCCCCGGTGCTTCCCGGGCTGGAACGGGCGGCTGCCTTTGTCTTCTGACGGCCCCAAAGCCGCCCCAAATCCCGTTCTGAATCAGAAGTGTGGCCGGGATGCTGCACGCGAAGAGTTTCCACTGAGAACCACCCCCAGGTAGTTCCGTCGCGCTTGACCGCGTCCTATGTTGCGGCGGGGCAACGACTCCATTGGTACGGTACCCCGGCTCGCGGGCACGAGCAGGGCGCTAGAACGAACGGAATTTCACGGATGCATGGGGTGAAGCTCTTCACCGGAGCTGCGGTTTCGGTCCTGCTGCTGGCGCTTGCCGGGCCGACACCTGCCTTGGCGGATACGATCGAGGGCGCGCTGGTGCGCGCCTATCAGAACAACCCGCAGCTCAACGCACAGCGTGCCCAGGTGCGCTCGACTGACGAGGGCGTGCCTCAGGCCTTGTCGGGCTATCGCCCGAGGGTCAATCTGACAGCGACCGGTGGCTATTCATATCAAGATTTGCAGAGTGCCCCGGGGACCAACTCAGTCTACGGAACGAGGGTGCCTCGCAGCATTGGCGTGACGGCGACACAGACGCTCTACAATGGCAACCAGACCGCCAACCGGACCCGCGCGGCGGAGAGCCAGGTGTCCGGTACGCGTGAAGCGCTGCGCGGTATGGATCAGAGCGTACTGCTGAGCGCCGCGACGACCTACATGGACTATCTGCGGGATGCCGCCACGCTCGAAGTCCAGCGCAGCAACGTGCGCGTCCTCGAGCAGACACTGAAGCAGACCCGCGACCGCTTCAATGTCGGCGAAGTGACCCGGACCGACGTCGCCCAATCGGAAGCGCAACTGGCGGCCGGGAGGACCCAGGCGCTCACCGCTGAAGCGAATCTGACGACGACCCGCGCGAACTACCGTCGCATCATCGGCAACGAGCCCACGAATCTTGCGCCCGGCTCGCCTGTCGATCGGTTTCTGCCTCAGACGCTGGCTTCCGCCATCGAGCTCGGCCTGATCGAGCACCCCAACGTGACGGCCGCCATGTACGGCATCGACGTCAATTATCTGCAGGTCAAGATCAATGAAGGAGCGTTGCTGCCGACACTTTCGGTTCAGGCAACGGCCCAGCGGGCCGACGAACAATCCTTGATTCAGATGCGTTCGTACACCGCATCGGCGATCGCGCAGCTCACCGTGCCGATCTATAATGGCGGTGGTGAATATTCGCTGATCCGCCAGTCCAAGGAGAACCTGGCGCAGCAGCGGCTCAACCTCGAAACGACTCGCGACCAGACCCGCGCGACCATTGTGCAATGGTGGGGCTCGCTGCAGGCCACCAAGGCGCAGGTGCAGTCGGCTCAGGCGCAGGTGACGGCGTCCGAGATCGCCCTGAACGGCGTCCGCGAGGAGGCCAAGGCCGGCCAGCGCACCACGCTGGACGTGCTCAATGCGCAGCAGGCGCTGGTGAACGCGCGCGTTGCGTTGGTGACCGCGCAGCACGATCGCGTGGTCGCATCGTATAATGTCCTCGCGGCGGTCGGGCGTCTATCGCCGCAGGTCCTCGGCCTTGCGACTACGACCTACGACCCCAGCGTTCACTATCATCAGGTGCGGGACAGCTGGGCGGGTGTGCGCACGCCTGACGGCCGCTGATTCCCGTAATCATCCGGTCGATCTCGCCAATAGCCGAGGTCGACCGGTGCTTTGCTTGCAATCGTCAAAATCCCTGACATAGCCTTGCCAAGATGATGCGGGTCGATTCGCCCGCGTTGATGTCGTGTGCGTAACGCTTCGACGCCGGGGGCAGGGGCGCACCGCTGCGCGTGGAGCCGTGATCTGGGGACAAGTCGGGCTGCGGCGACGAAAATGGCGGACCCATCGTCGCGGAACCGGCCAATCCTGCCGTGCTTGGTGTAAAACAACGCATGCGAGGGCGTTGATGATGTGGAGTCGGAGATGACGCAGCCTGCAAAGGTCACAGAACCCTCGATGGAGGAGATTCTGGCCTCGATCCGGCGCATCATTGCCGACGACGAGGCAAAGCCCCCGCCGGCTGAGGCCGCCAAGCCCGAGAAGGCTGCTGCGCCCGCTGCGCCGCCGAAGCCGCAGGCGATGAACGACATTCCGCCATCCAAGGTCGCTCCGCCTAAACCCGCCGCCGAGAAGCCGGCACCGCCGCCGGCTGCAAAGCCGGCGCCGCCACCTGCGCCGGCGCCCGCGGCGGACGCATCCAACAGCCAGGACGATATCGACGCGTTGCTGGCGGGTCTCGATGCGGCCACACCTACGCCGGAGGTCCGCGCGCCCGAGCCAGAGCCCGAGCCCGACGTGCTCGAACTGACCGACGACATGGCGATGGACCCGACGCCGCCTCCGCCGCCGCCGACCTTCCGCAAGGTCGAGCCACGCGACGATCTCGAATTCGCCGAGCCGCCGCGTCCCGCCCCGCCGCCGTCCTACGCGCCGGTGGACTTCGACGCGCCGCCGCTGCCCCCGCAGCAGCCGATCCTCGCGCAATCGACGGTCTCCGCGGTCGAATCCGCCTTCAACTCCCTGGCCCATACGGTGCTCAGCAGCAATGCGCGGACGCTGGAGGACCTGGTCAAGGAGATGCTGCGGCCGATGCTGAAGTCCTGGCTCGACGACAACCTGCCCGGCCTCGTTGAACGCATCGTGAAGGCCGAAATCGAGCGGGTCTCGCGCGGCGGCCGCTGAGGGCGGCCGAAGGGCCCTCATAAAGCCCGGCTTGGGCGTCATATTCGGGCCTCGGACCGGGCTGGAAAGCGCTGTTGCCGCCTCGTTTTCCCTGACGTTTTCGTTGACTTTTCGTTGACTTGGCCCCCTCGCGCGGCTTTCTAGCAGCCCCATGATCGAGAAAAATTACCAGCCCGCCGATATCGAAACCCGCATGTCCGTGGTGTGGGAGGACAGCCTTGCGTTCAAGGCTGGCCGGCCCGACCGCCGTGATGCCGTGCCCTTCACCATCGTGATCCCGCCGCCGAACGTGACGGGCTCGCTGCACATGGGTCACGCCCTCAACAACACGCTGCAGGACATCCTTTGCCGGTTCGAGCGCATGCGGGGCCGCGACGTGCTGTGGCAGCCCGGCACCGACCATGCCGGCATCGCCACCCAGATGGTGGTCGAGCGGCAGCTGATGGAGCGCCAGCAGCCCGGTCGCCGCGAGATGGGCCGCGAGAAGTTTCTGGAGCGGGTCTGGCAGTGGAAGGCCGAGAGTGGCGACACCATCATCAACCAGCTCAAGCGCCTCGGTGCGTCCTGCGACTGGTCGCGCGAGCGCTTCACCATGGACGAGGGCCTATCGAAGGCCGTCGTCAAGGTCTTCGTCGAGCTGCACCGTGAGGGCCTGATCTACAAGGACAAGCGGCTGGTGAACTGGGACACCAAGCTGCTCACCGCGATCTCCGATCTCGAAGTGCAGCAGACGGAAGTGAAGGGCCACCTCTGGTATCTGCGCTATCCGATCGAGGGCAAGACGTTCAACCCCGAGGATCCCTCGAGCTTCATCGTGGTCGCCACCACGCGCCCCGAGACCATGCTCGGCGATACCGGCGTGGCCGTCCATCCGGAGGACGATCGCTACCAGAAGCTGATCGGCAAGAATGTCGTCCTGCCGCTGGTCGGCCGCAAGATCAAAATCGTCGCCGACGAGTATTCCGATCCCGAGAAGGGATCGGGCGCTGTGAAGGTGACGCCGGCGCACGACTTCAACGATTTCGAGGTCGGCAATCGCCACGGGCTGCGCCGGATCAGCGTGCTCGACAGGGAAGGCTGTCTCGATCTCCTCGACAACGAGGATTATCTGCGCGACCTGCCCGAAGGCGCTGCGCAATTCGCCGAGGAATTCCACAAGGTCGACCGCTTCGCTGCGCGCAAGCGCATCGTCGAGCGGCTGGAATCGTTCGGCTTCGTCGAACGGATCGAGCCGCACACCCACATGGTGCCGCACGGCGATCGTTCCAACAGCGTGATCGAGCCCTACCTGACCGACCAGTGGTACGTCGACGCCAAGACGCTGGCGAGACCTGCGATCGCGGCGGTGCGTTCGGGCGAAACGACGTTCGTGCCGAAGAACTGGGAAAAGACCTATTACGAGTGGATGGAGAACATCCAGCCCTGGTGCATCTCGCGTCAGCTCTGGTGGGGCCATCAGATCCCGGCCTGGTACGGCCCTGACGGCAAGGTGTTCGTCGCCGAGACCGAGGAGGAGGCCATCAGCCACGCGCTCGGCTATTACGTCGAGCAGGAGGTCATTACGCCCGAGCAGGGCCGCGAGATGGCGCTCGACCGCAACAAGCGGGAAGGCTTCATCACGCGCGATGAGGACGTGCTCGACACCTGGTTCTCCTCGGCGCTGTGGCCGTTCTCGACGCTCGGCTGGCCCGACGAGACGCCCGAGGTGCAGCGCTATTATCCGACCAATGCGCTGGTGACCGGCTTCGACATCATCTTCTTCTGGGTCGCCCGCATGATGATGATGGGCCTGCACTTCATGAAGGAAGTACCGTTCTCGACCATCTACATCCACGCCCTCGTCCGCGACGAGAAGGGCGCCAAGATGTCGAAGTCGAAGGGCAACGTCATCGATCCCCTCCACCTGATCGACGAATACGGCGCCGACGCGCTGCGCTTCACCCTGGCCGCGATGGCGGCGCAGGGGCGCGACATCAAGCTCGCCACCAGCCGCGTCGAAGGCTACCGCAATTTCGCGACCAAGCTCTGGAACGCGTGCCGGTTCGCGGAGATGAACCACTGCGCCGTGCCTGATGGTTTCGAGCCGGCGAAGGCAAAGGAGACGCTGAACCGGTGGATCGCGCATGAGACCGCCCACACCACGCGCGAGGTGACCGAGGCGATCGAAGCTTATCGCTTCAACGATGCAGCCGGCAGCATCTATCGCTTCGTCTGGAACGTCTACTGCGACTGGTATGTCGAGCTCGCCAAGCCCGTGCTGCTCGGTCCGGACGGCCCCGCCAAGGACGAGACCCGCGCCATGGTCGCCTGGGCGCGCGACGAGATCCTGAAGCTGCTGCATCCCTTCATGCCCTTCATCACCGAAGAGCTGTGGGAGGTGACGGCAAAACGCGACGGCCTGCTCGCATTGGCGCCGTGGCCGCTGAAGCCGGTCGAGCCGACGCCGGAGCAGCTCGCGATGCTTGCGGCGACCACGGGACCGACCGATGCGCTCGTCTCGCCGGCCTGGGTGCTGCCGATCTTCGATCATGCCGACTTCACCGATCCGGCTGCCGAAGCCGAGATCGGCTGGGTCATCGACCTCGTCACGCAGATCCGCTCGGTGCGAGCCGAGATGAATATCGCGCCGGCAACGCTGACGGCGCTGGTGCTCGCAGGCGCTTCGGCCGAAACCAAGGAGCGCGCGCCGCGCTGGACCGATGTCATCAAGCGTATGGCGCGGCTGTCGGACATCTCGTTCGCCGACCGCGCGCCTGACGGCGCTGTCCAACTGCTGGTGCGCGGCGAGGTCGCCGCGCTGCCGCTCAAGGGCGTGATCGACGTTGCCGCAGAGCGCACGCGTCTCGACAAGGAGATCGCCAAGGCCGAGGCCGACATCAAGCGCGCCGAGTCGAAGCTGGCGAACGAGAAGTTCGTCGCCAACGCGGCCGAGGAGGTCGTCGAGGAGGAGCGCGAAAAGCGCGAGGCGGCGCTGGCGCGCAAGGCCAAGCTGCTCGAGGCGATGGAGCGGCTGAAGCAGGCGTCTTAGAGCATGATCCGGAAAAGTGTGCAGCGGTTTTCCGGAAAGATCATGCTCAAACAATAACCTAAAGCGCGATGATGATTCATCGCGCTTTAGGCTTATTTCGGAAACGGCTTGCTCAAAAACTTCGAGCCCCTGACGCCGTAGCGCCAGGGCAGCTCGACCGCCTTGGTGATGCCGATGCGGATGCCGGTTGCGACCTCGACATCCTCGGTTCGCGCATGCAGCGCGATGGGAGGCCGGTCCAGCGGCAGGGCGTTGTGCGCGATGGTGATGCCGAGCGCCTCGGTCAGCTTGCCAGGGCCCGAGCACAGCGCACGCACCTCCTGCAGATGCCGGCGTCGGCGCATCGCAGCCAGGCCATGCGTCGGCTCCAGCGCACGGATCAACACGGCGCTGGCCGAGCCTTCCTCCTCGCAGACGAAGTTGACGCACCAATGAATGCCGTAGGAGCGGTAGACATAGGCAAAGCCAGGTGGGCCAAACATGACCTGGTTCCGCTGCGTCGGCCCGCGATAGGAGTGCGCCGCCGGGTCGGTATGGTGATAGGCCTCGACCTCGACGATGATCCCGCCGACGCCGTCGACGAGCATGGTGGCGCCGATCAGGTCGGGCGCGACCTCATGGACGCTGCGTCCGAAGAAGGCGCGCTTCAGGGGCTTGCCGAGCCGCGGTGGTGAAGCGTTCGAGATTGGAGCCATTCGAGGTGAGAATCGCCTGAGAACAGAGCAAGATATTGCCCATATCTGCCATGTTCCCTGAAGCGGGGCGAGCCGGGTTGCGATGCCAGGCCAGACCGACTAGGTAGGACCTGAACAGACCGGACACCCCATGGTCGTTATTGTCGATACCATCTCGAACCCGCTGCGCCCGCGCCACCCCGAAAAGGTGAATCGGCCCGATTCCGCTTCGCCGCCGAAGCCGGACTGGATCCGCGTGCGCGCGCCGAACACCCGCGGCTATGCCGATACCCGCAACATCGTGCGCGCCAACGGCCTGCATACGGTGTGCGAGGAAGCGGGCTGCCCGAACATCGGCGAGTGCTGGGACAAGAAGCACGCGACCTTTATGATCATGGGTGACACCTGCACCCGGGCCTGCGCCTTCTGCAACGTCAAGACCGGCCTGCCCAATGCACTGGACGCGGCCGAGCCGCAGCACGTTGCCGAGGCCGTGGCCAAGCTCGGCCTGGCCCACGTCGTCATCACCTCGGTCGACCGCGACGACCTCACTGACGGCGGTGCCGAGCATTTCGCTCGGACTATCCGCGCGATCAGGGCCGCGTGTCCCTCGACCACGATCGAGATCCTGACGCCGGACTTCCTGCGCAAGGAGGGGGCGCTCGACATCGTCGTGGCGGCGAAGCCCGATGTCTTCAACCACAATCTCGAGACGGTGCCGTCGCGTTATCTCACGGTCCGGCCCGGCGCGCGCTACTTCCATTCGATCCGGCTGCTGCAGCGGGTCAAGGAGCTCGATCCCACCATCTTCACCAAGTCCGGCATCATGGTCGGCCTCGGCGAAGAGCGCCACGAGGTGCAGCAGGTGATGGACGATCTACGCTCGGCCGACGTCGACTTCCTGACCATCGGACAATATCTGCAACCGACCCGCAAGCATCACGCGGTGATGCGCTACGTGCCGCCGGACGAGTTCTCGTCCTTCGAAAAGATCGCCTACACCAAGGGCTTCCTGATGGTGTCGGCAAGCCCGCTCACCCGCTCGTCGCATCATGCCGGCGAGGATTTCGCGAGACTGAAGGCTGCGCGGGCAGCTCACGCCCGCTGACGTACCATGCATCGAGTTTCGAGCAAGCACCGTGTCAACCACAGCGCGTCCGAGATGTTTGATCTGGTCGCCGATGTCGAGCGCTACCCGGAATTCGTGCCGCTGTGCAGCGCGCTGAAGGTGCGCCAGCGCATGGCGAAACCCGACGGCACCGAGGTGCTGGTCGCCGACATGACGGTGTCGTTCAAGCTGGTCAAGGAATCCTTCACCAGCCGCGTGACGCTCGACCGCGCCAATCTGAAGATCCTGGTCGAATATCTGCAAGGTCCGTTCAGGAATCTGGAAAACCGTTGGACGTTCGAGCCCAAGGGCGAGGGCGTCTGCGACGTCGGCTTCTTCCTCGCCTACGAATTCAAGAGCCGCATGCTGGCGATGCTGATGGGCTCGATGTTCGATGCCGCCTTCGCGCGGTTCTCGACGGCGTTCGAGAAACGGGCGGACGCGATCTACGGCCGGCCGAAGCTGGCGTCGACGTAGTCGCGATCAGCACTGCTCTCTCCACCGTCATTGCGAGCGCAGCGAAGCAATCCAGGGTGTCTCCGCGGAGGGATTCTAGATTGCTTCGCTGCGCTCGCAATGACAATGGAGCGGCGGGCGTGCCCTCCCAATCCAACATCGCTCCGTGTTCCCCATCAGCATCCACCGGGATCATTTCGCATCGCGGCGCGTTCTCAACCGACTGACCGGGTTGGAGCCGTCATGACCATCAATTTCGACACGCTGAAAGCTTCGCTTGTCCTGTATGGCCTGAACGCGATCTACGCGGTCCTGCTGCTCGCGGTCGGCTGGTATCTGTCCGGCGCGATGCAACGCTTCGTCACGCGCGTCCTCAGCGTGACGCACCGCGTCGACCCGCTGGTGACGCTGTTCGTAGGCAGCCTTGCGCGCTATGGCGTGCTCGCGGTCGTCGGCATCGCCGTGCTGCAGCTGTTCGGCATCCAGACGGCGAGCCTCGTTGCCGTGCTGGGCGCGACCTCGCTCGCCATTGGTCTTGCCTTGCAGGGCACGCTGTCCAATCTCGCCGCCGGCGTGATGCTGCTCTTGTTCCGGCCATTTCACATCGGCGACGATGTCGAGGTCGCCGGCAAGGCGGGCAAGGTGAGGTCGCTGTCGCTGTTCATGACCGAGCTGGTCGCGCCCGACAACACGCAGATCCTGTTGCCGAACGGACAGGTCTGGGGCGCGGCCATCATCAACCACAGCGCCTATCCTGGCACGGGCGAGATCAAGGTGACGTTTCCGGTCCCCGCCGGCGCCGTTCCGGCGCTGGCCGATCGCATCCTGAAGGAGCTTCGCAAGGATTCCCGCATCGACGATCAGGCGCAACCTGCCGTCTCCGTCAGCAAGGTCCTCGATGTCGCCAATCCCGCCGCGCCGATCCTGGAATTGACGGTTAGCGCCAAGGCGAAACCGTCTGAAGCTGGCGCGGTCAAGCAGTGCGTGCTCGATCATGCGAGCGCGCTGCTTGCCACGGCCGCCTGAGGCGTTCTATCCCCGCGGCGGACGTGGCGGCCTGCGTTTCACCACATGCCGGCGCGGTGAGCGCGTCACACGCGGGCGCAGGCGGCTGGCGGCGGTGCGCTGCGGCTTGGCCGCGACTTGCGGGCCGCGGGCCAGATCCATCAGCATGCGCAGCGCCTCGACCACGGAGCGGGCGCGCACCGCGCTGCGGCCGATGGCGCCGAAGCGGTGCTCGCGGTGGATGATGCGGCCGTCGCGGGCGGCGGCGGCGAAGTGCACGAGACCGACCGGCTTGCCGGGCGTGGCGCCGCCCGGGCCGGCGATGCCGGTGATGGCGACCGCGAGATCGACATCGGCGCGCTCAAGCGCACCGATTGCCATTGCGGTCGCGGTCTCCTTGCTTACGGCGCCGAAATTGGCCAACGTGCTCGCCTCGACGCCAAGCATCGCGCGCTTGGCCTCGTTGGAATAGGTGACGAAGCCGCGGTCGATGACATCGGACGAGCCCGGGATGTCAGTCAGTGCGCCCGCGACGAGACCGCCGGTGCAGGATTCGGCCGTTGCGATCGTCAGCTTGCGCATCCGGCACAGATCGAGCAGCGAGCGGGAGAGGGCGCGTGCGTCGCTGCCGCCCATGGCCTAGACGCCCCAGGGAAGGCGGATGGTGGCGCTCGCGGTCGCCGCGATGCCTTCCTCGCGACCGGTGAAGCCGAGCCGCTCGCTGGTGGTCGCCTTCACTGCGATGCGCGAGATGTCGACGCCGGAGATCTCGGCGATGCGCGCCCGCATGGTGTCGCGCAACGGGCCGATCTTCGGCCGCTCGCAGATCAGCGTCACCTCGAGGTTGGCGACGCGGCCGCCGCGCGCTGCGACGCGCTCGATGGCATATTTCAGGAACTGGTCGGAGGAGGCGCCCTTCCACTTCGCATCGCTCGGCGGGAAGTGCGAGCCGATGTCGCCGTCGGCGAGAGCGCCGAGAATGGCGTCGACCAGCGCATGCAGGCCGACATCGCCGTCGGAATGAGCCAGGAAACCCTTGGTGTGCGGCACGCGCACGCCGCAGATCATGACATGGTCGCCTTCGCCGAAGGCGTGCACGTCGTAGCCGGTGCCGATCCTGATGTCGCCGAGCTGGGCGGCCAGGCGCGCTTCCTCGCGCACGAAATCCTCGGGAGTTGTGAGCTTCATGTTGGCAACATCGCCTTCAAAGGTTGCAACCGTCAATCCCGCCCATTCGGCAATCGCGGCATCGTCGGTGAAATCCGAGCGTCCATCCCTTGCCGCACGACGATGCGCCTCGAGGATGACGTCGAAACGAAAGGATTGCGGCGTCTGTGCGATCCGCAAGGAAGCGCGCTCCGGCGTGGCCTCGACGTTGCCGCTTTCGCCGGTGACCTTGATGGTGTCGGTGACGGCAACGGTGGGGATCGCAGCGCCGGTGCGGCTCGCCGCCTCGATCGCGCGCGAGATCACGCCTTCCGAGACGAAGGGGCGCGCGGCGTCGTGGATCAGCACGATGTCCGGATTGTGCTTGGCCAGCGCTTCGAGGCCGGCGAGCACCGAAGCCTGCCGCGTCGCGCCGCCATTGGTCGGTGGCTCGTGCCTGAGCCCTGCGACCGCTGCGGTGAACATGGCGCTGTCGTCGGGGTTCACCACCGGCTGCACCGCGAACACCTCAGTGTGACCGCTGAAGGCTTCCATGGCGCGGCGGATCACGGGCACGCCGCCGATCTCGCGATATTGCTTCGGCCCGCCGGCGCCGGCGCGCAGTCCACGCCCGGCTGCGACGAGGACGACCGCGGTGCGCTGTGATTTCGCCATAGGACTCAAATACTCAATTGCTAATGAAAGAGCAGGGGTGATTTGCCGGCATGCCTCTAGCACGGCAGGCCCGCAAAAAAAGGGGGTTTCCCCGGATTGTGGGAAACAGCATTTTGCTGCACTGCACTTGAAAGATCTACAGAACTGTCTAAACTGTAGGCATGACGCTTGACTGCACAAGAATTGTGCGCAAGATAGATCATGGCAGGCGCGATGAGGCCCTGCCCAGTCAACGGGACCCCTGTGACCGGCTCGGCAGTATCAGGCTCTAAGCCGTTGAAAATAGGCGATATTGAAGTCGCCACCCCGGTCTTCCTGGCGCCGATGTCGGGTGTGACTGACTCGCCCGTCCGCCGGCTGGCCGCCGGGCTTGGGGCTGGTCTCGTCGTGTCCGAAATGACCGCGAGCGATGAGCTCGCCAATGGCCACCGGATGTCCCGGTTGCGCTGCGAAGCCACCGGCATCGGCCCGCATGTGGTCCAGCTCGCCGGCTGCGAGACGCATTGGATGGCCGAAGGCGCCCGGATCGCCGAAGCGGAAGGCGCCGATATCATCGACATCAACATGGGCTGTCCCGCCCGACACGTCACCGGCGGCCAGTCCGGCTCGGCCTTGATGCGCGACCTCGACCATGCCGTCAGCCTGATCGAAGCGACGATCGCGGCGGTGAAGGTGCCGGTGACGCTGAAGATGCGCCTCGGCTGGGACGATCGCAGCCGCAACGCGCCGGAGCTGGCGCGGCGCGCGGAGGCCGCCGGAATCAAGCTTGTCACCGTGCACGGCCGCACCCGCTGTCAGTTCTACAAGGGCGAGGCCGATTGGGATGCGATCCGCGCCGTGCGCGAGGCCACCTCCCTTCCGCTCGTCGTCAACGGCGACATCACCTCCTACGAGAAGGCGCTGGCGGCATTGGACGCCTCGGGCGCCGACGCCGTGATGATCGGCCGCGGCGCGCAGGGCCAGCCCTGGCTGCCGGGCCAGATCGGCCGGCGTCTGAACGGCGGGGCCGAGGAAGCCGTGCCCTCGCTCCAGACGCAGCTGCATTATGTCCGCACGCTCTATGACGGCGTTTGTGCGCTCTATGGCCTGCGCATCGGACTGAGGCACGCCCGCAAGCATCTGGGCTGGGCGCTCGACGTCGCAGCGCAGGCGAGCCGTGCGCCGGCCGAGAAGCTGAAATCCTGGCGGCAGAAGATCCTGGTCTCGGAGGATCCGCGCCTCGTTCACGATGCACTGCAAGACGCCTTCGACGACTTCGCATGGAGCGCTGCTGCATGAGTTCAGCCGCTGAACATCGTCGGCCGCTTCAGTCCGACAGCGACGCGATCCTGGATGCTTTGCCCAACCCCGTGCTCATGATCGGGCCCGACGGCAAGATCGTCGCCGCCAACATCGCCACCGAGGCCTTCTTCGAGATCTCCACGCAATTCCTGAAGCGGCAGTCGCTAAAGGAGCTGGTGCCGTTCGGCAGCCCGTTGCTGGCGCTGATCGACCAAGTGCGCTCCTCGAACGCGCCGGTCAACGAATACAAGGTCGATCTCGGCACGCCGCGCATGGGCGGCGACCGCCAGGTCGACCTGCACGTGGCTCCACTCACCGAGCGGCCCGGCCATATCGTCGTGATGCTGCAGGAGCGCACCATCGCCGACAAGATGGATCGGCAGCTCACCCATCGCAGCGCAGCGCGCTCGGTGATAGCGCTAGCAGCAATGCTCGCGCATGAAATCAAGAATCCGCTTTCGGGCATTCGCGGCGCAGCGCAGCTGCTCGAGCAGCAGGCCTCGTCCGAGGACCGCATGCTGACGCGGCTGATCTGCGACGAGGCCGACCGCATCGTGACGCTGGTCGACCGCATGGAGGTGTTCGGCGACGAGCGCCCCGTGGTGCGCGGCCCCGTCAACATCCATTCGGTGCTCGATCACGTCAAGCGGCTGGCCCAGTCGGGCTTTGCCCGCAACATCCGCTTCGTCGAGGATTACGATCCCTCGCTGCCGCCGGTGCTGGCGAACCAGGACCAGCTAATCCAGGTGTTCCTCAATCTCGTGAAGAACGCCGCCGAAGCGCTGATCGACGTGCCCGATGCCGAGATCCAGCTCACCACCGCGTTCCGACCCGGTGTGCGCCTGTCAGTCCCCGGTCAAAAATCGCGGGTATCCCTTCCGCTCGAATTCTGTGTGAAGGACAACGGACCCGGCGTGCCCGACGATCTTCTGCCCAACCTGTTCGATCCCTTCGTGACCACCAAGCAGACCGGCTCGGGTCTCGGCCTTGCGCTGGTCGCCAAGATCGTCGGCGATCACGGGGGCATCATCGAATGCGAATCTCAGCCGCGCAAGACCACCTTCCGCGTGCTGATGCCGATGTATTCCACATCGGTCAAACACGCCGATCAAAGCAGTCGCGACGGCTCTGCCGGGAAGTCGTCGCCTGCGTCACAGGGGGCAAAATGAGGATCAACGATGCCCGCAGGTAGCATTCTCGTAGCCGATGACGATACCGCCATCCGCACCGTTCTCAATCAGGCACTGTCCCGCGCCGGTTACGAAGTGCGGCTGACCGGCAATGCCGCAACGCTGTGGCGCTGGGTCAGCCAGGGCGAGGGCGATCTCGTCATCACCGATGTGGTGATGCCGGACGAAAACGCCTTCGACCTGTTGCCGCGGATCAAGAAGATGCGGCCGAACCTGCCCGTCATCGTCATGAGCGCGCAGAACACCTTCATGACGGCGATCCGCGCCTCCGAGCGCGGGGCTTACGAATATCTGCCAAAGCCCTTCGACCTGAAGGAACTGATCGCCATCGTCGGCCGCGCGCTCGCCGAGCCGAAGGAGCGGACCTCGTCGCCGGACGAGGACGCCGAGATGGAGGCGATCCCGCTGGTCGGCCGCTCGCCGGCGATGCAGGAAATCTACCGCGTGCTGGCGCGCCTGATGCAGACCGATCTCACCGTGATGATCACGGGTGAGTCCGGAACCGGCAAGGAACTGGTGGCGCGAGCGCTGCACGATTACGGCAAGCGCCGCAACGGCCCCTTTGTCGCGGTCAACATGGCGGCGATCCCGCGCGATCTCATCGAGTCCGAATTGTTCGGCCACGAGCGCGGTGCCTTTACCGGCGCCAACACCCGCGCCTCCGGCCGGTTCGAGCAGGCCGAGGGCGGCACGCTGTTCCTCGACGAGATCGGCGACATGCCGATGGAGGCGCAGACCCGCCTGCTGCGCGTGCTGCAGCAGGGCGAATACACCACCGTCGGCGGCCGTACCCCGATCAAGACCGACGTGCGCATCGTCGCGGCGTCCAACAAGGACCTGCGCGTGCTGATCCAGCAGGGCCTGTTCCGCGAAGACCTGTTCTTCCGCCTCAACGTCGTCCCGCTGCGGCTGCCGCCCTTGCGCGAGCGCATCGAGGACCTGCCGGATCTCGTGCGGCACTTCTTCACGCTGGCCGAGAAGGACGGTCTGCCGCCGAAGAAGCTCGACACGCTGGCGCTGGAGCGGCTGAAGCAGCACCGCTGGCCCGGCAACGTGCGCGAGTTGGAAAACCTCGCCCGGCGGCTCGCCGCGCTCTATCCGCAGGACGTGATCACGTCCTCCGTCATCGACGGCGAACTCGCGCCGCCCTCGGTCAGCCCGGGGGCTGCGGTCCAGCAGGGGGTCGACAATCTCGGCGGCGCCGTGGAGGCGTATCTGTCCTCGCACTTCCAGGGCTTCCCGAACGGCGTGCCGCCGCCAGGCCTCTATCACCGCATCCTCAAGGAGATCGAGGTGCCGCTGCTCACGGCCGCGCTCGCCGCCACCCGTGGCAACCAGATCCGCGCCGCGGACCTGCTCGGCCTCAACCGCAACACGCTGCGGAAGAAGATCCGGGATCTCGACATCCAGGTGTATCGGAGCGGGGGCTGACTTTCTTGCGACGAACGCCAAACGCGCTAGCGCGGACCGGTGGCTCAGCTCCCCCTACCAAGGCAGAGCTGAGCCTGTCCGGATCGCGCTGGCCGTTGTGGCTGACGCGGTGAGCACAAGTCCTGACGGGACTCTAATGTTCCGCCCGCACATTCAAATTGGTCGTCGGCCGCAGCGCGGCCATTGCGCCTATCTGACCAGTCCGCCGGAGGCTGGCACCACGCTCGCGACATTCAGCGGCGGCTGCTGAAGGCCGAGGCCGTTGACCAGGAGGTCGGCGGCCACGATCAGCAGCAGAACGGCCGAAACCATCGTCGCGAGAAAGATCCTATCCATGCGGATTAAGCCGGGACGGCGGGAATCCGTTCCGCCCAGGCGGCATGTGCCTGTGGATTGCGCGGGTCCGCCAGGGCGAACACGCCGCGGAATTGTCGCAATTCGGCAACAATGTGGTACGAATACATCAGTATCCGCGCGTCCGCGGACCCGTTTTCAGCATCATTGCCGGAATGACCAGCGCAGATACCTCGGCCGCACACTTTGACACGGCCCCAGCGGAAGAGCCCCGGCGCTGGTCGGTGCGACGCTGGCTGGCACCCTTTGCCGTAGCGCTGGCGCTGTTGTCGGCCTTCCTGACCTTCCTGGTCCTGACGGGTCTGAGCACGATCGAGCCGACGCCCGGGGTGGTCCGCACATTCTATCTGATCAATGCCGCCACGATCCTGCTGCTGGTCGGGATCATTATCCGGGAACTCTGGCAGCTGATCCTGGCGCGGCGGCGGGGCAGGGCGGCGGCGCGTCTCCACGTCCAGATCGTCAGCCTGTTCTCGATCGTGGCGGTGCTGCCGGCGGTGCTGGTCGCCGTCGTCGCCAACGTCACCATCGAGCGTGGCCTCGACCGGCTGTTCTCCGGGCCGACCAAGGAGGTGATCCAGAACTCGCTGACGATCGCGCGGGCCTACATGCAGGACCATGCCCAGCTGATCCGCGGCGACATTCTCGGCATGGCCAACGACATCGCCCATGCCCGGCCGCTCTACGACCAGGACCGCCGCTCGTTCCGCGAGATGCTGACGGCGAGCGCCGCGTCGCGCAACCTGCCGGGCGCGATGATCATCGACAAGAACACCAACATCCTGGAATCCGCCGACACCGGCATGCGGCTCGCTTATTCGCCGCCCGCGCCGGACTTTCTCAGCAACGTCAACGAGAACGAGCCCGAGATCGCGGTCCTTCCCGATGCGAGCTTCGTTGCCGCGGTGATCCGCCTGCGCGCCTTCAACGACACCTTCCTCTATGTCGCCAGGCCGCTTGATCCGAATGTCGTCAATCAGCTCAAGCAGACCGAGGTCAGCGTCGCCGAATACGCCCAGATCGAATCGCGCCGGCTCGGTATCCAGGTCGCCTTCGCGCTGATGTTCGCGGTGATCGCGCTGACCATCCTCATGGCTTCGGTGCTGATCGGTCTCAACTTCGCCAACTCGCTGGTCTCGCCGATCCGGCGGCTGATGAACGCGGCACATACAGTTTCGACCGGCGACCTGCACGTCCAGGTGCCGGTGCACCAGTCGGAGGGCGACCTCGCCCAGCTGGGCGAGACCTTCAACAAGATGACGCAGGAATTGCGCAGCCAGCGCGACGAGCTGGTCAATGCCAGCGACCTCATCGACAGCCGCCGCCGCTTCATCGAGGCGGTGCTGTCATCCGCGAGCGCCGGCATCATCGGCGTCGACGCGTCCGGCAGCGTCGGCATCCTCAACCGCTCCGCAGAGAAACTGATCGGGCACTCCGAAGCCGAGACGCTCGGCCATCCGCTCTCCGACGTGCTGCCCGAGCTCGACGAGATGATGAAGACGGCGCGGGAAGGGACCCAGCGCCTGGTGCAGGGCCAGATCACGATCACCCGTGACGGCACCGAGCGCAACCTGTCGGTCCGCGTCAGCGCCGAGAAGAACCAGCCGCACGACAGCTATATCATCACGCTCGACGACATCACCGAGCTGGTCTCGGCGCAGCGTACCTCGGCCTGGGGCGACGTGGCGCGCCGCATCGCGCATGAGATCAAGAACCCGCTGACGCCGATCCAGCTCTCGGCCGAGCGCATCCGCCGCAAGTTCGGCAAGGACATCACCGAGACCAAGGACAAGCAGATCTTCGACCAGTGCACCGATACCATCGTCCGCCAGGTCGACGACATCAGGCGCATGGTCGACGAGTTCTCGCGCTTTGCGCGGATGCCGAAGCCCGTGATGGAAGGCGAGGACGTCGCCGACACGGTGCGCCAGGCCGTGTTCCTGATGAAGGTCGCCCATCCCGAAATCGACATCGAGGCCGAGTTCAGGCAGGATCCGCTGCGCGCCCAGTTCGATCGGCGCCTGATCTCGCAGGCGGTCACCAACATCGTCAAGAACGCCACCGAGGCGATCGAGCAGGTCCCGCCCGAGGAGCTCGGCAAGGGGCGTATCGACGTCGTGGTGTCGCGCGAGGGCGACGACGTGCTGATCGACGTCATCGACAACGGCATCGGCCTGCCCAAGGTCGCGCGCTCGCGCCTGCTCGAGCCCTACGTCACCACGCGCGCCAAGGGCACCGGGCTGGGCCTTGCCATCGTCGGCCGCGTGCTGGAAGACCATGGCGGGCGGATCGAGCTGAAGGACGCCTCCGACTTCCGTCCAGGCCAGCGCGGTGCCTGGATGCGCATGCGCTTTGCCGTGTCAGGACAACCCGCGAAATCCGCGACAACGGAGCAAGGGCCGGCGGTCAACGGTGCGAATGGGATAACCTCCAAGCCCGACATCACGCAAACGGCGACGGAATCCGTCGCGACCCAGGCAACAAAAGAGCCGGCCGCCGGAACCAAAGAGCCGGCTGAAAAGACCAATGATTCAACCAAAATCGAAGCCTCAACAGGCAGCTGACAAGACAGGCGCGATCCATGGCAAGTGAAATTCTGATTGTCGATGACGAAGCCGATATTCGCGATCTCGTTGCAGGCATTCTCGAAGACGAGGGGTTCGTCACCAGGACCGCGCGTGACAGCGACACGGCGCTCGCCGAGATTGCCAATCGTCGGCCGCATCTGGTGTTTCTCGACATCTGGCTGCAAGGCTCCAAGCTCGACGGCCTGCAGCTCTTGGAGCAGGTCAAGAAGGACAATGCCGACCTGCCCGTCGTGATGATCTCCGGCCACGGCAACATCGAGACCGCGGTCGCCGCGATCAAGCGCGGCGCCTACGACTTCATCGAGAAGCCGTTCAAGGCCGACCGCCTCATCCTGGTCGCGACCAGAGCGCTGGAGAACTCGCGGCTGAAGCGCGAGGTCAAGGAGCTGAAGCAGCTCGCCCCGAGCGCCAGCCAGCTCGTCGGCCGCTCGCCCAGCATGAACCAGCTGCGCCAAACCATCGAGCGGGCGGCCAAGGCCAACAGCCGCATCCTGATCGTCGGCCCCGCCGGCGCCGGCAAGGAGCTGACCGCGCGCACGCTGCATATCGCTTCGGGCCGCGCCGACGGTCCGTTCGTCGTCATCAACGCCGCCGCGATCACGCCCGAGCGAATGGAGCATGAGCTGTTTGGCGTCGAGCAGTCCAATGGCGAGCAGCCGCGCAAGCCCGGCGCGCTCGAAGAGGCGCATGGCGGCACGCTGTTCATCGACGAGATCGCGGACATGCCGCGCGAGACCCAGAACAAGATCCTGCGCGTGCTGGTGGAGCAGTCGTTCCAGCGCGTCGGCGGCACCGCCAAGGTGCAGGTCGACGTGCGCATCATCTCATCGACCGCCCGCAATCTCGAGGAGGAGATCGCAGCCGGCCGTTTCCGCGAGGACCTCTACCACCGGCTCTCGGTGGTGCCGATCCGCGTGCCCGCACTGTCGGAGCGGCGCGAGGACATTCCGGAGCTGATCGACTATTTCATGGAGCAGATCTCGGCCGGCAGCGGCCTGCCCAAGCGCCAGATCGGTCAGGACGCGATGGCGGTGCTGCAATCGCATGTCTGGCCCGGCAATGTGCGCCAGCTCCGCAACAACGTTGAAAGAGTCATGATTCTGGCCGCCGGCGGGCCGGAAGTCATCATCACCGCCGACATGCTGCCGCAGGACGTCGGCTCGATGGTGCCGGCGATGCCGACCAGCAACAATGGCGAGCACATCATGGGCCTGCCGCTGCGCGAAGCACGCGAGGTGTTCGAGCGCGACTATTTGATTGCACAGATCAGCCGTTTCTCAGGAAATATTTCTCGAACGGCCGAGTTCGTTGGTATGGAACGTTCGGCCTTGCACCGGAAGTTGAAAGCGCTCGGCGTCGGCTAATGCTGCGACGCTGCGGCGGCATCTCGGGAATAGGCAAAGAAAATCATCGATTTCCGTAATTTTTCGGGGCAATAGGGCCACGCCTGCCGCTTCAAGCGGCTTGCCTAATATCCCGACCTGTCCTCTAATCGAACCGCTGTTCCTTCCGAGGGGGATCTCATGAAGGACGGCAACCGGAGGAAGCCCCGAACTCCACAAAGAGGGCCGCATCCGGCGCAATAAAAAGAAACTCAAAGCGAGAAAAAAACAATGGCGGCAGACCGCGCACAAAACCTACAGGACACCTTCCTTAATCACGTTCGCAAAACCAAGACGCCACTGACGATCTTTCTGGTCAACGGAGTGAAGCTCCAGGGCATCGTGACCTGGTTCGACAATTTCTGTTTGCTGCTTCGGCGCGACGGTCATTCGCAGCTCGTCTACAAGCATGCGATCTCGACCATCATGCCGGGCGCTCCGATTCAGTTGTTCGAAGGCGGCGAGGACCAGCCGGCTTGAGAGTGACCTGATTGGAACCCCGGAATTTCGACGGGGATGCCGACCGTCCGCGGTCGGCAGGGGCTACGCAGACGGGGCGGGTGCTTGTCATCGGCCCCTACTTGCGCGTGCGCGCGGGCAGCGCCGACGTGCAATCGGTGACTCATGCCTTGCGCGATACCGAGGCCCGGCTCGATGAAGCCGCGGGCCTCGCGCGGGCGATTGATCTCGTCATTGCCGATGCCATCATCGCGCCGGTCAGCCAGATCCGCCCCGCGACCTATATCGGCAAGGGCAAGGTCGAGGAGATCGCCGGGCTGATCAAGACCCTCGAGGTCGAGCTCGTGGTGATGGATTGCGCATTGTCGCCGATCCAGCAGCGCAATCTCGAAAAGGAATGGCACGCCAAGGTCCTCGACCGCACCGGGCTCATTCTCGAAATCTTCGGCCGCCGCGCCAAGACCCGGGAAGGCTCGCTGCAGGTCGAGCTTGCGCATCTCAACTACCAGCGTTCGCGCCTGGTGCGCTCCTGGACCCATCTCGAACGCCAGCGCGGCGGTTTCGGCTTCATGGGCGGCCCCGGCGAGACGCAGATCGAGGCCGACCGCCGCCTGATCCAGGAGCGCATCTCCAAGCTGGAGAGCGAGCTGAAAAAGGTGCAGGCGACGCGGCGTCTGCATCGCGCCGGCCGTCAACGCGTGCCGTATCGTGTCGTCGCGCTGGTCGGCTACACCAATGCTGGCAAGTCGACGCTGTTCAATCGCCTGACCCGCGCCGACGTGCAGGCGGCCGACATGCTGTTTGCGACGCTCGATCCCACCTTGCGGGCGCTCAACCTGCCGCATGGCGGCAAGGCGATGCTCTCGGATACCGTCGGCTTCATCTCCAACCTGCCGACGCAGCTCGTCGCCGCCTTCCGCGCCACGCTGGAGGAGGTGCTGGAAGCCGATGTCATCCTGCATGTCCGCGACATCTCGCATGAAGACGCCGAAGCGCAGCAGAGCGACGTCGATGCGGTGCTGCGCCAGCTCGGCATCAACCCTGATGATTCCGGCCGCATCATCGAGGTCTGGAACAAGATCGATCGTTTCGACCCCGAGCAACGCGAAGAGCTGCTCAACATCGCCGCGCGCAGGCCGGAGGATCATCCGGCGATGCTGGTCTCAGCCGTGTCGGGCGAGGGCGTCGATGCTCTGCTCGCCGCGATCGAGCAGCGGCTCGCGGCGAAACGGACCACGCTCGATCTCTCCATCGACGCCGCCGACGGCGCCGGCATCAGCTGGCTGCATCGCAACGCCGAGGTGCTGTCGAAGGAGCTCCACGACGGCCGCTTCGACATGACCGTGCGGGTGGACGAGACCAAGCGGGACATCGTGGTGAACAGGTTCGACGCCGTGCCACATCTGCCGGCGTGAGGCCGGCGCGCATCTGGACTACGCGGTTCGCGTCTCCGAAGTCACCTTCGTCTCCACTTTCGCTGCATTCCACAGCGCGTCCATCTCCGCCAGCGAGGCCTGCTCGAGCGTCCGGCCCTGCGCCTCCAGTGCCCGCTCGATATAGGCAAAGCGCCGCTCGAATTTTGCATTCGTCGCGCGGAGCGCAGCCTCCGGATCGGCATCGACATGGCGGGCGAGGTTGACGAGGGCGAACATGAGGTCGCCGGTCTCTTCCGCAATCTCCTGCTTGTCGTTGCGGTCCAATGCCGCCTCGATCTCGTCGACCTCCTCGCGGATCTTGTGCAGCACCGCGCGCGGGTCGTTCCAGTCGAAGCCGACGGTGGAGGCCTTGCGCTGCAGCTCCATCGCGCGGGTCAAAGCGGGCTGGCCGGCCTTCACGCCCGAGAGCAGCGACTTGTGCGTCGGCGCCTCCTCCGGCGGCCGGCGCGCGGCGCGTTCGGCTTTCTCCTCCGCTTTGATGCGGTCCCAGACTTCCTTGACATGGGAGGAGGCGAGATTGCCGTCCTTGTCGGCGAAGACGTGGGGATGGCGGCGGATCATCTTGCGGGTGATGGCCAGGACCACGTCACCAAAATTGAACGCGTTCTGCTCAGAAGCCATCTGGGCGTGGAACACCACCTGGAGCAGGAGATCGCCAAGCTCCTCTCTGAGATCGTCGAGATCGCCGCGGGTGATGGCGTCGACCACCTCATAGGCTTCCTCGATCGTGTAGGGCGCGATCGTCGAAAAATCCTGCTCGAGGTCCCAGGGGCAGCCGGTCACCGGCGTGCGCAGCGCCGCCATGATCTCGATCAGGCGGGAAATGTCGCGGGAAGGGGTCATTGCCGGGCAGTCTCCTGGGATACAGAGCCTTATGCCAAAAGCGGGCCCCCGATCCCAGCGCAAGGCGGCGGAACTGGCCGATTTCCACCGATTGGCGGGCAAGTCGTGCGATGCTAAAGCGCGGGCCATGAGTGATGCATTTTCCTCACAAACCGCGCTGGTGCTGTTCTCCGGCGGCCAGGATTCCACCACCTGCCTCGCCTGGGCGCTGAGCCGCTTCGCCCGCGTGGAGACGCTGGGGTTCGAGTACGGCCAGCGCCACGCCATCGAGCTTGCCTGCCGCGACCGCCTGCTCGACGGCATCAAGGGCCTGCGCGCCGATTGGGCCGCAAGGCTCGGCGAGAGCCACACGCTGTCGATCCCGACGCTGGCGGCCGTCTCCGAGACGGCGCTGACCCGCGACGTCGCGATCGCGATGGGCGCGGACGGCCTGCCGAACACCTTCGTGCCGGGCCGCAACCTCGTGTTCCTGACCTTTGCGGCGGCGCTGGCCTACCGGCGCGGCATCAGCCACATCGTCGGCGGCATGTGCGAGACCGATTATTCCGGCTATCCCGATTGCCGTGACGAGACCGTCCGCGCCATGCAGGCCGCGCTCTCGCTCGGCATGGCCAAGCAGTTCGAGCTGCACACGCCACTGATGTGGATCGACAAGGCCGCGACCTGGCGGCTCGCGCATGACCTCGGCGGCGACGGCCTCGTCGATCTCATCCGCGAGCACTCCCACACCTGTTATCTCGGCGAACGCGGCGCACGGCACGATTGGGGCTACGGCTGCGGCGAGTGCCCGGCCTGCAGTTTGCGGGCGAAGGGGTGGAACGAGTACGTGGCGGGACGGTAAGCTCGCTCTGTCGTCATTGCCAGGAGCCCTTGCGACGAAGCAATCGAGACTGCCACTGCGGAGGGATTCTGGATTGCTTCGCTGCGCTCGCAATAACGAGAGGCAACAGCTAACCAAAATCCTCCGGCCTGAGCTCGATCGGCTTGCCGTGCGGCGTGCGATCGGCGGCGTGGTCCCACGCATTCCGATAGCGGTGCAGCGTCTCCATCGACGCGACGCCCTTGCGGGCGACGAGGCCCTCCAGCGTGGCGAGCCAGTGCAGATAGTAGGTCTCGCCGGTATCAGGGTCGCCGGCGGCCTGGGCGCGCTTGATCTCGTCTGCGAGTGCTGCGGCCCATTCCGGCCAGGTGAATACGCCGCGCTCGTGCAGGCTCAAGGCCATCGCGAAGGCATGCGCCTCCCAGGGCGCTCGGAACACCGGGCCGTCGTCGTCGCACGGAATGCTCGGGATCGCCGCCGTCGCGGCGGCCGCAAGCGCGCTGCTCATCACGCCGGATCCAGATAGGGCTCGAACGCGTCGATCGAGACCTTCAGCGTGGGATCGCCGTCCTCGCCCCAGAGATCGCGGCCCTCGAACACCACGGTGTAGAGCCATTGCGGGTTCTCCCCGCGCTCCATCGCCGCCGTGTCAGGAAACACGTGACAGCCATGGTTCAGCTCGACCACGCCGACATGGCCACGGACATAGCGCGGCAGCCGCGTGTGCGTGGCTGGATGAATATTCCTGGCGCGGACGCGATCGCCGATGTTGAATTTCGCCGGAGCCGGGGCAGGGCGGCCGAACTTGCCGCGCACCATCACGCGCTCGACATTGGCGCGGTCGAACTTGCCGTGCTTGAGCGCCTTTGCAGGCTGCATCGCATGGCCGGCAGCGACCTCCTCGCGGGTGAGATAGCCCTTGTCGATCAGCATCTCCTCGAGCCCGAGAAACCATTTCTTGTAATAAGAGCTCGAGAGATAGACGTGCGGCGGCAAGGTCTCGCGATAGAAGCGCGAGGTGTCGATGTTGAAGGCGCCGGCCGCGCCCATCGCGCGCACCATGGCCAGCACGCGCGACTCCCATTCCTCGTGAAACATCGGCTCGTTCGGCTCAGGCTCGACCTTGCCGAACCCGTCCATGCCGCCCATGTCGTGCACGCCGTTCACGACGGTGCGCCCGGCGTCTTGGGGAAACCGGTGCCGATCATGGAGTCGCGCGTCACGAGCTCGGCGAGCTGCTCCTCGCTCCAGCCTTCCGTGCCCGCGGGGCGCATCGGCAGCACCAGGAAGCGCGTCTCGGCGGTGGAATCCCACACCCGGATCTCGGTGTCCTTCGGCAGCGCGACGCCGAAATCGGCGAGCACGCCGCGCGGGTCCTTCACCGCGCGCGAGCGGTAGGGCGCGGCCTTGTACCAGACCGGCGGCAGCCCGAGCATTTCCCAGGGGTAGCAGGAGCACAGTGTGCACACGACCATGTTGTGCCGCTCGGGCGTGTTCTCGACCACGACGAGATGATCGCCGACGCGGCTGACATGGCCGAGCGTGCCGATCGCCTTGGAGCCGTCCTGCAGCAGCGCCGTCTTGAACGCCGGATCGGTCCAGGCTTTGGCGACCACGCGCGCGCCATTGTGCGGGCCGATCTTGGTCTCATAGGCCTGGATGATAGCGTCGAGCGCAGCCGGCTCGACATAGCCTTTTTCGGTCAGGATCGTCTCGAGCGCGCGCACGCGCAGCTCGGTCTCGGACAGCTCGAAATGATCGTGATCGTGGTGATGATGGTCGTGATCTTGGCTCATGCCGCGGAAGATAGGCGCAATGGCTAGGGGCTGTCGAGGGCTCGTTGCAGCGCAGTCCTGGCACGTATGCGTGAGGGCATTTGTACGCTAGCATCCCGCAAACAGCGTGGAGATGATGGTGACCGATTACGTGAAGATCGAGAAGGGTCTCGGGCCGGAGGGGCGGATCGCGGTCGTGCGCTTCGACCGCGGCGACGGCATCAACGCGCTCTCGCCGGAGGCGCTGCGCCAACTCACGGCGGCCGCGCGCAGCTTCGAGGACGATGCAGCGACCTCGGTCGTCGTGCTGACCGGCAGCTCGGGCGCCTTCAGCGCCGGCTTCGATCTCAAGGACGCCGAGGGACGCTCGCGCAAGGAGATGGACCTCGGCGCGCTGCGGCGGCACCTCAAGCTCGGGCCGCGTCTGACGCACGCCTGGCAAGAGATGGAGCAGATCACCATCGCCGCGATCGAAGGCTTTTGCGTCGGCGGCGGCGTTGCCCTCGCGGTGGCGCTCGATTTCCGTGTGATGGGGCGCGATGCGCATCTGCGCGTGCCCGAGATCGGGCTCGGCATGAACATGAGTTGGCAGAGCATCCCGCGCATGCTGCATCTGATCGGGCCGGCCCGCACCAAGCAGGCGGTGATCCTGGCCGACCAGCGTATCAGCGCGGACGAGGCCTATGAATGGGGGCTCGTCGAGCAGGTGGCGGATCCCGGCCATGCGCTCGATGCCGCCATGGAGCTTGCCCGCAAGGTTGCCGCGCAGCCGCCGCTGTCCGTCGCCATGACCAAGCTGACCGTCAACCGGCTCGCGCATGCGCTGGACGACCTTGCGAGCCATATGGATGTCGACCAGTTCGCGCTCGCCAGCCTCAGCGAGGACCACAAGGAGGGCGTGGAGGCGTTCCTGACGCGCCGCAAGCCGCGGTTCCGGGGTCGGTGATCACAGCGCCGATATTCGGCGGATAAATCTTCCTCGCCAGGAGACGAGCGGGAAAATTTCGTCCAAGTCCTTCCAAATATCTGAGATTGCAAGGAAGACCAGAAACAGCGAAGGTGCGTGCTGCGGTGCAGCGCGCTCGATTGAGCCCCCATCGCCATTTTCACCCCGTCGCAGACGCGACCGGTTCCCATGTGCCCTGGGCATGCGGGTGACCGAGCTATCGTGCATGAAGGCCATCTCCATGAATGCCCACCAATCGCTCGCGATCGGACGACCGATCGAAACGCTCGAAGCGATTTCACCCGCGCCCGCCGTGCCGGACGCGATGGTCCGTTTCGCCGGCATCTCCAAGACCTATCCGGCCTATCGCGGCAAGCCCGGCGTCAACGCGCTGCAAGACATCGACTTCGCCATTCCGCGCGGCTCCATCACCGGCGTGATCGGCCGCTCCGGCGCCGGCAAGTCGAGCCTGGTCCGGCTGATCAACGGCCTGGAGAAGCCGACCACGGGCCGTGTGATCGTCGACGGCCGCGATATCTCGGCCTTGGCCGGCCGCGAGCTGCGGCTGGCGCAGCGCTCGATCGGCATGATCTTCCAGCATTTCAACCTGCTGTCCTCGCGCACCGCGGCCGACAACATCGCGCTGCCGCTGGAGATCGCCGGTTGGACCAAGACCGACATCAAGGCCCGCGTCGCCGAGCTGCTCGCGCTGGTCGGCATCGCCGACAAGCACGACCGCTATCCTTCCGAACTGTCCGGCGGCCAGAAGCAGCGCGTCGGCATCGCCCGCGCGCTGGCGACGCGGCCGAGCGTGCTGCTGTCGGACGAGGCGACCTCGGCACTCGATCCGCAGACCACGCGCGCGATCCTCGATCTGCTCGCGAACATCAACCGCGAGCTCGGCGTGACCATCGTGCTGATCACGCATGAGATGTCCGTGGTGCGCCAGCTCGCCAAGGACGTGGTGGTGTTAGACGCCGGCCGCGTCGTCGAGAGTGGTCACGTCGCCGACATCTTCACGCATCCAAAACATCCGATCACGCAGTCCTTCCTGGCCGAGGTGATCGGCGACAGCCTGCCGGTCTCGCTGGCAAGCCGGATCGTCTCAGAGTCGCCTGCCGGCGGGCAGACCGTGATCCGCATCCAGGTGCGCGGGGCAGGGGCCGGCGACACCGTGGTGGCACGGCTGGCGCGCGAGCTCAGGCTCGATGTCGCGCTGCTGTCGGCGCGCATCGACGAGATCGGCGGCCAGCATGTGGGCTCGCTGACGCTCGGCATTCCCGGCGGCGAGGACGCAGTGACGCGGACGCTCGCCTGGCTCTCTCAACATCAATTCCCGGCGGAGCGTCTCGGCTATGTCGCCTGAACTCATCAACCTGATCGTCCAGGCTACCTTCGAAAGCCTGTACATGGTCGGCATCGCGGCGCTGCTCGGCACCGCCTTCGGCCTGCCGCTCGGCGTGTTCCTGGCCACCAGCCGCAAAGGCGAGCTGTTCGCAGCGCCCATCGTCAATCGCGTGCTCGGCATCGTCGTCAATGCGACGCGCTCGACGCCCTTCATCATCCTCGTCGTCGCCATCATCCCGTTCACGCGCCTCGTTGCCGGCACCTCGATCGGCTCGACCGCCGCGATCGTGCCGCTGACCATCGCCTCGACGCCGTTCATCGCGCGCCTCGTCGAGGCTGCGATCCGCGAGGTCGACGGTGGCCTGATTGAGACCGCGTCCTCGTTCGGCGCCTCGCCGCTCCAGATCGTGCTCAAGGTCCTGATCCCGGAGGCGCTGCCGGGTCTTTTGCTGGCGCTGACGCTCGCCGTGGTCAGCCTGCTCGGCTATTCCGCGATGGTCGGCGCAGTCGGCGGCGGCGGCCTCGGCGATCTCGGCATCCGCTACGGCTACCAGCGCTTCATGCCCGAGATGATGCTGGCCGTCGTGGTCGTGCTGATCGCCCTTGTGCAGATCGTCCAGAGCGCCGGCGATTATCTGGCGCGCCGGGTCAATCGCCGGCTGCGGCATCGCTGAGTCCGATCAGGCGGCACACCTCGCGCGACGCAGCGTCTGCGAGGGCAGCTCGCCGAAGTGGCGCTTGTAGTCGAGCGAGAACTGGCTGAAGTGCCAGAAGCCGTGCTGCACCGCGACGTCGTATACCGAGGTCTCGTTGCCGCCGGCGCCCTTGAGATCGCGCCGCACGCGGTTCAGCCGCATCGCGCGCCAATAATGCATCGGGCTCGTGCCCAAAACCTCCTGGAAGCAATAGCCGAGCTTGCGCGGGCTGGCCCCGACGGCCTTGCAGACCTCCAGCAGCGAGAGCGAGCGATCGCCCCTGCCATGCATCAGCTCGCGGGCACGATCCACGGTTCGCTTCCGACCCGCCGCGCTGCGGCCGGGATCGCTCGGACGTGCGGTCGGCAGCATGTCCATGATCTCGACGAGGAGGGCGTCTTCCAGGGCCTGCCGCGCCGCCGGATCGTTGAACGTTGCCGGAGCGGTCGTGATCGTCGCTTGAATGGCGGCCAGATGCGCCCGCAGCCGCGCGACCGGCGCTTCCGCCATTTCGATCACCTGCAGCCGGTGCCGGGCGGTGCGCGGCAGCTCGATCTCGAGCCGGGCGGCGAGCTCTGCGACCAACACCGTGCTGGCAACGACGCCGCGCAGCTCGAAGGCCTTCGGGGTACACATGTCGATCTCGGCGTCGATGCTGGCGAGGACGCGGGCGCCGTTGACACCGGTCCCGTTGAAGCTGAGCTCGCCATCGCCGTGCCAGGGCAGGCCGATGCCAAAACTGTCGGCGCCAAGCTGGCCATATTGGCGGACCTGCTGGCTGGTGATCTCGCAGAACACCTCCAGCCGCGGCAAGGAGAGTTGCGTGAAACTGCCCCGGAACGCGCCGGCGCTGATCTGATCGTAGCTCAGCCGCCAGCGGCCGAGGCTTGCGCAATGCTCATCGACATCCGTGCTGTTCGCCTGGAGCAGGCCCGCAGCCGAGTCCTGAATCGGAAGATTTGCCGTTAAGGCCATGGCAGTACGTCGAAAATCCTTGAGCCGAGCAGCGAGCAGGAACCACGCCAGACTGGCACGACCAGAGACGCTGTCCAGCAAAATATTGCTGGATCTCGATAACGCCTGACAGCGCCGCGGTGCAGGCTTCCGTCCTGCCGTTCCGACATCGCTGCCGGGACGGCGCTTCGCGGAGGGATCGAGATGCGACCGACCGATGTCATGCGCGGCAGCCCGCCCGTACCCGAGGCTCAGGTGACGCGCGCCAATTGGCGCAGCTTTCCCGCGATCCGCTGGGGTTTTACCCACACCCGCGAAGTGCTGCCGACCGCAGAGATTCGCCGCTCCGCCCGGCCGACGCCAATGAGAAGCGCCCCGCGCGAACTGGCAAAGCTCGGCTTCACCGGGCCTGATGGCAAAGCGACCACGATCGAATGCGCGCTGCGCGAAACCTTTGCCGACACGCTCCTCGTGATGCATCAGGGCACGCTGATCCATGAATGGTACGGCGACGGCATGAGCGCGACCACGCCGCATCTGATCTGCTCGATCAGCAAGGCGATCGCTGGCACGCTCGGCGGCGTGCTGGCCGCGCGCGGCCTGGTCGATCCGGAGGCGAGGGTGCTGCGCTACGTGCCGGAGCTAGAGACATCGGTCTACGCCGGCTGCACCGTCCGCAACCTGCTCGACATGGCCGTCGCCATCAAGTTCGAGGAGGATTACGAGGACCCCGCCGGCGACCTCGCGCGCTATCGGTTCTCCTCGGGTTGGGACGTGCCGCCGCCGGACGTCGAGCCCAGCCATCAGCGCGCTTATCTGACGACGCTGCGCGGCAGCGGCAAACCGCACGGCAAGGTGTTCCACTACGTCTCGCCCAATACCGAGGTGCTCGGCTGGGTGTATGAACGCGCCTGCGGGATGCCCTACCATCTTATTCTCTCCGAGTTTCTCTGGCAGCCCCTGGGCGCGGAGGAGGACGGCTCTCTCACACTCGATAGCCACGGCATGGGCCGCATTGCCGGCGGCATCTCGGTCACCGCGCGCGATCTCGTCCGCTTCGGCGAGATGATCCGCTGCCGCGGCGTCGTCGAGGGCCGGCAGGTGGTGCCGGGCTGGTGGATCGACGATATCCGCGAGAACGGTGATCCCAAGGCGTGGGCCGATGGCGACCTCGCCGAGTTCTTCCCGGGCGCGCGCTACCGCAGCAAATGGTTCACCATCGATCCTTCGCGCAACGCGCTCACCGCGATCGGCATTCACGGCCAGCACCTCTATGTCGACCTCGACTCCGACACCGTCATCGTCAAGCTCGCAACACAGCCCAAGGCGATGGACGTGTCGATCGACCAGCGCTGGTTTGCTGCCTTCCGCGCCATCACCGCACATCTCGCCTGATATTTGGACGTCCTCATGCTTGAAACCGCCAAAGCCCAACCGCAAGCGCAGACCGCGACACCGCATCCGCTCGATCCGCTGACGGCCGACGAGATCAGCGCGGCTTGCGCTTTGGTGCGGGCCGCGGCCACTTCAGCGGCGAACTGCCGTTTCCCGACGGTGCGGCTGGAGGAGCCGACCAAGCAGGAGCTGGCTTCAGGCGAGGTGGGACGCCGCGCCTTCGCGTTGACGCTCGACGTCGCCACGGGCGAGGCGATCGAGCATATCGTCGACCTCGGCCGCGGCGAGATCGTCGGCCGCAAGGTCGTGCCGAACCGCGAGGCGCCCTATGGGCAGCCGCCGGTGATGCTGGAAGAGTTGTTCAAGTGCGATGCCGTGGTGAAGGCCGATCCCGCTTGGCGGGCGGCGATGGTTCGGCGCGGGCTGACCGACAAGGACATCGAGCTGGTCCAGGTCGACCCGTTCTCCTCCGGATTCTTCGACAAGGCGTTCGAGCGCGGCGCCCGCATTGTCCGGGCCGTCAGCTATTTTCGCGAGCATCTCCAGGACAACGGCTACGCCCATCCGATGGAGGGCGTGGTCGCTGTGGTCGACCTCATCGGGGGCAAGGTCATCGAGCTCACGGATGAAGATCCGATCGTGCCGATTCCGCGCAAGAAACGGAACTACGGCGCGCATGAGGTGCCAAACCCGCGCACCGACATCAAGCCGCTGCATATCGAGCAGCCGGAAGGGCCGAGCTTCAAGGTCGACGGCTGGAAAGTCGACTGGCAGAAATGGAGCTTCCGCGTCGGATTCACGCCGCGCGAGGGTCTCGTGCTGCATCAGCTCGCCTACCAGGACGGCGCGCGTAAGCGGTCGCTGATCCACCGCGCCAGCGTCACCGAGATGGTGGTGCCTTATGCCGATCCGACCGCTAGCCACTTCTGGAAGTCGGCTTTCGATGCCGGCGAATACGGGCTCGGCATGCTCGCCAACGCGCTGGAGCTGGGCTGCGACTGCCTCGGCAACATCCACTATTTCGACGTGCCTGCCGCCGACAACAAGGGCGAGCCCTTCGTCATGCAGAACGCGATCTGCATGCATGAGGAGGATTACGGGATTGCCTGGAAGCACTACGAGTTTCGCAACGGCCTTTTCGAGGTGCGGAGATCCCGACGGCTCGTGATCTCGTTCTTCGCCACCGTCGGCAATTACGATTACGGCTTCTACTGGTATCTCTATCAGGACGGCACGATTCAGCTGGAGACGAAACTCACCGGCATCATCCAGACCGCCGCGGTGCGGCCGGGCGAAAAGTACCGATGGGGCGGCATGGTCGACGATAATCTCGGCGGCCCCACGCACCAGCACTTCTTCAACGTCCGCCTGCATATGGATCTCGACGGCGGCGGTAACACGGTGACGGAGCACGAGTTCGTGCCGCGGCCCTGGGGCGACGACAATCCGCACGGCAACGTGTTCGACACCACCACGCGCGTGCTGTCGCGCGAGCGCGACGCCGCAGCGGTCGCCAATGGCGAGACCGGCCGATTCTGGAAGATCAGTAATCCGAACGAGATCAACTCGGTCGGCGGTGCACCGGCCTACAAGCTCGTCGTCAATCCCAGCCCGCTGATGCTGGCCCAGGAGGGTAGTTACGTGCGCAAGCGCGGCGGCTTCGCCACCAAGCATGTCTGGGTGACTGCATTCGATCCGGCCGAGAAATACGCCAGCGGCGACTATCCCAACGTTCACGCCGGCGGTGACGGCCTGCCGCGCTATGCCGCGCAGAATCGCAATATCGAGAATGCCGACATCGTGGTGTGGCACTCCTTCGGCCACACCCATGTCTGCAAGCCCGAAGACTTTCCGATCATGCCGGTGGAATATGCCGGCTTCGTGTTGAAGCCAACCGGATTCTTTGCGGCGAATGCGGCTGGCGACCTTCCGCCGGACCGCAACAGCCGCAGCGTGCTGGCTGGCGAGAAGAGCACGACCTGTTGTCACGCGGACTGGACGTGACCTTCATCCGCTCGCACCCTTGGCTTTGGTCGCAACACTGATTGCGCGACGCGGCCGTGGCACGCGGTCGGGTCCTGACACACTGACAGAAACATTCTAGAAGCATTCCAATCCCAAAGAAGCAGCGCGCATGAGCGCATCCGTCGCACGTGCTGTGCACACGTCTGGAGAAATTCTAACGCCGTTCCTATCGCACTCCGAAACCGCCTGAGTTAGGGCGGGCCATCAAGATCGATACCGGCAAAGCCGGCAGTGCGTGGGGCTCAACAGACGTGACCGATTTCCAACCTTCTTCGCGTAAGAACACGCGCCGCCGACAAATCCAGATGCTCTTCCTCGGTGCGGCCAGCACACTCGCTCTCGCCGTGCCCTTCGGCTCTGCCCAAGCCCAGACGCAGATTCCCTCTGTCACCGTCGAAGCGCCGACGCAGCGCACCCGTCCAGCGGCGATTGCGTCGTCGCGACGGGCTGCGGCGGCGCGAACCGCACGCGCCAATCGTCGGGGCCCGGCGCAGCAGGCCGCGCCCACTCAGTCGGCAGCATCGAACGGTGCCACGAGCGAACGCGCCAACGGACCGGTACGCGGTTTCGTCGCGACGCGCAGCGGCACCGCCACTAAGACCGATACGCCCTTGATCGAAACGCCGCAGTCGGTGTCGGTCATCACCACCGACCAGATCAGAAACCAGGGCGCGGTCTCGATCGGCGAGGCCTTGCGCTACACCGCCGGCGTCAGCGGCGACGTCAATGGCGGCTCGGACACCCGCTTCGGCGGCCTCCAGATCCGCGGCTTCGACATGACGATGCCGGGCCTCTTCGTCGACGGCTTGCGGATTCCCTCCAGCAACTACGTGCACTTCAATGGCCTCGAGCCCTATGGGGCCGAGCGTATCGAGGTGCTCAAGGGTCCGTCCTCCGCGATGTATGGCGGCAGCGGCACAGGCGGCGTTCTCAACTACGTGACCAAGCTGCCGACGGCGCAGCAGTTCGGCGAGGTCTCGATCTCGGGTGGCAGCTTCAACCGCTATCAGGGCCAGTTCGACATGGGCGGCGCCGCCAACAAGGAACGCACGGTGCTGTGGCGCCTGACCGGCGTCGTGCGCGACGGCGAGACCCAGGTCGATTTCAGCAAGGACAATCGCGTCTTCATCGCGCCCGCCGTCACCTTCAAGCCGAACGAGGACACCACCATCACCCTGCTCGCCAACTATCAGCGGGACCGGGCAGGGTGGGGCCTTCAGTTCCTGCCGGCCTCGGGCACGGTTTGGCCGAACAACGGCCGCACCATCCCGGTCTCGTTCTTCGCGGGCGTGCCGGGCTTCGACGCATTCAACACCGAGATCGCAACCGTCGGCTACCAGCTCGCGCACAATTTCACCGACAACGTCACGTTCCGGCAAAATCTGCGCTACGCCTATCAGCACAACGAGGAGAAGGTGTTTTACGGCGGCGGCTATACCAACGAAGCCGCAGGGCAGCTCGCGCGCTATGGCAGCTACAGCAACTCCTACATCAACTCATTCGCCGTGGACAACCAGCTCCAGGGCAAGTTCACCACCGGCATTCTCAGCCACACCACGCTGGTTGGCGTCGACTATCGCAACACCTCCTTCCGCGACACCGCCTTCGGCGTCACGACCTCGTCCCCCGAGATCAACGTCTTCAACCCGAACTACAGCTACGACTACGCCATCGGCGCCATGTACGACAACACCGGCGTCAAGCAGTCCCAGGTCGGCGTCTATGCGCAGGATCAGATCAAGCTCGGCCGGCTCTCGTTCCAGCTCGGCGGCCGTCAGGATTTCGTGACCACGCAGGTCGATAACGGTATCGCCAATACGACGATAGCGAAGGACGCTTCGGCCTTCACCGGCCGCGCCGCCGTGATGTACAATTTCGACAACGGCATCGCGCCCTATTTCAGCTATTCGGAATCGTTCCTGCCGTTGCTCGCGACCGGCTTCGGCGGACAGATGCTCAATCCTGAGACCGGCGTCCAGTACGAAGTCGGCGTCAAGTACCAGCCGATCGGCTGGAACGCGCTGTTCACCTTCGCCGCGTTCGACCTGACGCGCGACAACGTCGCTGTGTACGTGCCTGCAGCATTCTTTTACGAGCAAATCGGGCAGGTGAAGTCGCGCGGCCTCGAGCTCGAAGGCACGATGTCGCTCGCCGACGGCTGGAACCTGCGCGCGGCCTATGCCTATGTCGACGCCATGGTCACGCAGGATCCGGTGAATGTCGGCAAGGCGCCGACGACGGTGCCGCTCAACCGCGCTTCGCTGTGGAGCGACTACACGCTCCAGAACGGGCCGCTCGCGGGGCTTCAATTTGGCGGTGGCATCCGCTATGTCGGCGCGACCTGGGGCGACGAGGCCAACACGTTCAAGGTGGGATCGTCGACTGTTCTCGACGCGCTGCTGGCCTACAACAGGGACAATTGGCGCCTGGCACTGAACGTCACCAATCTCGCCGACACCCGCTACGTCGCTTCGTGCTACAGCCTGGCGGGCTGCTTCTACGCGGAAGGGCGGAAAGCCATCGCCAGGCTGACCTACCGCTGGTGAGCACCATCCGAGGACGTCCGGCCTTGGAGGCCGGACCTGTTCCTCCCGCCGATCAGAACGGATAGTGCCGCGGCCCCGTCTGAACGGTGATCCAGCGCAGTTCGGTGAACTCGTCGATTGCGGCCTTGCCGCCGAAGCGGCCGTAGCCAGACGCCTTGGTGCCGCCGAACGGCATCTGAGGCTCGTCATGCACGGTCGGGGCGTTGACGTGGCAGATGCCCGCCTCGATTCGCCTGGCAACGCCGAGCGCACGGGCGATGTCGCGGCCGAACACGGCGGAAGAGAGGCCGTATTCGGTGTCGTTGGCCACGCGCACGGCCTCGTCGATCCCGCTCACGCGCACCACGGTCACGACGGGACCAAAGCTCTCCTCACCATAAATCCGCATCGCCGGCGTGACATGATCGACGATGGTGGCGGGCATGATGGTGCCGCTGCCGTGACCGCCGGCAGCGAGCACGGCGCCCTTGGCGACGGCATCGTCGATCAGGCTCCGGACGCGCTCGCAGGCGGCGTCACTGACCAGCGAGCCGAGCACGACATTGCCCTTGCGGGGATCGCCGAAGGGAAGGCTCTTGGCCTTGGCGGCGAACTTGGCGATGAAGGCGTCCGCCACCTTGTCGTCAACGACGATCCGCTCGGTCGACATGCAGATCTGCCCCTGGTTCATGAAGGCGCCGAACGCCGCCGCATTCACGGCGGCGTCGAGGTCGGCATCGTCGAGGATCACGAGCGGGGCCTTGCCGCCGAGCTCCAGCAGTGCGCGCTTCAGGTGCTTTGCGCATGCCAGCGCGATGAGGCGGCCGACGCGCGTCGAGCCGGTGAAGTTGACGCGGCGGATCGCAGGGTGGGCGATCAGCGCCTCGACCACCGCTTGCGCATCCTCGGGCGCGTTGGTCACGACATTGACGACGCCGTCACCGAGGCCGGCCTCCGCCAGGCAGCTTCCGATCAGACGATGCACGCCCGGGCTCATCTCGGACGCCTTCAGCACCACGGTATTGCCGCAGGCGAGCGGCATCGCGACCGATCGCACGCCGAGGATCACGGGAGCGTTCCAGGGCGCGATGCCGAGCACGACGCCGACCGGCTGGCGAAATGCCATGGAGAGATTATCGGGCTTGTCGGTCGGAATGACTTCGCCGGATATCTGCGTCGTCATGGCCGCGGCCTCGCGCAGCATGCCTTCGGCCAGGTGCACGTTGAATCCGGCCCAGCCCGCGGTGGCGCCGGTTTCGGCGACCATCAGCGCGGTGAACTCCGCGGCACGGCGCGCGAGGATGTCGGCGGCCGCATTGAGCCGCTTGCGGCGCTCGGACGGGCCGAGCTGTGACCAGGCCGGGAACGCGGCGGCCGCGGCGTCCGCGGCCCGCATCGCGTCGTCGATCGAGGCCGCCGCCACGATCGTCGCGACGTCGCCGGAGATCGGGTTGTGGCGCTGGAAGGTACGCTGATTGCTGGCCGACTGGTCCTTGCCGCCGATGAGAAGGTCGATCGCGTTCATGATGCACTCCAAAGGTTGCAGGCGGGATTGAGCGATTATGGTGGGGACGGGGCCGCGCGGGCCTTGCCGAGATAGGCGCGCTGGACCTCCGGATCGTTCTTCATCGCACTGGCCGGCCCGCTGCCGGCGTTGCGGCCGGACTCGATCAGGTAGACACGGTCGGCGATGTCGAGGCTCGCCCGCGCATTCTGCTCGACCAGCAACACGCTGAGGCCGCTGCTACGGATCTCCGCCAGTGCACGGAACACTTCGCGGCTGAGCAGGGGCGACAGGCCGAGCGAAGGCTCATCGAGCAGGAGCAGCAGCGGGTTCGACATCAGCGCCCGGCCGATCGCCACCATCTGCTGCTCGCCGCCGCTCATGGTGCGAACGGCCTGGGCCATACGCTCGGCAAGGCGCGGGAACAGTCGCAGGATCCTCGCGAGCCGGTCTGGCTCGCCTGCGCGGGCGCGGGCGGGATAGGCGCCGAGCTGCAGATTCTCGGCAACCGTCAGATCGCCGAACACGCCGCGGCCTTCGGGCACCAGGGCGATGCCGCGCTCCACGATCAGATGGGCGGGCAGTTCGCCAATGTGATGTCCCTCGAACCGGATCGTGGCGCCGGGGGCAGGCTTGACCAGACCGGCGATGCTCTTGAGCAGGGTGGACTTGCCGGCACCGTTGGCGCCGAGGATCGCGACGATCTCGCCTTGCCCAATAGCGAGCGCAATGTCGGCGAGAGCCTGGTGCTTGCCATAGAAGTGGGAGAGGGCGGCGACCTCAAGCATCGTCGCCTCCGAGATAGGCTGCAACGACTTTTGGATCGGACAACACGGCCTCCGGCGCGCCGCGCGCGATCACGCTGCCGGCATTCATGACGATGCAATGGCTGCACAGTGCTCGGATCGCATCCATGACATGCTCGACCATGATGATGGTGAGGCCGCGATCGCGCAATTTCGCGATCAGCGCGATGCCGGTCTCGAGCTCGCTCGGGTTGAGGCCCGCCAGCCATTCGTCGAGCAGCACGAGGCGCGGCTGCAGCGCCAGCGCGCGGGCAAGCTCGAGCCGCTTCTGGTCGATATAGGTCAGCTCGCTCGCGGGCGCTTCCTGCAGCTTGCCGAGCCCGACGAGATCCAGCAGCTCGCTTGCGGTTGCGCCCGAGCCGTTCGTCGTCGAGAACAGCCGCGCCGCCGCAACGTTTTCGGCCACCGTCAGGTCCGGCATCACGCGCACCAGCTGGAACGTGCGCGCAAGGCCAAGGCGCGCGATCTGGTGCGCGCGCATACCGTTGAGGACGATGCCGCCCAGCCGGATCGTGCCCGAGGAGGGCCGCAGCGCCCCGGACAGCGTATTCAGCAGCGTCGTCTTGCCGGATCCGTTCGGGCCGATGATGCCGATGATCTCGCCCGGCGTGACTGTGAAGCTGACACCCTCGACGGCGCGTAGTCCGCTGAACGATTTGCTGACACCGTCGACCGCGAGCAGCGGTGCATCGCCCGCGCGGGCGGGCGCGGCGGCGGGACCGCCGGCCGGAACACGCCAGCGGCCCGCCCCGAACAGGCCGATTACGCCGTTCGGCAGCACCATCACGATGAACACGAAGATGACGCCGAGCACGATGCTGAAATGGTTGGGCAGCGTCGCCGTCAGCACCTCGAACAGCAGGACCAGGGGAATGACGCCCAGCACGGGCCCGAACAGCGAGCCCGCGCCGCCCAGCAGGGCCATGATCACGACCTGGAACGAGATGGTCGGATTGAACGCAATGGCCGGATCGATATAGGTCCAGCGTGGCGCCATGACCGCGCCGGTCACCGCCATGAAGGTCGCGCTCAGAATGAAGACGCCGAGCTTGATCCGCGTGGCATCGATGCCGGAATGGCTCGCCGCGGTCTCGTCGGCGCCGATGGCGCGCAGGGCCAGCCCATAGCGCGAGCGCCCGAGCATCCAGCCCACCAGGAAGACGACCGCGGTCAAGCCCAGCAGCTGCCAGTAGAGAACGTCCTGCGTCACCGCACTGAAGAGATAGCGGCCGACCGACTTGTGGATGTTGACCTCGTACCAGATTACGAGCTGCCGGATCAGCTCGGCCAGGCCGAAGGAGAAGATCACGAAATAGATTCCGGACAGCCGCAGCGTCGAAAGCCCGGTGATTGCGGCGGTGAGTGCGCCCACGCCGGCTGCGGCCAGCAGCACGACCGGCCAGGGCATGGTCTCGCCGAGCACCGCAGCCGTGTAAGCGCCGAGCCCGAAGAACGCGACCGTTGCAAGCGAGATGTAGCGCGTCGGGCCCGAGAACATCGCCCACGCGGTCGCCAGGATCGTGAAATAGAGCACGCTGATGCCGAGCGCGAGATAATAGCCGTTGGCATAGAGCGGATAGGTGACGAGGCATGCGGCGAGGGCGAGGCCGGCGCACCACAGCAGAATGCGGACGGGCCCCGTCATGACGCCGCCCTGCCGAACAGGCCGGTCGGCTTGATCACGAGCACGCCGAGAAACAGCGCGTAGGTCGCAGCCAGCGTCAGACCGGGATCGACCAGCCGCGCCACCGCCGTCTCGACCACACCAAGCAGCAGACCGGCGACCAGCGCACCGATGACGTTGCCGACACCGCCCATGATGACGACGACCAGCGCCTTCATGGTGAAGACCACCCCCATCGCGGCATTGAAGGTGAGGAACATGCTGATCAGCACACCGCCGACGGCGACGAGGCCGCCGCCGAAGGCAAACGCCAGCCCCGACAGGGCCGCGACGTCCATGCCGACGAGACGCGCGGCGTTGGCATCGACTGCGATGGCGCGTACCGCAGTGCCGATCCGGGTGCGGGTGAGGGCGAGATAGACGGCGCCGCCGACCAGCGCCGCGAACAGCAGCGCGACGAGCCGATTGACGGCAAGCGTCGAGCCCATGATCGTCAGCGGAATGGAGAGATAGCTATAGCTGTAGTACTGGCCGCCAAAGGCGACCAGCATGGCGCCCTGGATCACGAACAGAACGCCGAAGGTGACGAGGATGCTGTCGATCTCCTGTGCGCCCCGGTCCTTGCCGCGCCGCATCAGCCGTTCCAGCAGGAAGCGATATAGCAGCCAGTTCAGCACCATCGCGATCGGGACCGCCAGCAGCAGCGCCGCGAGCGGGCTCAGCCCAAGGCCGCCGTAGAGCGAGAACGCGCCGAAGGCGGCCGCGACCAGCGACTCTCCATAGGAGAGGTTCATGATCCGCGCCACGCCATATTGCAGCGTCAGCCCGAGCGCGATCAGCGCGTACATGCCGCCGAGCACGAGGCCCGGCAGGATGATGTCGACAAGCAGCATGAAACGGCGTCCCCTTGAACGGCAGGCAGGCCTCGCGGACGCAAGGCCTGCCAACCAGCCTTACTGCCACTGCGGCTTGGGCACGACCGCGGCGCGCGCGCCCGTCAGCGAGGTTGGCGCGAGGGCGTAGAACTCGCCGTTCTGCCACTGTCCGACGCTCCAGACCTCCTGGAGCAGCCCGTCCTTCAGCTTGACCTTGCCGATGATGGTCTCGAACGTGCCCGCGCGGATTTCCGCCGCGACAGCGGTGCGATCGAGCTTGCCGACCTTTTCGATCGCCTGCTGGAGCACCTGCAGGCTCGCATAGGTGATCGAGCTCGCCCAGCGATCCGGTTCCTTGCCGGTGGCGGCCTTGTGGCGCGCGAGATACTCCTTCAGTTGCGGAGACTCGGCATTCCAGCCGCCGATGCCCATCACGCCGTCGCTGTTGGCAGCAAACTTGCCCTTGTAGAGCGGGAACGCGGTGCCGACGCCGACATAGAAAACCTTCGGGTTGAACTTCAACAGCTGCGCCTGTTCGGTCAGCGCGATCGTGTCCGGCGGATAGCTGAAGGCGACGAACGCATCCGGGTTCGAGGCGATCGCATCCTTCAACAGAGGCTGGAGATCCTGCGTGCCCATCGGATAGGTCTTGTCATAGCCGAGCTTGAAGCCGTGCTTCTTGAAGGCCTCGCGGCCCGCGGCGGACAGCTCGATGCCGAACTGGTCGGCGATGCTGACCATCGCGATGTTCGCCCCGATCTTGCCTTCGCTCTTCAGCTTGCCGAGCAGATCGGCGAGCCCCTCGGATATCTGCGCTGACGTCCCGAGCCAGAACGTCGCGTTCGACCAGCGCTTGGCAAGCTCCGGCGCCTTGTCGGTCACCGACGTGACCGCGAGGTGAGGGTAGCCCAGACGGTTCAGAGTCGGGCCGACCGCGAGGTTGAGGCCCGTGCCCCACGGCGAAAGAATGAAATCGACCTTGTCCTGGTTGGCGAGGCGCTCGATCGCCTTGACGGCTTCTTCCGAGCTGCTGCGGTCGTCATATTCGACCACCTCGATCGGCAGCTTCTTGTCGCCGAGCTTGATGCCGCCGGCGGCATTCACGTCCTTCACCCACAGCTCATAATTGGGCAGGGTGGTGATGCCGGCGCCGCCGGCATAGGGACCGGTCTTGGAAATGGCGTAGCCGATCCGGATCTTCTCCTGCGCATCGGCCGTGGACGGAAAGGTCCAGAGCGTTCCGGCCAGAGCCGCAAGGCCAGCGACGCGCAGCAACGTTCGACGATTCGCTGAAAACATATCGTGTCTCCCTCCTGTTGCACTCAAGCGATGGTCGGCATCGCAGTGAGTGGTCGTTTCCCCTTGGTCCCGACTTTCTCTAGGGCGGCATCATTGAGCCGGCCGCCACCGGGACTTGACCTAGCAAGCATCCCAAGCTTTGCTCGCACAATGGACAAATCCGGTGAAAGATTGGACGGTTCTGGCCTCGATGGCCAAGTGCGTCGAGGCGTCGCGGGCCCAGATCCGGCACCGGCAACCGCCCCGAGTGGGGCTGTGCCTGTGGGCGCCGAGCTGATCGCGGCGCACTACGTCGCGCGGCGATGGACGCTGACCTCGAAAGCGGCCCGTCCGTTCATTCATCTGCTCTGCCTTCCCGGCGGCGGGACCGCTGAGATCGGTCAGGCCGGCAGGACCATGCGGACGGTCGGATCCGCGCTGGTCTGGCTCCCGGCGGGATCCGCCGACTATCTGGAGGTGTCGGCAGGCACGACGGCGCAGCTGCTGCAATTGCGCGCCGGTATCTGGCATCGCTATCTCCCGCCGTCGGCGGAGGCGGCCTATCTCGCGCTCGAGGGGGCGGGCGGCATCCTGGCGTTGCAGGTCGAGGCCGATCTCGCGGCCACGATCGCGCGTTCGATCGCGGCGATCGCCGCCGAGATCGCCTCGCCCGCACGCAGCGGTGCAGCGTCGATCATGTCGGCGGAGCTGACGCTGTGCGTGCTGCGATTCTGGCGCCTGTTCGCTGGCGACGGGAACCGCAACGAGGAGAGCAGCAGCACCGAGATCCTGAGCCGGTTCCGCAGGCTGCTCGAGGAGCGCTATCAACAGCACTTGCGCGTCAGCGATTACGCCAGGCTACTCGGCACCACGCCGGATCGCCTGCACGCGCTGTGCAGCCGCGAGCTGAAGCGCTCGCCGAGCGAGCTGATTCAGCAGCGCCTCGTCAGGGAAGCGGCGACGCGGCTGGAGGCTGGAACCATCGCCGTCAAGCAGATCGCATTTGCGCTGGGCTTCACGGACACCGCCTATTTCAGCCGCTTTTTCCGCAAGCACACCGGCGAGGCACCGGGCGTATGGCGTCGGCGCGTTGCGGCACGCGCGAGAGCGGGGCGATCGAGACCGACGCTGAATTTTGCCGATTGGCCGTAACGCACGCGGCTGCGTCGACACCCGATCACGCATGGACGCTTTGTCGCGCAGCTTATTGGCCAGTCTCGATAAATTCTAATGTCGGACCTCTCGCACTGCAACTGTCCCTGCGTTAGGCCGAAGGCCCACCGGCTGAACTGCCGGCGGCGAGTCCAATCGAAAAGCGGTCCGGCAAATGAGGGGCCGGGCCCAGTGGGAATGAGATCTGAGCGATGAGAGCGATATTCGGCAAACTGCATCGCTGGGCGGGACTGCTGACGGCCGCCTTCCTGTTCTTTTCCGGCATCACCGGCGCGATCATCTCCTGGGATCACGAGCTCGACGACGTCCTGAACAGCCATCTGTTCGATGTCTCGACGAAGGGCCCGGCCATTCCCTCGCTCGAGCTTGCCAAGATGATCGAGCAGCGCGATCCCCGCGCGCGCGTCGTCTACCTCTTCATGACGCCGGAGCAGGGGCACTCGCTGTGGTTCTTCGTCATGCCGCGGATCGATCCCGCGACCGGCAAGCGTTACCCGCTCGACTACAATCAGGTCTTCCTCGATCCCAACACCGGCGCGGAGCTTGGCCGGCGTTATTGGGGCGCGGTCTGGCCCGTCACGCGGGAAAACTTCGTCTCGTTTCTCTACAAGCTGCACTACACGATGCACATCCCGGAATTCTGGGGCAGCGACCGCTGGGGCATGCGCGTGCTCGGCATCATCGCCATCATCTGGACCATCGATTGCTTCGTCGGGTTCTATCTGACGCTGCCCTCGCGCCGGCGCGCCAAGGCCGCGCGGGCGCCTGAGGTCGCGCGCCAGCTCGAGCGCGGCTTCTGGGCGCGCTGGGCGCCGGCCTGGACCATCAAGACCTCGGGCAGCGCCTACCGGATCAATTTCGACATCCACCGTGCCTTCAGCCTGTGGACCTGGGGCGTGCTGTTCATCATCGCCTTCACCGCGTTTTCGCTGAACCTCTATTTCGAGGTGTTCTCGCCGCTGATGAAGATGGTGTCGAATTACACCCCGACACCCTATGAGCAGCGGCCCTATCGCGATCTCGATAATCCGATCGAGCCCAAGATGACGTTTGCCGAGATTGCTGCCCGCGCGGCCGCCGACGGCAAGGCGCGAGGCTGGACCACCCCGGTCGGCGCGCTCAGCTACGGCCCGGCCCATGGCGTCTACGCCGCCGCGTTCTTCCATCCCGGCGACGATCACGGCGCCGGCGGCGTCGGCCCGGCGCAGCTCTATTACGACAGCGAGGACGGCCGCCCCATTGGCGAGCGGCTGCCCTGGGTCGGCACCGCCGCCAACATCTTCGTGCAGGCGCAGTTTCCGCTGCATTCGGGGCGCATCGTCGGACTGTTCGGGCGTATCCTGATCTCGGTGATGGGCCTCGTGGTCGCCGCGCTCTCTGTCACCGGCGTCGTGATCTGGTGGCGCAAGCGCCGCGCCCGCGTTCGCGTGCGGGAGACGGCGGCCGTGCGGCTGAACCGGGAGCAACTGACGCCGGCAGAGTAGGGCACCCGCGTTCCGCCAAGGGATGAACCTTGGCACGCGGCCTCGGCACAAAGATGGAGATCGCTTTCCAGTCTTCCGGAATTGCAATGAGATTGCTTGCCTTGCTCTGCGCGCTCGTCCTGGCCGCGCCCGCCGGGGCGGCCGCGCCCGAGCAGCATTATCTCGACCTGCGTGACCGCTACATCGCAAAATTCTCGAATGCCAAGGAGAGCGACGAGATCTACAAGCAGCACGATGCGGCCCTGAAGGAGCTGGCCGGCGTGCTGCGCGGTCTGATCGGTCCGGTCGCGATCAAGGGACTCCCGGCCGAGGGCAAGTCGAACGTCGATACGCTGTTCAAGGACGACATCGGCTTCGGCCATCTCGACGGGCTGAGCTTCGCATCCGAAGGCGACAAGATGCAGGCTGTGGTGACCACGACCGGGCTGCTCAAGCACTGGCTTGGCGAGCATCGCGCCGACGGCATGCCTCAGGACAGTGGCGCCGCGTTGAAATCCGACCGCTTCTATTATTACGCCATCCAGGACGCCGCCTTCGCGATCTACGCGGAGCTGCCGATCAACAAGCCGGCAAGGGCGAGCGTCGCAGTCGCTGTGCTCGGCGTGCGCGGCAATGGCGGCCTCAAGGGCCCGCCGGACGAAATCGACGTCGTCGCGATCCAGGGCGACAAGGTCTATTTCCTCGCGGCAAGGGAGGCCGTGAAGACCGCCCCGATCCCGACCTGCGAGGAGGTCTGGAAGCAGATGATGGCAAAGCCCGTCGACAAGAAAGACCCGCGCGGCGAGATGGCCCGCGAGGACAAGGCAATGACCGCCTTCACGGCGTGCTTCGCCAAGGAAGCCCCGAGCCAGAGCTGGTATGCGGCCGCCGTCAAGAAGGCGCAGAGCCAGCTGGACCGGCTGCCGCTTCCCTAGGAATGCCAGCTCGATATTCTCCGCCGTGATCCTCCGGCTGTGAACCACCGGCTTTGAACCACGCCTTGGCCTGCGCAGGCGAGGCGGCGCCGCGCCGTCGGCAAACGGAAGACATGAGGTTTTTGAATAGGTTAGGCCAATGCGGTCGTCCTGATCGTCATATTCGCCGGATGCAATCCCCGCGAGCTTCCACTTGCGGGTTGGGCGAGTTACTATGGCCTTTTGCGATACTTGCTGCATCCGGTCTGGCACCCGCTGCAGACCGTTCTTGCGGTTCGTCAACGAGTTGGCTGCGATTGACGATGATTACGCAGACCCGCGACCCAAAAGGTGAACGTCATCGATTGACGGTGCTGTTCTCCGACCTTGTCGGATCAACCGCCCTGGGCCGGGATGTCGAGTCCGAGCACCTTTCCGAACTCCTCAGCCAGTTGCGGCAGATCTGGCATCGCGCGGTGGCGAAGCACGGTGGTCGCATCATCCGAACGCAGGGAGACGGTGCGCTCGCCATTTTCGGCTATCCCCAATCCGGCGAAGATGACGGTCGTCGTGCTGCGGAAGCAGCACTCGATATTCACGAATGGGTCGGAGAGCTGCGCCACGATGGCGTATCGCCGGCGCTGATGCCGCTTCGAATGCATTCGGGTATCCATGCCGGCACCGTCCTCCTGACCCAAGGCGACATCGAGTCCGGCCGGTATGACCTGATCGGCGATGTCGTGAACACGGCAGCGCACCTGTCGCGCCACGCCGGTCCGGATCAGATCCTGGCCAGCCTCGATGCCCTTGGGCCGCATGCCAACTTCTTCGAGCTCGCCGCCCACCTCCCGGCGGCTTCGGGAATGCCGCAGGCGAGGCTGGTGTTGGGTCGAAGCACGGCGACCCGACGCTTCGAAGCAACCTCGCGCCGCGGCCTGACACCCTTCATCGGCCGCAACGAGATATTCGGCTTCCTGACACGCTTTCTGAGCGGAGCACCTGCGCAGGCGCAACGCTGCGCGGTGGTCGTCGGCGGGCCCGGACTCGGCAAGACGCGCCTTCTGGAAGAGGTGCTGGGGCACGTCGGCACCGAGCGCATCAGGCTGCTGCGAGGCAGTTGCGAGAGTTACGTCGGTGCCGAGGTTCTGCAACCATTCCTGCAAATGCTGCGCGCTGCGCTGGGAATTCGAGCGGACGCCTCCCTCGTCGAGGCAAAGGAGACGGCGCGCGCGGCTCTGGAGCCATGGGCGGCCCAGCTCGGTCCGAATGCAGAATCGATCCTGGCACTGGCGTCGGCCGGCGCCGATGCGCGTGGCGGCCGCATCACCGTCGACGGCGTCGTCGGCGATCTGCTCGGGTTCTTCACCGGACTGTCGGCACATGGCCCGCTGGTGCTGGTGATCGACGACTGGCAATGGTCTGATGACGCGAGCCGCCAATTGCTGCAGGCTTTGCTGGAATTGCCCAACGGACCTCGCGTCATCCTCGCCAGCCGGCCGCGCGAGGACGGCAGCGAATGGATTTCCGGCGCACCGCACCTATTTCTCGAACCGTTTCAGGGGCCGGAAACCGACTTTGCCGTACGACGCTGGGTCCCGCAGGCCGATCCCTTCCTCGTAGCCCGCATCCATGCCTATGCGGGCGGGGTGCCGTTGTTCATCGAAGAGCTCTGCCATTCCATCGCCGCCAACGATCCTGCCTCGTTCGAAGCGCGCAGCAAACAGGGCTGGATCGCAACCCTGGTCGCTTCGCGCCTGGCACGCCTGCCGCCCGATGAGGCGAAGGTGGTGCGCGCCGCGGCCGTTATCGGCAACACCGTGCCGCACGGGTTGCTGGTTTCGGCCTGCGGCAGCGAACCCGACCCGGCCATCGTGCGGGCATTGGCGGATGCGGACTTTCTCTTTGCGGATCCAGCGGGCGGCGTCCTTCGCTTCAAGCACGGCATCACGCGCGATGCGGTCTACGACACCATTGGCCTGCACGAGCGTCAGGCATTGCACAAGCGGATCGAAGCCACCCTGCTGGCGCGGTCCGAGCAGGCTGATCGCGAGGATGCGATGGAAGCTCTGGCCTACCATTCGCAAGGCGCAGGTCATTGGGAAAGCGCAGCCCATTATGCTGAACGTGCCGGCGACAAGGCCATGGCTGCATTTGCGCTCGATCGTGCCAGTGCGCAGTACCAGGTCGCGATGCAGGCGCTGGATCGCGTGCCCGATCGCTCGCGCGAGCAATCGCTGCGCTGGTGCCTGCTGGCCAACAAGCTGGCGATGGCCAATATCTTCGACCCGCTGTCGCTGACCGACGACACCTCCGTGTTCGAACGCGCGGTTGCGGTCGCGTCCTCCCTCGGCGACACCGCCGCGATGGCCAGCGCCTATGAATGGCTCGGCTGGATGTGCTACGGGTTCGGCCGCTTCCGGGAGGCCGTGACCCACACGCGGACGGCGCTGGAATTGGCGCGCAAGCTCGAAGACCGCCGCCTGATCGCGCAGATCGAAGCGACGCTCGGGCAGATTCTGGCTGCAAGCTGTCAGTACGACGAAGCCATCGCCTTGATCGACGCTGCCATTTCGACCAAGCAGCAACGCAGCCGGCGTCATGGTGCGATATCCTTCGGGGCGGCCTATGCGCTGTCGTGCAAGGGCGGTGTCTTGGCGGATCGCGGCGATTTCGAGGGCGCCCACGCCTGTTTCAGTGAAGGCATGGCTCTGGTCGAAGGCTCGACTCACCCGGTCGTCAATTCCGTCCGCAACTGGATTGCGGTCGCGCTGATCTGGCAGGGCCGCTGGCAGGAGGCGGAGCAACTCGCCGTGGAAGGGGCGCGCATCGCCGAGAACACGCGCAGCCTGCTGCTTCTGGCGGATTGCCGGGCAGCCTCGGGATTTGCCCGCTGGTCGGCGACCGGCGACGCCGATGGCCTGCTGCAGTTGCGGAACGCCGCCGAATGGATGGAGCGGCGCAATTTTCAATTCTACACGTCGGTTCAATATAGCTGGCTCGTCGAGGCGGCGACCGCCGAAGGCGATGTCGAGACGGCGCGGCGGTATGCCGCCCATGTCCTGCGCCGCGCACGCGAAGGCGAGCGACTGGGCGAGGCGGCGGCATGTCGCTCGCTGGCGAAGCTCGCAGCCCTGCGCCAGGATCTCGGCCTTAGCGAGCGCTGGTTGGGACGGGCTGAAACTTCCGCAGGCTGGCGTGGTTCGCTGCGCGATGCGGCGCTGAACCTCTCCCTGCGCGGCGAGCTTCTCGCAGGGCAGGGCCGGGGCGAGGCGGCCCGCCAGACCATGATGGAAGCCGCCGAGAAGCTGCGCGCGCTCGGCATGCACTGGCATGCGGAGGAGACGATCAGGCTCGTCATTGGCATACCCGTCGGCTACGCCAACGATCAGCTCGCTCGGCATTGTGCCGTCTAACCCCTGCGCACCTTTCCTTACACGGCTCTAGGGTGGAGGTGGGCTCGGTGCGGGAACTCTTCCGTCCATCGTCAGGCTCATTGGAATGGGGCCGGTCCGCAAGGGTAGCTCCGTCTCCACCAGTGCGCTGAAGAAACCCAGCATCACCGCCAGTGCCGGGTCTGCTCCGGGACATGAATGCGTGGGATGCCCCGGGACCCTGCGGTTGCCGCCGAAGGCGTGGTAGATGTCCTGGCGACCTTCGGCGAGACTTTGCTGGGTGGCGGAGACTGCGCCGGCGACGATGACGTCGCCAGGCCTCACCTCGACCCCTCCGATGCTTTGCGAAACGACGGCTGTCCGCCAGATCAATTCGGGCACCGCGCGAAGTTGCATCGCGGGGATGAAGTCGTCTCTTAGCCGGTTGAGGGCGTCCATGTAGTTCTTTGCCTTCGTGCCGGCATAGCGAGCGCGCAACGCCCATAGCGTTCCTTCGCGCAGCCATTCGTTCAGTATCCGCCGCAGGTTGCCGTCGACGGTCGGAATGAATCCCATCATGGCGCCGGCGACCGTGCGGGCCACGAACGGAATGTCGCCGTTGCCCCGTGGCGAGTTATAGACCGCCTTGGTCACTGGCCCGTTTGTCGGCCCGAACTGCGTCAGGAAACCTTCCATCGCACGGCGCGCAGCGTCGCCATGTGCCGCGCCGATCGCCTCCACTGTCGCGTTCGGGTGCGGCTGGAAGATGTAGCGCGAAGGCGACAGGAAAAGGCCGGGATAGCCAGGCGGCTCGCCCGGCGTCCAATCCCAGCGATAGCCGACGCGGCGGAAATGACCCCCGTCCTCGCTCAACCCGAACCACGCTTCGCAGAAGGCGGCGAGCAGCGGATCCACCAATTCGTGCACGTCGACGGTCAGCTCCCAGCTCGCTTCGCCGTCGCTGGCGGCATAGTCGATCGTCTGCTTGACCATGAAGCCCAGCACCTTCTGTGTGACCGCGCGCGCCAGCTCGAATGCGGCGGGTTGGTCGAGGGCCATGATCGCGGCGTTGCAGGCCGCGGATTCCTGCTCGTAGACTTGGTCTGGCTGCCCGGCGTCGCGGCCAAGATAGAGGATGCCGAACGACCGCAGCATGCGGGGAAGATAGCCGGTGATGGTCAGCTTGGTGTCGGAATCGGCGAACACCTTGTAGACCATGTCGCGGTCGGCCACCAAGACCCCGAAGGGCGTGCGAAGTGCGCCGCCGTGGCGCTCGCGGATCGCAGCCCAGATCGAGGCGTTGACGAAATGCGAGGCTGAATCCGGATCTTCGAGCGCTGTCTTCCACGCGGCCATCGCCGCGGCTTCGCCCTGCTGGCGCTCGATCAGGCGCAGACGCGCGATCTCTTTTTCCCCCTGATCCGCGGACCACGTCACGGCCGGTTTGTACCCCTGGCTCGCCGCCCATTGCTTTAGATCGGCAAGCGCCTTCTTCGATGGCGCAAAGAAATATGCTCCCCATTCCAGACGAACGAACGGACGAGGTTCGTCGTGGAGCCGGTCCGAGCCGTCGAGCGCGACGCGAATGGTTTGGCCTTCATGCTCGAAACGGAAATGCCGGAGCCGGCCAGGCTCGGCGAGGCCGAGGAAAGGATCGCTTACCCCCGAGGACGAACCCGCGCTGTTGCCGCCAGAGAGCCAGCTCTGCACCACCTCGAATTGCTCGCCGAGGCTGGCATTGTAGGCCATGAAAACCAGGCCCCGCTCTGCTTGCTGGCCGGATTTGGCGGCTTGCGGGTCGACGGGCGGCCCGTAGGACATGCCGCGCCTGACGATACGTGGGGGCCGCGCGCCGGCATCCGCCTTGGTGATCGACACGCGCGGATTGGCGCGCCGTATGTGCGCGTGAAACGGACACGATTGGGCCTGCGGGTCGGCGTCGTAGTTGAAGTCGTTGTGGCCTTTGTCAGGGGGCGGAGTAGGGGTCAGGGGTTGCCCGGCCTGGGGATGGCCGGTCGGCCAGCGTCCCATCATCTTAGCCATTAGCGTCTCGCGTGTCAGGGCAGGTGCGTCCGGTCCGGCCATCTCGGCTGCCTGTCGCGTCGCGCGGGCGAGCACATCCTCGAGCTGCTCGACGTCCTGTCGCAGCTTGCGCAGCGCCATGAAGCTGCCGTCGCGGAGCATCGCGTGAGCACGATTGGTCGCGTTGCCGAACGGCGCCGCCTCGTCGGCGATGTTCGGATAGCCGCACAAGATTTCGCCGAGATGCACCCGATTGGAATAGTACGTGCCGGCCTCGCACTCACGCAGCACCGGGTTCGAACTGCCGTCGGCGAACCCGAAATGGTCCTGCATGTCGCGGGATCTCTTGTCGCGCTGCCGCTGCATCCATTGGATCGAAAGGGGCCTGATACCCGCATCGACCTCGACCAGGCGCTTCATTTCGGCCATCAACGCATGTCTCGCATCCGCCGTCGTCTGCGCGTCCTTGGGTAGCAACAGGCGGAGTTGAAGGACGGCATGGACCGAGCTCATGCTGATGCGCGGCGCCGGGTCGCCTTCGGGCAGGTCGGGCGCGTCGATCCCGAGCGCCCAATTGCTGGCGGGAAGGCGCCATCGCTGCGGATGATTCCAGCGCACGTCGCCGAGCAGGCCGGCGCGTCTTTCCATGCCCTGCACGAACTCTTCCGGCAGAGTGCGCACCTCTTCGTCCGACAGGCCGGCCTGACGCAGTCCCTCGACCGTGAATGCGATGTTGGTGACGATCTGCCCCGGCGTCAGAACGTCGGCTTCGGAAGTCACCTCGAGGACGTCGAGAAACGCGGCCAGTGCGGCCGGATTGGCGAACTGCAGCAGCAGCAGGCAGCCGTGATCTGAATTGTAGGCGGTCAGAATTCCGCCTTGCACGTTACCGCGATCCTGCAACGGCAGTTCGGCCGGCGGGGCGAGGGGCAGGTTGCGCCGTACCGGCGCCACATCGGGCGGGGCCATCAACCAGCGCAGGGCCTCATCATAGCGCCGGCGGGCGCGCTTGACGCCTTCCGCGTAGGTGGGGTCGTTGATCATGGTGACGAATTCCGGCAGCAGCTCGTGGCCGGCCCGATGCAGAAGCACCCCGTCATGCGTCCCCGGCGGATAGAAGTCGGCCAGACGGTAGAGTCCCGCCAGTGCGCGGATGCCGTGGCGAAACGGAGGCCGGGCGGCAGCTTCGATGCTGAGCGGTTTGCTGAAGCCGGCATTGGTCGGATCGACGCCGACCTGGCCGTCGACCTCGAATATCGAGTGTCGCGCGATGTCTTCCGGCGAGGGAATCCTGATCCGCGTGACGATCTTGTCGGCGCCGGCGCCAGAGGCGCGCCGATAGACCCGCTCCTCCATCCGCAGGAAGCGCGTGTCATCCACGGTCAGGTCGGGGGTGGCATAGAGGAAATAGGCTTCGGTCTGCTTGCTCTTGAGCCAGATACCCCAGTTTTCGTACGTGTTCTCGTATCCGAGCACATAACCATCGGTATTGCAGAAGATGAGGTCGAGCAGCCGGGCGGCCTTCTGCCAGATGACGCGGACATAGGCTTCCCAGGAGCCGTCGAACGTGGCGGTCAGCAGCACATAGTCCACGCCGTCCACGGATTCGTCCTCGGGTTCGAGCACGGCGATGCCCACCGAGTGGATCCGCCCGACGCGGTCAACGGAATCGGTCAGCACGCGGGCGAGCTCGTATTCATACGCGTTGGCGCGTCCGCCATTCAGCGCCCGCAGCACGTATTTGACGCGGGTCTTGTACGTGGTCGCATCCAGGGACGGCACGAATCCCTTCTTGATCGGAGCCATCACCCTGAAATCGGACGTGCCGGCCATGCTGCCGGTCTTGATGGTCAAATCACGACGCATGTTTTTGGCTCCCCTGCTGCGAGCGTCTCTTCGCTGCGCGCTCCCAAAATGTGAAAATTACGGCTTCACTTCCTCAAACGTGCAATCTGGCTCGCAATGTTTCCAATGCGCTCATGGACTTAATGCAGGCCTTTCGGTCGCGAAGTTGGTCGTTGCGGCAGCTCGAGCCAGAGCGGATCAACTCTGCGGCTGCGGCTCTCCAGCTTTTATGAACTGGCCCACAATTCCGAACTTTCTTCGCGGTCGCAAACCGGGAAGTCGCCGGAAGGAAACGAGCGTCGTCGTTGGGTATTATGCCAATAATTCGACCAACTTGCCGGCCGCGTCGATCAAGTGCACGCGGTCGATATCGACACGCCGCAACAGCGATCGAATCTGGTCGTCCGGCATCAGGCTGAACGCCGTCGATAAGGCGTCCGCTGCAGTCGCGCTGCGGGAAACAGTGGTCACGCTGCGATAGCGGTGGGCGCAGCCGCCCGATCGGGGATCGAACAAATGGTTGAAGCGCGCCCCGGAATCGAACTGGCAACCGTAACCGCCTGAGGTGGAGACGGCGCGGTCGACGATCGGCAGCACCGTTTTGGTGTGGCCCGCGCTGTCCGGATCGGCGATACCGACGTCAAAGGGGCGTCCGTCCGGACGCGAGCCGATCGCCCGGGCCTCGCCCATGTCGACCAGGCTGTGCGAGATGCCGTGCGCCCGCAGCAGGTCGACCACCTTGTCCGTAACGTAGCCCTGCGCGATCCCGTTCAGGGTGACGGCCATGCCCTTGGGCATCACGATCCGGTCGCGGCTGACCGACAGCCGGCTGCTGTCGACGCGCGCCAGCGCAGCCTCGATCTCGGCTAGGCGAGGGCCGGCCGGATCGGCGTCAGCTCGCGCGAAATGGCGGGCATAGAGCTCCCACAGCGGCTGCACCGTGACGTCGAACAAACCGCCCGTCAGCGTGGCGTAGCGCTGCGAGGTTGAAAGCAGATCGACCATTTCGGCGGCCGGATCAACCAGGACACCCGTCCGGTTCAGCGCGACCAGGGCGGAATCGTCGAGATAGAGGCTGAACAGCCGTTCGAGCCGGCGCGCCTCGGCGCAGGCCAGCGCGATCAGCCGCTCGGCCCGGCGGCGGTCTTCGTCGTGAATCTCTAGCGCTGCGACCGCGCCCAGCATCGTGCCGCGCCAGGTGACCGGCGCGGCCTCTGCACAAACGGGACGTCCGACGGACAGCGCGCCGAGCCCCGCGGCAGCGGCGCTGATCCGGATGAAGCGTCGGCGGGACAGCATTGGCGTCATGGCGTCCTCCTCGCTCCGTCACCCGGCGCCCCTTCGGACGCTTCGTCCGGCGCCGCGCCGCCGGCATTCGCGGAAGCGAGGACGTAGTCCCGCGGCACCTCGTCGAAGCCGACGATCCTGCCGCCGTTCTCACTTGCGAATCTCTCGGCGGCGGCCCGGTCCGAGAACGGCACGGCCTCGTCGCCGCCCATGCCGCTCTTGACTCGGCTCTCGATCACGAACAGCGCCTTGCGCGCCTCGATCCAATTGTCGGCGCTAGGCTTGTCCCACTCGCGCGCTTTGCCCATGTCGGACACGTAGATCGCCAAAATGTCTTTGGGCTCGTCCGGCAGCATGGTGAAGGCGATCGCATCGCGCACCGACGAGAACCAGACGGGCTGGATCAAGCTCGCGGCGAAGATGTGACCCTTGGGTCCGGGATGCTCGAGCACGTTCATGCCGCAGTAGTGGCCGATGTCCTCCGCGGTCATCCGATGCGGCGGCGGGATATTGGCAGCCTGCTTGTCGTTGCAGCCCGCGAGCGCGAGCGGCAGCAGCAGGGCGAGCAGCAGCGTTCGGCGCCTCATAGCTCCCTCCGCGAGAAGGCGAGCGCGGCCAGGCCCAGCGGCAGCAGCGTCCAGCCGAGCAGGGAGGTCAGCAGGACCGGCACCGTCAGCGACGTGGTTTGGGCGAGGCCGGCCATGCCGGCGAACGTGCTGACATTGGCGAAGCCGGTCAGATTGATCAGCCGGTAGGCGTCGGTCGGGTTCGCCAGCAACATGACGTTGAGCGCGGCCGCAGAGATGCTGCGACCCTGGTCGAGCGCAAGTACGCCCAGCAGCGCCATGTCGTAGATGAGCACCAGCAGCAGCCACAATCCGATGCAAATGCCGGCAGCCGTTCCGCGATCACGCACGAGCGCGCTGACCAGATAGCCGATCGCCACAAACGCAGCTCCGAGCAGCACCGAGGAGCCGATCATGGCCACGAAGGCCACGAGACTGTCGCCATCGATACGGCCGCCCGTCGCCGCCAGCGCCGCCACGGCAAGTCCGTAGCCAAGGCAGGTCGCGAAGGCGAGAACGGCGAGATGGCCCAGGAACTTGCCGAACAGCACCTGCGACCTCGCCACCGGGTAGCTGAGCAACAACAGCATCGTCCCCCGCTCCATCTCGCCGACGATGGCGTCGTGGGACATCAGCAGCGCGATCAGCGGAACGAGAAAGATGGTCAGGCTCGACAGGCTAACGATGACAACGTCGAGCGTGCGCACGCCGACATTGCCGGTCGGCGCGCTGCCGAGAAACGTCAGCGACAGGGCAAGCCCGGCCAGCAGCAGCGTTGCCGCAAGCACCCAGCGATTGCGGATCGCCTGATGGATCTCCTTGGCTGCGATGATCAGGATATTCATGAGGCCTGCTCCGATCGTCGGAGAAAGTGAGCATAGAGCTCGTCGAGGCTCGGCGGGACCACGTCGACGTCCTCGACCGAATTGCCGGAGGCGGTGGCGCGATGCAGCAGCTCGATCTTCCGCTCCGGTGCGGCGTCGATCTCGACGAGGTGGCCGTTCAAGCGGCGGCAGGTCGTGTCGGTCGGCGCCCAGGCCGGCATCTCGTGCGGGGCCAGCCCGGAAACCTTGAGACGGATCCGGGTCGGCAGCCGGGCGAGGCGGCGCAGCTCGTCGATGGTGCCGTCCGCGACCTTGAGACCGCGGTTCATGATGATGACCCGCCCGGCGCGCTCCTCGAGCTCGGTGAGCGCGTGTGACGACAGCAGCACGGTCGCGCCCTCGGCTGCGAGCCGCGCGATGACATCGTAGAAGGTCTGGCGCAGTTCCGGATCAAGGCCGGTGGTCGGCTCGTCCAGCAGCAGCACGCGCGGTCGACCCAGCAGCGCCTGCGCGAGCCCGAGCCGCTGGCGCATGCCCTTCGAATAGGTGCCGACCCGCCGGCAGCTGGCGGCGCCCAGGCCGACGACATCGAGCAGCTCCATAGCCCTTGCGACCGGCGCCCGCTTCAGCCGTGCGTAGAAAGCCTGCATCTCGCGGCCGGTGAGGGCGGCGTCGAAGGAGACATTTTCAGGCAGATAGCCGAGCTGCTGACGTCCGGCGAACTCGCCAGCCGCGGGATTGTCCCCGAGAACCTCGATGGAGCCGCTGGTCGGCCGGATCAGCCCGAGCATGAGCTTCATGAGCGTGGTCTTGCCGGCGCCGTTGTGGCCGATCAGCGCCACGAGCTCGCCGTCGCCGAGCTCGAATGAGGCGCCGCGGACGGCTTTGACGCTGCCGTAGTCTTTGGTGACGTCGCAGAGCCGCACCGTCTTCATCGTCGCGCCTCCTCGGCGACGCGACGCCCGGGCGGAGATATCAGGGGATGACTGTCGACGACGCCGCCAGGCAGCAGCGCGGGAAATTGCGCCTGCGCCCAGCGGATCACCTGCACTGCGGGGCTGTTGATCAGGACCTTCGCGGCCGGCGCGGTCCACAGCACGCGATCGACGAGGTCGTTCGGCCGATACGCCGTATCGGCGATACCATCTCCGTTCAGGTCGAAAGCCGGATTGTCGCTCCAGTAATTGCCGCGCCCGCCGATCGACCAGTCGAGATGCCGGGTGCCGACATATTTCACCTGGTTGGCGTTGCTGACGAAGGAGTTGCCCGTGATCTCGTTGCCTTCGGAGCCGGCCGTGAAGTGCACGCCGATCGCGCAGCGCTCGAACCAGTTGTTGCGGAACTTGTTGTGGTTGGTGTTGTAGATGAACACGCACTTTTCCGGGCCGGTCTTGAGAGAGCTCTCCCGCTTCTGCTGCGGGAGCATGCCTCGCTCCTCGGCCGGCCCGTCCTCCGGCTTCTGCATCGTCGGGTTCAGCTGGCCGCCGGTGACCCGGTTGCCTTCGATCACGGCGTAGTTTGCGTAGTTGAAGAGAAGTCCATAGTCGCGATCGCGATCGGAGCTGTTGCCGCGGATCACCAGACGGTTCGAGTACATGATGGCGTAACCGACGTGGTTGCCGATCGACACGTTGCCGCTGACTTCGCTGTCGTTGGTGTACATGTAGTGGACCGCGAAGCGAACCTGCTCGAAGCGGTTGTCGATGAAGCGGTCCTTGCTGCTGGAGATCGAGAAGATGCCGTCGCGGCCATAGCGGAACGTATTGTTGGCGATGGTGACATCGGGCGCGTTCCACAGCGAGACTCCATTGCCGGCCTCGCTGAGACGCCCGCCGCGCAGTCCCTCGATCTCGTTGCGCGCCACCCGCGAGCCCCTGGCGCCATGCACATAGACACCGAACAGGTTTTCCACCAGCCGGTTGTCCTCGATCCTCGCGCGCTCGGCCGTCTTCTGCAGGAAGATCCCGGAATTCATCGCCTGCAAGTCGCGGCCGGACCCGCGAATGGTCAAGCCGCGAATGGTCACATCGGCCGCGCTGACGGTAATGACGTTGCCGGAACCATCGCCATCGAGCACAGCGTCCCGACTCCCGACCAGCTGCAAGGGGCGGTCGATCCGGATCGGACCATGATATTCGCCCGGCGCAAGCTCGACGACGTCGCCGGCGCGCGCATGATCCAGCACGGCTTGCAGCGGCTGGCCGGGTGCAGCCGTCAAGGTCTCCGCTTCGGCGAAGCCGGATAATCCGGCGGCGGCCAGCGCCGCCGGAAACATGCGTAACAGAAGTCGCACGAAGTCACTCCGATCAGACCGATTTCGGTTCGACGAACATCCTGCCCTTCATCTCCATATGCATGGCGTGGCAGAACCAGGAGCAATAATACCAGTAGACGCCTGGCTTGTCGGCCGTGAAGGTCACCGACGCGGTGGCCATCGGCCCGATCTCCATGTTGATGCCGTAGTTGACGATGCAGAACCCGTGCGTCAGGTCTTCGACCGCGTCGATGTTGGTGACGAAGACGGTCACTTCGTCACCTTGCTTGACCTGGAACTGATCGAGTCCGTAGGCCGGCGCGGTCGAAGTCATATAGACCCGCACCTTGTTGCCGTCGCGGATCACCTTGGAATCCGCCTCGAGGTTGATGCCGTCGGCCTTGGCCTGCTTGACCGCATCCGCAAAGATCGGATCCGCGCGGTCATAGATCGAGACGGGGTTGATCTTGGAGCGGTGGACGATGGTCGCGTCATGCGGCTCGGCGAAGCTCGGGCCGTCATGCACGAGCTTCATCTGATCGCCCGAGATGTCGATCAGCTGATCGTTCTCCGGCTTGAGCGGGCCGACGTTCAGGAAGCGGTCCTTCGAGAACTTGTTCAGCGAGATGAGCCATTTTCCATCCGCCTCCTTGGTCTGGCCCATCGAGGTGTGGTTGTGGCCCGGCTGATAGTGCACGTCGAGCTTCTGGAGGATGGGATTGACCTTCTCGCCCTTGAAGGCGCGCTTGGCGAGGTCGATGTTCCACTTGCAGACCTGGCTGTCGAGGAAAAGGGTGGTGTAGGCGTTGCCCTTGCCGTCATAGGCCGTGTGCAGCGGGCCGAGGCCAAGCTCCGGTTCTGCAACGACAACGTCGCGCGGCTTGATCTTGTCATCGAACAGGTCGTCGAATTTGCGGACGTCCATCACAGTCACGGTGGGCGAGAGCTTTCCGGCCGCCACGATGTGGATGCCGTCCGGAGCGGTGTTCATGCCATGCGGATTGTTCGAGACCGGAACGTAGCGGGTGTAGGCCGAACCCTTGCGGCCGTCGATCACGGGCACGCCGTTCATCTCCTTGAAGTCGCCCTTCTTCACGGCCTCTTCGATCCGCTTGATGTTGAAGATGACGACCCAGTCCTGTTCGCTGGCGGTCATTTCCGCGAGAGTGACGCCTTCCTCACCGTTGTAGCAGGTCGCAAAGCAGTACTTGCCCTGGTAATCGGCATCGACATTGTCGAGGTTGCCGCTGACGATCACCTGCCAGGCTACCTTCATCGTGTCGCCGTCGATCGCACTGAAGATCGAGCGATACTGCTTGGGATCGTCCAGGATCTTGCCGTCATTGGGCAGCGGCACGCCATCCTCGCCGTTGGCGAAGACATAGCCCGTGCGCGGATATTTCTGCAGGCGGAGGCCGTGAACGGTGTGCTGGTTCGGCAGTTCGATGATCTTGTCGCACTTCATGATGTCGAGCCGCACCCGCGCGACGCGGCTATTGGCCTTGTCGTTCATGAAGGCATAGCGACCGTCATAGGTGCCGTCCGTGAACGAAATGTGCGGGTGGTGGAGGTCGCCGTTCAGGTAGGTGCCGCCGCGGTTCTTCAGGAACTCGCGGGTCGCAGGTTGCATCCCCTCGGTCAGAACCTTGATGCTTTCGTTGGTCTGCCCCCAGCCGGTCGCGCTGCAGCGATTGAAAACCGGAACGCGCATCAATTCGCGCATCGAGGGAAGGCCGACGACCCGCATCTCTCCGGACTGGCCGCTGGAGAAGAACACGTAATATTCGTCGAGCTCGCCGGGCGCGACCTCGGTCTTGTGAACGGCCGGCCGGGCTGCCGGTGCTTTCGGCGCGGCATTCTTGGTCTGCGCGTCCGCAGGCGCGACGAATCCGCCGTCCTTCAGCATCACTCCGCCGGCAAGGCCCACGCCCGCTGCGGCCGCCGTCGTTCCGAGCACGGTTCGTCGGCTGACGCCCTTGGTTTTTTCGTTTTCACTCATGATTGCCTCCTCGGCTTCGGGTTCAGTTTGGGGGTGGAGAGAGGACTGCCGATGCGGCAACGGGCTTGCCACCGGCGGTAATGACGGTCGCGGGACCCTTGCCGCCGGAGCGCATCGAGGGCGACGACATCGCCGCGAACTTCTCGCGCTTGAGCCGCACCTGGATCATGTGCGGGCAGCGGTGGTCGTCGTAATAGAGTTCCTGACAATGCATGCAGTAGATGCATTCGTTGACGTTGATGTGCCCCTCGGGATGGATCGACTGCACCGGGCATTCCTTGGCGCAGCGCTGACACGGCGAGCCGCATTCTTCCCAGCGGCGCAGCCATTCGAACGTCCGCATGCGCCCGGGAATCGCGAGCGCCGCGCCGAGCGGACAGAGGTAGCGACAGAAGAAGCGCTCGATGAAGAGGCCGATGACGAGCAGGGCGACTGCATAGGCCACGAACGGCCAGCTTCGTGAGAATTTCAGGATGATCGCGGTCTTGAACGGCTCGACCTCGGCAAATCGCTCGGCCATCTCGACGGAGTAGAGCGACAGCCCGAACAGTCCGAGAAAGATGATGTACTTGATCGGCCATAGCCGTTCATGCAGTCCCCACGGCACCGTTATTTGCGGCACCTTCAGCCATTTCGCAGCCGTGTTGGTGAGCTCCTGCAGTGCGCCAAAGGGACACAGCCAACCGCAGAACGGTCCGCGCCCCCAGAACAGGAGCCCGCCGGCCGTCGCCGCCCATAGAATGAAGATCAGCGGCGCGGCGAGGAAGAATTCCCAGTGGAAGCCGGTCACCAGCGCGTTGGTGAAGGTGACGACGTTGACGACGGAGAGCTGCGCGTTGGCGTACCAGCCGAGCCAGACCAGAACGAAGGCGAGATAGCCCCGCCGCACCCAGGTGTAGAGCACCGGGCGGCGCACCAAGAGGTTTTGGAAGAAGAAGACGCCGGTGAGGGCGGCCAGCATGAAGGCGGTGATGGCGATCGAGACCGTGCTCGATCGCCAGATCCGCATCCAGAGTGGCTCGTCCGCCTCCGCCGGCGGGGCGGCCGCGACGGCTGCCTGCGAGGGCGGAGGCGCTGCGCTCTCTGGCACGGTCACGGCCCGCTGCTCGCGGCGTATGTAGCTATCGGGCAGGATGTAGTTGACGTCGAAGGTCAGGAACGCCTTGTCGCGGCCGCCGAGGCTGCGCTGCACCAGGAGCTGAAGCTGCCACGGCTGCGTTGGATCCAGCGTGAACTCGGGAGGCGTGACGAACAGCGCGACTTCCCTGAACTCCGGCGCGCCGACCGCGTCCAGCGCACCAAGGCGGGTATGGTTCCGGTCGCGGAAGCGGGTGCTGTTGCCTTCCTGCAGGATTTCGATCCGATCGAAGATACCACCGCGCACATAGGCCGAGCCCTTGAAGGAGTAGGGGCCGTTGCCGGCGACGATGATCGCCTGCTGTCCGGGCTTAAGGCCCTCCTTCAAGCGTCGATAGCCATCCTCGCCAAGGAGGCTGCGGCCGATCGTGGGCGCACTCGCGAGGGCGACGTAAAGATCGATGAAGGTGTCGTTCGCGTCACCCGGTTCGGGATATTGAGTCGCCGCCGCGCTGCCGGATTTTGCAAAGGCGTCGTTGATGTCGCCGATCCCGAGATGAAGCCGGCGGATCGAACCGTCGCCGACGAGGCTCTCCCAGTCGCGGACTTCGCTGTGTTCGAGATCCAGCGTCTTGATGGCGGGGGGCAGGGCAGCTGAAACCGCCGCGCCGTTGCCGCCGCCAACACGGCCGCTTCGGATCAGCTTGGACGCCGCACGAACGATGCTGTCGCCCATCACCAGCACGGTGACGGTTGCGCCGCTGACGATGTCGACCTGCGGTGGCCTCTCGGCACCACTTGCGACCGGCTTCATGTCCTTGCCGATCAGCGCGTTCACGGCAGCGATGATGCGCGCCTCGGGAATGCCGACCAGCACGATCGGCTCCTTGTGATCGAGGAGCTTGATGCCGGTGATGACGCCGTTGGGGTCGATTCCAGCCAGCAAGTGAATCGGTTTGCCGGAGTAGCCGACGGTGTTGGCGAAGTCGGAGTTCAGGAACACGAAACCTTGGAGCTGGTCACCACGATAGACGGGCACGATGGGCGGATCGCCCTGCGGAGGTCCGAAGCGCTCGGCGCTTGGGAAGAAGTCAGCAGGCGATGTTTTGGAAAGATAACCCGCAAGATTTCCTGCGGCGCATGCGGGTTCGAGCCACAGCGTTGCACAGATCGCAAAGAGGACGGCGAGCAACGGGCCGCCGAGCCAATCGTTTGCGGTTGCGGAACAACTCCGGGCCATGAGCACCACAGGTGGAACAGCCGCCCCAAACGAGGACAGCTTTTCATTCGATTTCGAAAGTTTGATGTCCCGGGATCGCCGCTGACGCCGGGTTGGCAGGCTCATTGCCTGAGCCGAATTGACTCGCGTCAATACAGCCTTGTTAGTATCCGGACACGATGCCTCATTGCGCTGGATCAAACAGCGAAGGAATTCGGCAATGCCTCTGCTTCGAAAGGCTCTCCTGGGAGCCGAGCCGACCGGTACCTTGCAGTCGCTTGATGAGCTGTTCGCGCTCGCGCATGCCATGGAACAGGAGGCCGCGAACAGGTACAGCGGATTTGCCGATGAGATGCGTCGGCAGACCAAGAACGACTTGGCGGCGGTATTCACCCAACTCGCAGCCGCGGAACGCGAGCACGTCGACAGCGTCGCACGATGGTCGCAATCGCGCTGCGGCAAGGATCCGGATCCTGCGCTGGTGCGCTGGGAAGCGCCCGAGACCTTCGATGCAGAGACCGCCGCTGAGGTGAACACCTCCCGGCTTTTGACGCCGTACCGCGCGTTAGCGATGGCAGTGCGCAATGAGGAACGGGCCTTCGCATTCTGGTCCTACCTGGCGGCCTATTCCCGGGATCCTGAAGTCAAGAAGGCGTCCGAGGCCATGGCAAGGGAGGAACTCGGCCATGTCGCCGCGCTGCGGAAGGAGAGGCGGCGCGCATATCGCCACGAACACGAACGGAGCCGTGCCGAGACGTCGGCGGAGCCTCGACCGCCGCATATCGACGCGCAGCGGCTCGAGCTCCGCCTGGCCGCGCAACTTGCCGAGATGGAACCACGCCTGGGCGGGCCAGCGGCGGTCCGGATAAGGGGCATTCGCCAACAGGCAATCGAGATGGCCGACGCCGCCGTGGGTGCGGGAAGCTTTCCGGCGCCCTTGGAGCGCAAAGGCCCATTGGAGGTCGCCGAAGCGCTCGTCGACGGCTACCTCGAAGGCGCCGAACGGGCGACCGATGCGGCCCACCTCGAACGCCTGCAGCGACTGGCAGAGCAAGCGATCTCGAGATTGGCTTGGCTCCGATCGCTGTCGGCGGCGTAACGCGCTTGCGGCAATCGTGGCTATGGGTGCCCTCGATCGCATGGCGGCTTGTCCGAAGGACAGTGGCCGGCAGGCCGTCGAAAGCGTCCCAGACGGAATCTCAGGGTGGGCCTCGATGCGATGCGAGCGGTCGGATGCCGTCGCCAGAGCAAAATCCACAATTCGCATAAGGTATATTATGGAATATATTTATGTACAATGAAATCAATCATTTGGGCGGAATTGCTGACATCCGACCTTCGCCAAAGCCCGTATCTCCGTCTGCGCGTCGGCCGTCGTCTTAGCTCTTGACGTCTACTGTGCATGGGGTTGTTTTTCAGATTTTGAAACGGGTCGAGGTCTGCGAAAGCCGATATTGCCGTGACCTTGTCCGGCTGCAATAAGCGAGGCATCCGCGAGATCGCAGATGACCCTAAGGCGGACCGCCCGTATAGGTTTGCATCTCAGAACAACAACAAACCTTCCGAGGAAGCAGACCCATGGTCCTTTCCACGCGCTATTCCCGACGCACGCTTCTCAAGGCTTCCGCCGCGACCGCGGTCCTGGGCGGCCTCGGTGCGCCCCATGTGGCCCGCGCCCAGAGCGCCGAGTTCACCTACAAGTACGCCAATAACCTGCCCGACACCCATCCGCTCAACGTCCGTGCCAAGGAGATGGCGGCGGCGATCAAGACCGAGACAGGCGGCAAGTTCGACCTGCAAATCTTCCCGAACAATCAGCTCGGCTCCGACACCGACATGCTGAGCCAGATCCGCTCCGGCGGCGTCGAGTTCTTCACGCTGTCCGGCCTGATCCTGTCGACCCTGGTGCCGGCGGCGTCCATCAACGGCATCGGCTTCGCGTTCCCGGACTACGACACGGTCTGGAAGGCCATGGACGGCGATCTCGGCGCCCATGTCCGCGGCGAGATCAAGAAGGCCGGCCTCGAGGTCATGGACAAGATCTGGGACAACGGCTTCCGCCAGACCACGTCGTCGACCAGGCCGATCGCCGGGCCTGACGATCTCAAGGGCTTCAAGATCCGCGTGCCGGTGTCGCCGCTGTGGACCTCGATGTTCAAGGCGTTCGATGCCGCGCCCGCCTCGATCAATTTCAGCGAGGTTTATTCCGCACTCCAGACCAAGATCGTCGAGGGCCAGGAGAACCCGCTGGCCATCATCTCGACCGGCAAGCTCTACGAGGTGCAGAAGTACTGCTCGCTGACCAACCACATGTGGGACGGATTCTGGTTCCTGGCCAACCGCAGAGCCTGGGAAAAGCTGCCGCAGGACGTGCGCACCGTCGTCGCCAGGAACATCAATGCCGCCGCCGTTAGGGAGCGTGAAGATACCGCCAAGCTGAACGCCAACCTGCAGCAGGAGCTCGCGGGCAAGGGCCTGGCCTTCAACCAGCCGGCCATCGCGCCGTTCCGCGACAAGCTGCGCTCCGCCGGCTTCTATGCCGAATGGAAGGGCAAATATGGCGATCAGGCTTGGGAGCTTCTGGAGAAAGCCGTCGGCAAGCTGTCGTAGCGCATTGGGGCCGTCGAGGTCGGTATCAGATGGCTCACGTCGAGATCGAGGTGACCGAAGCGGTGGGCGAGGTGACGTTGCAGTCCCCTCGCCGACCTTCGCTGCTGGCCTCAGTTGAGCGCGTGCTTGGCCTCGTCGTCGAAATCCCGACGGCGATCCTGGTGGTCGCCGAGATCGTGATCCTGTTTGCCGGGGTGGTCGCACGCTATGGCCTGCACCGGCCGCTGATCTGGTCGGACGAGCTCGCCTCGATCCTGTTCCTGTGGCTCGCCATGCTGGGCGCGGCGGTTGCGTTCCGCCGCTCCGAGCACATGCGCATGACGGCGGTCGTCGCCAACGCCAGGCCGGCGATGCGGGCCTATCTCGATCTGGTCGCGACCTCCGCGGCCCTGGCGTTCCTGATCCTGATTGTGTGGCCGGCCTGCGACTACGCCTATGAAGAAAGCTACATCACGACGCCGGCGCTGCAGATCTCCAATATGTGGCGCGCCGCCGCGCTGCCGGCCGGCATCGGCCTGATGGCGGCCTTTGCCCTGCTGCGGCTCGCGCGCGCCGCCGACCACCGCATGGTTGCGGCCGCCGTGCTGTCGGTTGCGGTCGTGATCGGCCTGTTCTGGCTGGCCGAGCCATTGCTGCGACCGCTCGGCAATCTCAACCTCATCATCTTCTTCGTCGGCGTCGCCGGCTTCTGCGTCTTTGCCGGGGTTCCCATTGCGTTCGGCTTTGGTCTTGCGATCTACGGCTATCTCGCGCTGACCACGCGCACGCCGGTCATGGTGCTGGTCGGGCGCATGGACGAGGGCATGAGCCACCTCATCCTGCTTTCCGTGCCGCTGTTCGTGTTTCTGGGGTTACTGATCGAGATGACCGGCATGGCGCGGGCCATGGTGGCGTTCCTGGCAAGCCTGCTCGGCCATATCAGGGGCGGCCTGCATTACGTGCTGGTCGGCGCGATGTACCTCGTCTCCGGCATCTCTGGCGCCAAGGCGGCCGACATGGCGGCAGTCGCGCCCGTGCTGTTCCCGGAGATGAAAGAGCGCGGCGCCAAGCCCGGCGATCTCGTCGCGCTGCTGGCGGCCACCGGCGCCCAGACCGAGACCATCCCGCCCAGCCTCGTGCTGATCACGATCGGCTCAGTCACGGGCGTCTCGATCGCCGCCCTCTTCACCGGCGGCCTCCTGCCCGGCGTCGTGCTCGCCGTCACGCTCTGCATGCTGGTGTGGTGGCGCTACCGCCACGAGGACATGAGCCACGTCCGCCGCGCGACGGCATCCGAGATCGGCAAGACCTTCGTCGTCGCCCTGCCCGCGCTCGCGCTGCCCTTCGTGATCCGCTATGCCGTGGTCGAGGGCATCGCGACCGCGACCGAAGTCTCCACCATCGGCATCGTCTATGGCGCCCTCGTGGGCCTTCTGATCTACCGCCGCTTCGACTGGCGGCGGCTGTTTCCGATGCTCGTCGAGACCGCCGCGCTGTCGGGTGCGATCCTCCTGATCATCGGCACGGCGACCGGCATGGCCTGGGGCCTGACCCAATCCGGCTTCTCGCGCTCGCTGGCTGCAGCCATGACGGGATTGCCGGGCGGGGCTGCGACCTTCATCGCCGTGTCGATCCTGGCCTTCACCATCCTCGGCAGCGTGCTGGAGGGCATCCCGGCGATCGTGCTGTTCGGACCGCTGCTGTTTCCGATCGCCCGCGCCGTCGGCGTGCACGAGGTGCACTACGCCATGGTGATCATTCTCGCCATGGGTATCGGGCTATTCGCCCCGCCCTTCGGCGTCGGCTATTATGCCGCCTGCGCCATCGGGCGCGTCGATCCGGCCGAAGGCATCAGGCCGATCTGGGGCTATCTGCTGGCGCTGCTGGTGGGATTGATCATCGTCGCGATCTTTCCCTGGATCTCGATCGGATTTCTTTGATGCGGTTAAAGGAGGGTGTCGATGAGCGAGCGACAGAATCCGTACAATATCGGCCTCGACAAGACGCAAGCCAACTATGTGCCGCTGAGCCCGCTGAGCTTCCTCGCGCGCAGCGCCGCGGTCTATCCCGATCACGTCAGTACGGTCTATGAAGGCCGCAGCTTCACCTGGGCTCAGACCTATGAGCGCTGCCGGCGGTTCGCCTCGTGGCTTTCGAGCAAGGGCATCGGCGTCGGCGACACCGTCGCGGCGATGCTGCCGAACATTCCCGCGATGAACGAGGCGCACTTCGCGGTGCCCATGACCGGCGCCGTGCTCAACGCGCTCAACATCCGCCTCGATGCGCCTTCGATCGCGTTCCAGCTCGATCATGGCGGCGCGAAAATCATCCTGGTCGATCCAGAGTTTTCAGGCGTCATCACTGCGGCCCTGGCGCAGATGACCGGCCCCAAGCCGCTGGTGGTCGACGTCGACGATGCATCGTTCAAGGGCGGCACCCGCATCGGCGAGATCGAATACGAGGCAGCCGTCGCCGAAGGCGATCCAAGCTTCGCGCCGATCACGCCGAGCGATGAATGGGACGCGATTGCGCTGAGCTACACCTCGGGCACGACGGGCAATCCCAAGGGCGTCGTCACCCATCATCGCGGCGCCTATCTGAACGCCGTCAGCAACATCCTCGCCGGCAATCTCGGCCAGCATCCGGTCTATCTCTGGACGCTGCCGATGTTCCACTGCAACGGCTGGTGCTTTCCCTGGACCATTGCGGCGGCCGCCGGCATCAATGTCTGCCTGCGCAAGGTCGAGCCGACCAGGATCTTCGAGCTGATCAAGCAACACGGCGTCACCCATATGTGCGGCGCGCCGATCGTCTACAACACGCTGATCAACGCGCCCGATGCACCAAAGGGCGATGCGGCCCGCCGCGTCGTCGGCCTGATCGCGGGCGCCGCGCCGCCGGTCGCGGTGCTGGAAGGCGCCGAAAGCATCGGCATCAAGCTGACGCACGTCTACGGCCTGACCGAGGTCTACGGCCCCGCCTCGGTCTGCGCCGAGCAGCCGGGCTGGGATGACCTGCCCGCCGCCGAGCGCGCGCGCATGAAGCGCCGGCAGGGCGTGCCCTACCCGCTGCAGGAAAGCGTCACCGTGATCAACCCGCAAACGATGCAGCAGGTGCCGCGCGACGGCGAGACGATCGGCGAGGTCATGTTCCGCGGCAACATCGTGATGAAGGGCTACCTGAAGAACGAGAAGGCGACCAGGGAAGCTTTCGAAGGCGGCTGGTTCCACACCGGCGATCTCGGCGTGCTCGACGAGCACGGCTACGTCATCATCAAGGATCGCTCCAAGGACATCATCATCTCCGGGGGCGAGAACATTTCCTCGGTCGAGGTCGAGGACATCCTCTACAAGCACCCGGCCGTGCTGTTCGCGGCCGTGGTGGCAAAGCCCGATCCGAAATGGGGTGAAGTGCCCTGCGCCTTCGTCGAACTGAAAGAGGGCGCCAGTGCCAGCGAGGCGGATATCATCGCCTTCTGCCGCAGCCAGATGTCCGGCTTCAAGACGCCGAAGGCGGTCGTGTTCGGGCCGATCCCGAAGACGTCCACGGGCAAGATCCAAAAGTTCCTGCTGCGCAACGAAGTCGGCTCGGTGAAGGCGATCTCGGCCTGACCAGCGGCCAAAGAAGCTTCCGCCCGCCTGCGGCGGGTGGAAGCTCTCTCATCCTCACATCTTCTTGTAGGCGTCGAGCACCGCCTGACCGTCGGCCCCTGCCTTCTTAAGCCAGTCGGCCGTGAGCTGGTCGCCGATCTTCTGGAAGCCGGCCTTCAGTGCCGGGCTCGGCGGCTCGACAGTCATGCCTTTGGCCTTGAGCTGACCGAGGTACCAATTGGCCTTCTCTTCCCAAGCCTTCCAGCCGCGCGTCTCCGCGGTGGCGGCGGCCTTCAGGATGGCCTCCTGGGTCGGCTTGTCGAGCGCCTCGAACGCAGCCTTGTTGACGAAAGTGTAGTTCTTCGGAATCCAGGCCTGCACGTCATAGAAGTATTTGAGCGACTCCCACGCCTTCGAATCGTAGCCGGTGCCGCCCGACGACATGAAGGAGTTCACCACGCCGGTCGCCAACGCCTGTGGCAGTTCCGCAGCCTGGATCGTGACCGATTGCGCGCCGACCAGTTCGCCGATCCGCGCGGTCCCGACATTGTAGGCGCGCCACTTCAGACCCTTCATGTCCTCGATCGTGGCCAGCGGCTTGTTGACGTAGACGCCCTGCGGTGCCCACGGCACCACGAACAGCAGCTTGAGACCTTGCGCGTCGAGCTTCTTGGCGATCGCAGGCTTGGAGGCCTGATACAGCTTCGTCGCCTCGGGGAAGCTGGTCGCGAGGAACGGCACGACGTCGACGCCGAAGATCGGGTCTTCGTTCTCGTGGATCGACAGCAGCACCTCACCCATCTGCGCCTGCCCGGTCACCACGGCGCGCTTGATGTCGGGGGCCTTGAACAGCGAGGCGCCCGGATGAACCGTGATCTGGAGCTTGCCCGAGGTGGCGGCTTCGACGTCCTTGGCGAACGCGACCAGGTTTTCGGAGTGCGGATTGTCCGCAGGATACGCTGCCGGCAGGTTCCATTTGGTCTGAGCCAAGGCAGGTGTCGCGGCCAGCACAACGCCAGCAATCAAAGATGCGTGGAATAAACGAGACATCATCGGACTTCTCCTCACAGTCGATCTAGAGAACGGGTACGCTCAGTCTGGGAAAGCGAGCTTCGGCAGGAACGTCACGATCTGCGGATACTCCGTGATGATGAAGACCGCAGCGAGCAATAGCACGAAGAACGGGAAGGCCGCCCGCGCGACCGTGAACGTATCGCGGCCGCTCATGTTCTGGAGCACGAACAGGTTGAACCCCACCGGCGGCGTGATCTGCGCCATTTCGACGTGGATGATCAGATAGACGCCGAACCAGACCAGGTCGAGGCCGGCCTGCCTGACCATGGGCAGCACGATGACAGCGGTCAGAACGATCATCGAGATGCCGTCGATCAGGCAACCCAGGATGATGTACATGATGCTCAGATACAGCGCCAGCATGCTCGGCGTGAGCTGCTGGCCCTGGACCCAGGTGGCGAGCGCGGCCGGAATCCCCGTATAGGCCATCGCCGCCGTGGTGTAGGCCGCGCCTGCCAGGATCAGCATGATCATGCAGGTCAGGCGCGTCGCGCTCATGATGCTCTCGAGGAAGTTCTTGCGCGTGAGCGTGCCGCTCCACCAAGCCAGCAGCAGCGCGCCGGAAACGCCCCAGGCCGCGCACTCCGTCGCCGTCGCAAAGCCGAGAACGAGTGACAGGAATACCGCCAGGATCAGCAGCAGGCAGGGCGCGAGCTTGGCGGACTCGCGCAGCTTCTGCCGGAGCGGCATCGGCGGATCGCGCGGCGGAACCTTTGTCGGGTTGAGCAGCGACCAGATGATGATGTAGCCGGAATAGAGCGCGATCACGAGCAATCCCGGCAGGAAGCCGCCGAGAAACACTTGAAGCACGGAGACGTTCGCCGTGACGGCATAGACCACCATCGGAATCGACGGCGGGATCAGCAGGCCGAGCGTGCCCGAGCCCGCCAGCGATCCGAGGCTCAGGCCCTTGTCATAGCCGCGCTTGTCGAGCTCCGGCAGCGCGATCTTGCCGATCGTCGCGCAGGTCGCCGCCGACGAACCCGACACCGCCGCGAAGATGCCGCAGCCGATCACGTTCACATGTGTCAGCCGTCCCGGCAGCCACTGCACCCAGGGCGACAGGCCGCGGAACATTTCCTCCGACAATTTGGTGCGGAAGAGAATCTCTCCCATCCAGATGAACAACGGCAGGGCCGCCAGCGTCCAGGATGAGCTCGCGCTCCAGGTGGTGGTCGCAAGCACGGTGCCGAGCGGCAGGCTCGTGGTGAGCGCCATCGCCACGAAGCCGACCAGCCCGAGCGAGACCGCGATCCAGACGCCGCTTCCCAGCAGCAGGATCATGACGCCGAGCAGGACGAAGGACAGCTCGATCATGCCGAGACTGGCCATGGTCAGCCCCCACCGCCCTGCGAGATGCGTTCGACGAACTCTTCCGGAGTTTCGTCGGGCGAGCCCTTCTCGTAGCTCGGACGGTTGCCGCCGATGACGTTGACCATCTCGTCGATCAGCGCGATCGACAGGATCACGAGGCCGCCGGCGAAGCCGAGCTGGGGAATCCAGAGCGGAAGCGCGACCACGCCCTGCGCCACGTCGTTGAAGCGCCAGGAATCGTAGGTCATCTGCACAGCATGACGGGTGAAGTAGAGAATGAAGGCAGCGGCAATGCCGAGCGCCACGACCTCCGCGATCTGCTTGGTCCGCCCGTGCAAGCGCTCCAGCAACAGGCCGACGCGGATCATCTCTCCGCGCTTGAAGGTGTGAGCGAGGCCGAGGAACGCCATCGCCGCCATGCACCAGGACGCAAAATCATCGCCGGCGGGAATGTTGAGCGCAAACTGGCGCCCGACCGACATCACCATCATGATTGCGAAGATCGCGACCAGGAAGACGCCCGCGGCATAGCCCGCGCCGAGATAGAGGAGGTCCAGCGCGCGTCGTACCGGTCCCTGAGTCGCTACATCGTCCTCTGCCAACGCGATCCCCATCCTCACACGATGCGACTCGACGGACCGATAGCATCCGACTGCCGGTCCTGTTTGAATATCGCCCTGCCCAACGCCTGTCTTTCAGACGTTAGATCAACATGATGGGGCCGGTGCAAGCAAGGTCTATGCCGGCTGGCAGGAGAATTTCCACCGCGGGTTTAGTGCGTCTCGAGCCGCAGCCCGTCATAGGCCGGCACCACGCCAGGGGGCAGCGACTGCCGGATAACCTCATAATCGACGTCGGCGGTCATGTTGGTGATGACCGCGCGCTTCGGCTTGAAGCGCTCGATCCAGGACAGCGCGTCGTTAATGCTGAAATGGCTGACATGGCCGGTGTAGCGCAGGCCGTCGACGATCCAGAGATCGAGATTTTCCAGCGCCCCCCAGCTCTCGCGCGGGATATCATTGAGATCAGGCGTGTAGGCCGCATCCCCGATGCGGTAGCCGAGCGCGGGGATGTTGCCGTGCTGCACCAGAAAGGCGGTCATCGTCACCGCGCCGCCCTTCCCCAGAATGGTCTGGCTTTCTCCCGCCTCGATCGAATGCCGCGTCAGGATCGGCGGATAATCGCTGCCCTCGGGCGAGATGAAGCAATAGGAGAACCGCGACAGGATGTCCTTGGCGGTCGACTGGTTGAAATAGGTTGGAATGCGCCGGCGCATGTGCATGACGACCGAGCGCAGATCATCCATGCCGTGGGTCTGGTCGGCATGTTCGTGCGTCAGGAACACCGCGTCGATGTGGTCGACATTGGTCGAGAGCAATTGTTCGCGCAGGTCCGGCGAGGTGTCGATCACGATGCGTGTCGTGCCGTGCTCGGACGTCCGTTCGACCAGCAGCGAGCAGCGGCGACGGCGGTTCTTGGGATTGTTGGGATCACAGGCGCCCCAGCCGAGCGCCGGGCGCGGCACGCCGGCGGAGGAGCCGCAGCCCAGGATCGTCAGCGTCAGCGTCATGTGGCTCCCAGTCTCAAGCTTTCACCTTCGAGAACAGGCGGAAGAAGTTCTCGCTGGTCTGGCGCGAGATCTCGTCAACGGACACGCCCCGCGTCTCGGCGAGCACTCTTGCGACCTCGACCACGTAGGCCGGCTCGTTGCGCTTGCCCCGAAACTTGCCGGGCGCAAGGTAAGGCGAGTCCGTTTCAATTAGAATACGGTCGGAGGGCAGTTCGGCTGCGAGCGCGCGTAAGGCCTCCGATTTCTTGAAGGTCAGGATTCCCGTGAAGCCGATATAGAGCCCGAGCGACACCGCCGTCAGCGCCAGCTCGCGCCCGCCCGTGTAACAGTGCAGGACGGCGCGAAATGATCCCTTCGCGGCCTCCTCTTCCAGGATGCGCGCGCAGTCCTCGTCGGCGTCGCGGGTGTGGATCACCAGCGGCAGGCCGGTGGCACGGGCAGCGGCGATGTGGGAGCGAAAGCCCCTTGCCTGCGCTTCCGGCGAGCCGTTGTCGTAGAAATAGTCGAGCCCGGCCTCGCCGAGCGCGACGACCTTTGGGTGCTGGGTCAGCGCAATCAGCTCATCCGGCGCGATGCCGTCCTCCTCGTCCGCATGATGCGGATGGGTGCCGACCGAGCAATAGACGTCGTCATAGCGCTCCGCGATGGCGAGCAGGTCCTGCAGCCGCCGGACCCGCGTCGAGATCGTGACCATGCGGGCGATCCCGGCGGCTCGCGCCCGCGACACGATACCGTCGAGATCTTCCGCAAAGTCCGGAAAATCCAGATGGCAATGACTGTCGACCAGCATCGTGCGAACGCCTTCAGGCCGCCGGCTCGACGTAGCGCGGGAACGCCGGCATCGGCGCCGGCAGCGTCGAACCGGGCGCGATGCGCTTGGCGCCGCCGAGCATGTCAAAATTGCGCTCGGCTTCGGGGATGCCGAGGCTGTCGAGCAGCTTGCCGGAGGCGGTCGGCATCGCGGGCTGAGCCAGGATCGCAATCTGACGCACGACTTCGGCGGTGACGTAGAGCACCGTCTTCTGCCTGGCCGGATCCGTCTTGGCGAGCGCCCACGGCGCTTCACCCGCAAAATAGCGGTTGGCCTCCGCGACCACGGCCCAGACGGCGTTGAGCCATTGATGAATCTGCTGCGTCGCCATGGCTTCACGCGAGGCAGCGATCATGCCGTCGGCCATCGCCAGGATCGCCTTGTCGTTGTCGCTGAACTCGCCGGGCTCGGGCAGCACGCCGCCGAGCTGTTTTGCGATCATCGACAGCGAGCGCTGCGCGAGATTGCCGAGATCGTTGGCGAGATCGGCGTTGATGCGCGCGACAATCGCCTCGTGATTGTAGTTGCCGTCCTGGCCGAACGGCACCTCGCGCAAGAAGAAGTAGCGCAACTGGTCGACGCCGTACTGGTCGGCGAGGTTGAAGGGATCGACAGTGTTGCCGACCGACTTCGACATCTTCTCGCCCCTGTTGAACAGGAAGCCGTGGGCATAGACCCGTTTCGGCAGCGGGATGCCCGCCGACAAAAGGAAGGCCGGCCAATACACCGCATGGAAGCGGATGATGTCCTTGCCGATGACGTGCACGTCGGCCGGCCAATAGCGCCAGTTCTTGTCGCTCTCATCGGGGAAACCGACGCCGGTGATGTAGTTGGTCAACGCATCGACCCAGACATACATCACGTGCTCTTCGTCGCCGGGCACCTTCACGCCCCAATCGAACGTGGTGCGCGAGATCGAGAGATCGCGCAGGCCGCCCTTGACGAAGCTCACCACCTCGTTCTTGCGCGAGTCCGGCCCGACGAAGTCGGGCTGATCCGCATAGAGCTTGAGCAGCTTGTCCTGGTACTCCGACAAGCGGAAGAAATAGCTCTTCTCCTCCACCCATTCCACCGGCGTGCCCTGCGGCCCCAAGCGCACGCCATCGTCGTTCACACGCGTCTCGTCCTCGGCGTAATAGGCCTCGTCACGGACCGAGTACCAGCCCGAATAGGTGTCAGCGTAGATGTCGCCGTTCGCTTCCATGCGGCGCCAGATCTCCTGGCTGGAACGGTGATGCTGCTCCTCGGTGGTGCGGATGAAGCGGTCGAACGACACGTCCAGGCGCTCGTCCATCTCTCTGAAGCGGCCGGCATTGCGCGTCGCGAGCGCGGCGGTGGACATGCCTTCGTTCGCCGCCGTCTGAATCATCTTCTGACCGTGCTCGTCGGTGCCGGTCAAAAAGAACACATCCTTGCCGTCGAGCCGCGCAAAGCGCGCCAGCGCGTCGGTCGCGATCGCCTCATAGGCATGACCGATATGCGGGCTACCGTTGGGATAGGCGATCGCGGTGGTGATGTAGAAGATGTTGTCGCGCGCGGCGGCAACCGCAGGCGCGGCAACGTGCGCAGAAGCGACGGGCTTCGGTGAACGAGGAGCCTTTGGCTTCGGCGCCTTTGGCTTCTCAGGCGTCACGACGGGAGTCGGTGCGGCGGTCACGGCAGGCGCAGCCGCATTTTTCGCGACCTTCTTCGCCGGAGCCTTGGCCGGCTTTTTGGCAGCTTTCTTCACCGCCTTCTTGGCGACGACCTGCTTCTTCGCGGCCTTCTTTGCGGCGCCCTTCTTCACGCTCTTCTTGACGGCAGCCTTCTTGGTCTTCTTGACCTTCTTGGCAGCTTTGGCCGCGCGCGCCTTGGCCTTTTTCGCGGCTTTCTTGACGGCCTTCTTCGCAGCCTTCTTGCCGCTCTTGCGTTTGACGGATTTCTTAGCTCGCGTTGCCACCACGAATTCCTTTACCGGCTTCTCGAATTTTGGAAACGGCTCGGCGTTCCGTTATTGTTTTGCGCATGATCTTTCGGAAAACCGCTGCGCACTTTTCCGGATCATGCTTTAGCGCGTTGCGTCCGCCAGCCAGCCGAACACCGAGAAAACCAAGGGCTTTCGCTCCAGATTGTAGGTTTCGGTGTCGCGCGCGGCGCGGACGATCTTTTCCCATACCTCAGCTAGCCGCGCAAGGCGCGGCAGGTTCTGGTTGGCATTGGCCTCATCCGCATGCAGGCGCTCCGCAATCCAGCGGTCGATGCCGTCGATGAAGGCCGCAAGCGCCACGCGGTCGCTGGTGCCGAGCGAATCGCCGAGCGTGTGCAATTCGCGCGGATCGACCTGCGGCAGGCGCGCGAGCAGCGCCGCCGTGCGCTGCTGAAGCTTCAGGGCCTCGCCACCGAGCAACGTCAGCGTCCGTGCGACGCTGCCCTCGGAGGCCTCGGCCGCCTCGCGCAGCGCGGCATCGTTCGGATCGAGCTCAGCCGCCGAAGCGGCGGCGCCGATCACATCGTTCGTGGTGAGCGGCCGCAGGCGCAGCTTGCGGCAGCGCGACTGGATCGTGGCGAGCACCCGCGCGGGCGCGTGGCTCACCAGCAGGAACAGCGATTGCTGCGGCGGCTCCTCCAAGATCTTCAGAAGCGCGTTGGCCGCGTTCGGATTGAGCTCGTCGACGGTGTCGACGATGCAGACGCGCCAGCCTTCGGCCGCGGCGGTCGAGCCGAAGAAACCGATCGTCTCGCGCGTCTCGTCCACGGTGATCACGGTGCGCATCACGCCGCGCTCGTTGGCGGTGCGCTCGAGCGTCAGCAGGCCGCCATGCGAGCCGGCCGCCACCTGCCGCGCCACGGCGTCGTCGTGATCGATCGCAAGGCTTTCGGCGCGCTGCACGGCCGGCGCCAGCGGCTGCGCATGGGTGAGCACGAAGCGCGCCATGCGATAGGCCAGCGTCGCCTTGCCGATCCCCTGTGGCCCGCCGATCAGCCAGGCATGCGGAATGCGTCCGCTGCGATAGGCATCAAGCAGCGCGGCCTCCGCCTCGCGATGGCCGAACAGCTGCGACGTCTCGCGCGGATGCGGTATGGCGGTTTCGCGCTCGGCCTGACGCGGGCTCATACCGACACCACTGACGCAGGCGTTGGCAGCAGGCGCTCGCGCAGCGCCGTCCAGATGCGCGCGGCGACCGTGTCCGGATCGGAATTGGCGTCGATCAGCACGCAGCGCGCGGGATCCTCCGCCGCGATCTTGCGATAGGCTTCGCGAAGGCCCTGGTGGAAGCTGAGCTTCTCGGCCTCGAACCGGTCCGGCGTGCCGCTGCCGCGGCGCGCGGCGGCGCGTTGCAGGCCGATCTCGACCGGCAAATCGAGGATGATGGTGAGGTCCGGCTTGAGGTCGCCGATCGTCACCCTTTGCATCGCGTTGATCAGGCCATCGGACACCTGGCCGAGGCTGCCCTGATACGCCCGCGTCGAGTCCGCGAAGCGGTCGCACAGCACCCAGACGCCCTGGCTCAGCGCCGGCTGGATCACCGTGCGGACATGGTCATCGCGCGCGGCGGCAAACAGCAGCGTCTCGGCCTCGGGGCCGAGCAGCTTGCCCATGCCCGACAGCACCAGATGACGCATGATTTCAGCGCCCGGCGAGCCGCCCGGCTCCCGCGTCACGCGGATGCGCAGCTTTGCCGCCTTGAGGCGGTCGGCGAGCTTCTTGATCTGGGTCGACTTGCCCGTGCCCTCGCCGCCTTCAAAGGTGATGAAGCGTCCCCGTCCGGACGGTCGCTGTGCAGCGCTCTCACTCATGATCAGAGCTTCTCGGCGCCTGCGCGGAACATGCCGATCACGAGCTCGCTGGCGCCGTCGATCGCGCGGCGCATGGTCGAGCCGGTGCCGATCGCCTCCGCGGCGTAGACCGGCGTCTCGACCGCGATGTTGCCGCTGCGCCAGACCCTGACCACGCCGACCCGCTGGCCGGCCTCGATCGGCGCGCGCACCGGGCCGCTATAGACGATGCGCGCAATCAGCTTGTCGCTGCCGTTCTTGTGCACCATCACCTTCACGGGCGTCTTGGCGATGAGCTTGACCGACCGGCTCTCGCCGCCGAACACCTTGGCGTAGCCGACGGGCTGCTCGGCTGCGATCAGGGTGCGGGTCTCGAAATTGCGAAAACCCCATTCCAGCATCTTCTTGGCTTCCGTGGCGCGGTCCTCGGGATCGTCAAGTCCGTTGACGACGACGATCAGCCGCGTGCCGTTCTGCACGGCGGAGCCGACCATGCCGTAGCCGCCTTCCTTGGTGTAGCCGGTCTTCAGGCCGTCAGCGCCTTCCATCGAATTGAGCAGCGGATTGCGGTTTTGCTGGCGGATCTTGTTCCAGGTGAACTCCTTCTCGCCGAACAGTTTGTAGAATTCGGGGAAGTCCAGGATGATGTGCCGGGCAAGCATGCCGAGCTCGCGCACCGTCATCTTGTTGCCGGGATCGGGCAGACCGCTGGAATTGGCGAAGGTCGACCTGGTCATGCCAAGCTCGCGGGCGCGCTTGGTCATGAAGTCGGCGGCAAAGATCCGCTCATTGCCCGCCATGGCTTCGGCCAGCGCGATGCAGGCGTCGTTGCCGCTCTGGATGATCGCGCCGCGCAGGAGATCGTCGACCGAGACCTTGCTGTTGATGGCGGCGAACATGGTAGAGCCGCCCGAGGGGGCCCCGCCTCTGCGCCAGGCATTCTCGCTGATCCGATACTCGTCGTTCAGCTTGATGTCGCCCTTCTTGATGGCATTGAAGACGACCTCCGCGGTCATCAGCTTCATCATGCTCGAGGGCGCGCGCAGCTCGTCGGCGTTCTTCTCGAACAGCACACTGCCCGAGGAGGCTTCGATCAGGATCGCGGTCGGGGCATCGCCGTCGAAGCCGGCATCTTCCGCTTTCTTGCCGCCCTGGACGCTCTGGTTGGCCGCAAGGAGCGCCCCGCCCCAGCCGATGGCCGCTGCCAAAACCGTCGCGATCAGCCCGCGTGCCAGCGTTCCGGCGGTGAGCCGGTTGCGACGAAGCAAAGGAAGACGAAGTGCCATGGCGAAGCCCTGAGAGAGGCGTTCTAACAGCTGGAACAGATGCGAACAACACGCGGTTGGACGCTTGTCGCCGAGATTGCACGATTCTCGCCGCGCCCCTATCGTGGCGCCTCATGTTTTTCGACCAAACCCCTGAAACAAGGCGGAAAAGCGAATGCCCTCAACCCGCATGATCAAGGCCAACGGGGTCGAGCTGTTCGTCCGCGAAGCCGGCCAGGGACCGCTTGTGGTCCTGTGCCATGGCTGGCCGGAACTGTCCTATTCCTGGCGCCACCAGATCCCGGCAGTCGCCGAAGCCGGGTTTCACGTCGTCGCCCCCGACATGCGCGGCTATGGTCAGAGCGCGGCACCACTCGACGCGAACGCCTACTCGATCTTCGACACGGTCGGCGACGTGGTCGGCCTGGTCCAGGCCCTCGGCGAGACCAAGGCGATGGTGGTCGGCCATGATTGGGGTGCACCGGTCGCCTGGCACGCGGCGCTGTTCCGGCCGGACATCTTCACGGCGGTCGCGGGCCTGAGCGTGCCGCCGCCGTTCCGGGGCCGCGGCAAGCCGCTCGACCTGCTGCGCCAGGGCGGCGTCACCAATTTCTACTGGCAGTATTTCCAGACGCCTGGCGTCGCCGAGGCCGAGCTCGAGCGTGACGTCGCACGCACCATGCGCATCGTCCTCGGCGGGCGGGGCCTCGCCGATCCCACCGCCGCCATGTTCGTGCAGGAGGGCAAGGGCTTTCTCGGCCACGCGGGCGCCGACGAGCCGCTGCCTGGCTGGCTCAGCGAGGCAGACCTGGCCTATTTCACCGAGGCCTTCCGCAAGTCCGGCTTCCGCGGCGGGCTGAACTGGTATCGCAACATCGACCGCAATTGGGAGCTGACCGCGCCCTGGCAGGACGCGCAGATTCACCAGCCTTCCCTCTTCATCGCAGGCTCGAAGGACGCCGTCATCACCGGCCTGATCGGGGCCAAGCGCGTCAACGAGCTCGAGCGCGTGCTGCCCAATCTGAAGCGCAAGCTGATCATCGAGGGCGCCGGCCATTGGGTGCAGCAGGAGCGGCCCGAAGAGGTGAATGCGGCGCTCGTCACGTTCTTGAAGGAGAGCGCGGCTCAGTAGAGGCCGCGGCCGCTCAGGATGCTGCGGGCCTCGGCGGCGCCATCGGTCGATGCGGCCGCGCTGTCGGCGGCGTAGCGACCGTCCTCGCCATAGGACACCGCGCGGGCGTTCTGGAGCGCCCGGCCCCGGCTGCGGCTCGAAGCCGACATCTCCGAGGTAGCATTGAGCGAAGCCATATCGGCCGAGGTACTGCCGAGATTGTATGGCCGCCCCTCCGGCATCGGGACCTCACCGCGAATGGCACCGCGGGTCGAGGACGGCAGCTCCGGCACAAACGGCTTGGCCGAGGCGACCCGGACCATCGAGGGCGACGGCGCCGGGACGCCGGTGCGCAGGGTCGCCAGAAGCTGGCGGTCGTCGGAGCCTTCGAGCGGCGCCCGGCCGACATATTCGACCCGGACCTTGGCGACGCCGTTCCCTTTGAATTCAAGGAGTTCGGCGGCCTTGTTGGAGACGTCGATGAGGCGGTTGCCGTGGTAGGGCCCGCGGTCATTGACGCGGACGATCAGCGACTTGCCGTTCGAGACGTTGGTCACCCGCGCATAAGACGGCATCGGCAGCGTCGGATGCGCCGCGGTCAGCGAGGTCATGTCGAACACTTCGCCATTGGCGGTCAGGCGGCCGTGGAAACTGTCGCCGTACCAGGAGGCCATGCCCTCAGCTCGGTAGTTGGCGTCCTCCTCCGGCACGTAAGTCCGGCCCGCCACGACATAGGGCTTGCCGACGCGGTAGGTGCCGCCACCCTTCGGGACCGGATCGCCGAAGGCCACCACCCGCGGGCTCGAGGACACGCCGTATTTCGGGTCGACGCGGCTGGCGAACTTGTTTGAGGAGGCGCAGTTGGCGAGCGCAAGGCAGGTCGCGACCGCCGCAACACCGCGCGCGGCTCGCAAAACCGAATCTGACCGATGGATCCCCATGCGCCCCAAATACCACTTGGCCGGAGGCGTACCCAACCCGCTTTGGCTACGGGAGCGCTGTCCGGTCATCTCATCCGAGGCGGCCCACCACCGTCTCGGAAGCGGTAACGATAACGCAACCCGAACGCGGCGGAAATGGGGAGCCCACGGCGATCACGCCGGGATGGTAAACGAGACGTTCGCATTTTTCCGTTGTTCTACGGGGCGATGGCCCCCGCACTGTGCCAGTGCCGGACAGTCTGTTGCGCCAAATCCTCACTCCACCCCCATTGTCGCGCCGCTCACCGAAATTCTTTTGACTGTGCAAGGCCGCCCGCGTTCTCTCGGATGCGAGGGCGGGATTTGGAATTTAACGATGATCGAGACGGTTTCGGCACTGATGGGTCTGGTAAGCGCGGGGATCTTCTTGGCCCATGCGTTCGAGGGTTACCGCACGAGGGCCTAAAGGCACTCGCGCGGACGGCAAGCATCACCTCTTTCAATGCGGCGCGTTCGGACGGTCTTGGTCGATCCACTCGCGCATCGAACACGAGAGCGGCAGGTGTCCCATGCGTAATCATGACCTCGTATCCGATGGCTTCCTGGCCTTGACCGCCGGCGGCTTGGTGCTGCTCTGCTCGAGCCTCGTCGCGCTGGCGTTTGCCTGAACCGCACGTCCTCCTGTCCAACACGGGTTCTCTCCATTGCGGCGCAGCAGGCGCGGCTGTCCCCGCTCCCATTCAGTTGATTGAATTATTGCGTTCGGCGCCTCGACCAATTGCAAGAGGCCATCACCAACGAGGGTGACGCAAATGCTTGCCGAGAAGTTCTTCCTGGTCTTGGAATCCCTGATCCGCGGCAACCGCACCTATCCGGATGGAAGCCCCCGGGTCATCAGCACCTCCCCGCATGTGCCGGTCAGGCTGCCATCAGCGAAATAGCCGGCGCCTCCGCCAGCCGCCGAAACCCGCCGCTCAGCGCAGGCCCAACAGCGAGCGTCGGTAGAAGCCGCCGCGGGCCTCGTTCTGGCAGACGAAGCTGCCGTCGAAGCCCTGGCCGTAGCGCTTCTGACCCTTGCGGTAATAAACGCCCTTGCCGAAGTCGAGCCAAACCACCTTGTCGCGCGGGCAATGACGCTGGGCCTGCGCCTCGTAGCGAAACGGCGTCAGCGGCGTCGCCGAGACCTCGGCGCCACCTGCAGCGACCAGCATGGCGCCGGCGCATGCGATTGCGCCGGACCATTTGCCAAAGCTGCCCCCTGACATGCCCCCACCTCCCGCTCGCCGCCGTCTCCGGCGGCTGGCACGGTAGCACGAAACGGCACAGCCGTCGGAAGGCGGCAAGCGCGCCGAATGAACGCGGCAGCGGGTGTCATTGCCGGTCCGCTTCGAGCTGCGCCAGCGCCTGGTGCAGACATTCTTGAAGCCTCTGCGCGACCTGCTCGCGCGCGATCCCCGTGCCTGCGAGATCGCCCGCCACCTTGCCGACTACATCGTCCATCGTCCGGCTCTCCAGATGGTCCGTCACCAGCGCAGCCGCGTAGCCTGCAGCGGCATCGCCACTGAGCCCGAGCTGGCCTGCGGCCCAAAGCCCGAGCAGCTTGTTGGACCGCGCCGTGGCCTTGAACATCAATTCCTCGTCGTGGGCGAATTTGGCTTCAAAGCCCCGCTCGCGCTTGTCGAACGTGGTCATGGTCAGCTCCATTCTGCGTCGCTGATGAGGATCGCACTTGCTGGGAGCGAACGTCTCCATGGTTCAGGTCACTTTTGAGCTTCCTCCCGGAAGCGAAGCGCCGTCAAGCCTGCCGATGGGAAGCAGACACCCAAGCGGCATTGGCGGCCGACAATCAAATGCAGGCCGCCAGCAGATGCGATTTTTTGGTAGTTGCGCGGCTAAGCGCGTTCGCTCAGCCCTTCGCCGCCGCCGCTTCGCGCGCCAGCCGCTCGGCCTTCAGCCGTTCCTTGTTGGCATAGAACGCCTTCTGCGCCGCTTCGTGGTCGCGCATGGCCTTCTCCGCCTCGATCCGCCGAGCCGCATCGCGGGCATGGCGCTGTTCGGGGGTCAGGGGTTTGCGTCGGAAGGAAAGGTCTTCAGTCATGCCAAATGAACGTGGCCGTGAGGAAAAAGTTCCGCATGGTCCCGTTCGAGACCGTCGGCCGGGGGCATAAGTTGTCCGAAAACAACCCCATGCACAGTAGCTAAGTTCCTCTACCACAACGCTTTTCTCAATGAGGGCCAGAGATCCGCGCTCCGTCGCCGGAACCGTCAGATCGCGATGTCCGCGATCACGGGCAAATGGTCGGAATAGGCGCGCGCCGCATGATCGGTCCAGACTTTCTCGATTCGGCTGTCACGCGTTGCGTAGATCCGGTCGAGCCGCATGAGGGGCAAGCGCGATGGGAAAGTTCGCAACCGCGTCCGGTTCGGGCAGGCCTGCGCGAGCACGCGCCGCACCGATTTCACCCAAAACCAGTCGTTGAAATCGCCGAGGACGACGGTCCTTTCCGGCCTCACCAGGCTCACCACGGCCTGAGCCTGCGCATAACGCTCGTGGATGCTGAGGCCGAGATGAGTGGCGACCACGCGGACGTCGCCGAAAGGCGTCAGCAATCCCGTCGCGATCGCCCTGCGCGGCTCCCGCTCTCGATACGACACGTCGACGATCTCGGGCACGCTGGAGAACGGAAAGCGGCTCATGAGCATCTGGCCGTAGTCACCGTCCTCCGTGACGATCGACTTGGCATGAACGCGATGATCGCCGACGACGCGCGCCAGCTTCGCGAACGGATCGTCCGACCGCGATCGGGAATCCACCTCCTGGAGCGCGACGACATCCGGCGACCATTTGCGAATGATGGAGCAAACACCTTCCAGATCGAACGTCGGATTGAGATTGAACGTGCCGTGCACATTCCACGTCATGAAGCGCATCGGCGCCATCAGCGCCTCCCGGCGAGCCACGTCGCGAGGAATTGAGCGCCCGCACAGACGCCGAGCCAGCCCAGAAATGCCAGCGTGAGCAGCAATACGCTGCTCCACGACGCATTCCTGGCCAGATCGGCGATCTGCGCTCCCAGAACGGCCATGGCGAGAATGCCGGGCATCATGCCCAGCAGCGTTCCAACCAGGAAATCACGGAGCGGCAGCGTGCTCGCGCCAGCCGCGACGTTCACCAGCGAGAATGGTGCGATCGGAATCATCCGGATGACGACGACGGCCAGGATTCCCTTGCCGACAACGCGCTCCTGGATGCGCGCCGCACGGCGTCCCAGCAAGCGCTGAAGGCGCTCTCGGCCCAGGAACCGTCCGATCGCAAAAAGGAGGAGCGCGCTGAGCAAGACGCCCGCCATTGCGGTGACGAAGCCCAGCCAGGGCCCCAGGGCGGCGGCGGTCGCAGCAATGAGCACGAGAACCGGAAAGATGACCAGCCCGCCGACGACAAAGGCCGCAATTGCGAATGGCGGTCCCCAAACGGACTGCGAATAGGCAGACAGGAACGACGAGATCCGGCCCGTATCGGCGTAATCGCTGAGGGACGTGTACGACCAGGCCAGCGTCAGTCCAAGAAGTGCCAGCGCGATCGAGGCGATCCCGATGATCGTCTTCGTGCTCCACATGCGCGATGCCGCCCGCTCGAGATGAAGAGGCAGCTCAGGGTCCGCCACCGGCTGAACCAGGGTGGCCAGCGTGCTGGTCAGAACCGAGGACTCCACTTTTCGCAGCGTCTTCGCCCCACCCTTTTTCGACACCTGGTCCAGCAGGGCGAACAGCCGATGCTCGTTTTGCGTGACGGCCTGCTCGTCGAGACCGCAGAAATGAGCGATGAGCCGACGGCGGACCGAGGCGATGAAATCCCGATGCTGCTCGGATTCAGCTTCAAAGATGAGGTCGCATTCGCTGTCGGCGCCCATGGAACGATTGTTCAGATTGGCCGAGCCGATCCGCAAGATCCTGTCATCGACGATCATGAGCTTGCTGTGCACCATCACCGCGGCTTCCTTATTGCCGCTGCGGGAGATCGGATAGACGAAGCGGATGCGATCGGCCACGCCAGCTGCGCTGAAGCAGTCGATGAAGGCGCCACGGCCGTTCTGCATGGCCTGGGACTCAAGCCACGAGGAATGCAGTTTCGGAGCGACGACTAGAACCCGAAGCGACGGCACGCGACACATCTGCTCCGCCAATTCGTGCGCCATCCTGGTCGCGCTGGTGAATTGATTTTCGATGTACACGAAGCTCGTTGCCGACCGGATCGCCGCAATGAAGGAGCGTTCCACCTCCTTGATGGTCGAGCCTGCAGGACAGACCACCTCGGTCCTGGCGATCCCGACCGGTAAGTGCTCGGCCTCGACAGGCACGTTCGCCGGCCAGCGACCGTTCCTCGGTGCGCGTCGTTCATCGGACTGTTGGCCTGCCGCACGCCAGCGTTGCTCCGCGAGGGCGAACAGCTGCTCCGCGGCATCCCCGTCGACCAGGCACTGAACGTCGTGAAACGGTGGATATGGCTTGCGCTGTGGGTCGCAGCGCATGGCATTGTCGGCGCGGTGGTCACTCGTGTCCCAGCGCCGGATCGTCAGATCGAGGCCGCCGACGAACGCCAATGATCCGTCGACACAGACGATCTTCTGGTGTTGCGCCGAACCGAACGGAAGCGTGGCGTCCAGATGAAACCGGACGCGGCCATCGGTATCGGCAGTGAATTTCGCCGCGGAATTCCACTCCCTCTCGGAAGCGTAAAACGAGACGAAGTCCCAGACGAGAATGTTGATGCGCAAGGCGGGACGGCGCCGCACCAGGGCGCGCAGGAACGGACCAAGCTCGTCAGGCAGGCCATCATCGGCACGTCCGGAATCTCCGACCAGCCGCGTCCTGCTATGGATATCCCAGCCGACGATATAGACGAGATCCTGCGCCTCCAGCAGGGCCTCCCGCAGGGCTGCGAAATAGGCGGCGGCATCGTTCAGAACCGCCACGCGCCGCGCCCTGCACCGTCGCCAGACGGTGTCGCCGGGAGTGAGTGTCGATGCGCTCTGAAGCAGGTGGACCTCGCAATTCGCGTTTGCGTCTAAACGCGCTGGAGGCTCAAGGGGTTCCACACGGTCAACGGCTGCGGTTCGATGCGAATGCCGAATGTCCGGCCCTCTGGGCCCGTCGCACAAGTCGTCATTTGGTGCGGACAAACTTCGCGCCGGCGCTCCTCAACACATCGACAATTTTCTCAGGGGCATCGCCGTGAAAATCGACGGAAACCTCGATCAGGCCTTCCAGCTTCTGCCGTCCCTCCGGTGTGGGCGCTGTCTTGACGTCAGGACCTGCCGCGCGTGTTCCCACGGTGTTCGCAGCGCCGGCAGGCTGGACGAAGACGTCGCCTCGCGGCACGCCGCATTCCTGCACGACATGCTCAACCGCAAGCTCGGCTCCGCGGCGCGTGTCGAATTCTCCAATGATGGTGCTTTCCAAGGCTGCTCTCCGTGTGCTCGAGACTGCGAACAACAGACGAGCCGAGGCCAAGTTCCTGAGGGAGCATGCAAGAGGATGACGGTCGGATCCCAGGCGCTGATGATCAGAACCGAATGAATCCAAACAGGAAGAGCAGCGCCACCGTGACCAGGCCGGAGATCAGCAGCGAGCCGAGACATCCCAGCCGGTTCGAGAAAAAGAAGAACATGCGTTGCCCGCTGTGAAGCTTGCTGTCGGGCTAATCTCTCTAAGTCAGTAGCGTTCCTGCGCAGTTTCGCGTGTCCGTGGCTCTAGCACGCAACGCTTCCTTCCACTACATTTCAACCAGTCCCGATCCTCCTCTTGAAGACTGGAGATCCAAACGCAACATGGGTCTACGGCACCGCCGGAATCCGTCTCTCCAACATCGCGGGCCGGACTTGAGCGAGGAAGATTGAACAGATCCGTCGGGCTGCGGTGTTAGGAATGGGTCTCGGCCAAATGACCCGAGCGGCACCGGGGCGCCGCCAATCCAGACCTTGGGAGTGACGCGCCGAGGCGCCCCAGTCTTTCCAGCGCAGGCTAGTGCAACACGCGAGCGGCTTCGGCGAGCCGGACCCTTTCTCTCAGCTCCTCGAGCTCCTCGATCGCGTCCAGCAATCTCACCAGCTCGCGGGCAATATGTGTCAAACCGGACTTGGATTGCTTTAAGATACGAACTCGCTGTGCCATCGGTGCACGCCTCCATGGTCGGGCACGTCCAATTGGCAAGGAGCGTGCCAGCCCACGAGGGGAACTTATGGCGATTTCTGGCGGAAGGGGTGGGATTCGAACCCACGGTACCCTTGCGGGCACGCCGGTTTTCAAGACCGGTGCCTTAAACCACTCGGCCACCCTTCCAGTCCCGGGAATGGGTGTCGCTTAACGTAGTCGACCGCGCAAGGCAACGCCAAGTTGGCGCAAGTGCTCAAACCTTTGCCGGCCGGAGCGCGGCGCGTTCCTTTTCCTGCACAACCTGTCTAGCTCTTCGGGCAATCAACCAGGACGGCACTCCGGATGTACTTGGTCCTCTGCCGGTCGCTGACGTTGCGCCCGAATTGAGGGCTGTAGTTCAAGTCGTAGCGGCACCCTGCCTGCATTGCCTTGTAGATCGCGCCCCGTTCGATCACGTAACTCCCTTGTGGGAGCGTCTTGAGGCGGACCTGTGTGATGGTCTGCTCCTGGCCGTGGTCCGGGCCGAGATAGGTAACGCGATCGGTCGAGCCGACCGACCAGACCACCGCAACTGCGCACATCAGTGAAACGGCGAAAGCAGCGACCAGCCCGAGTTGCGGTCGCTCGACGGAGTCCAGAAACGAGCTCATGCCGTTTCGTGTCGTTCCGGGCCTTGCGGTTCAAAGGCTCCCTCACCTTTGCGTCGCGCAACAGAAAGCGCGGCGCCCCGCGAAGAGCGCCGTCCTGAAATTCTTTGTTGTTTGCGTCTAGCTCAGTAGCCGCAGGACGCGCAGTTCATCTGCACCGGGGCGTAATAGGAATAACCCGGCGAGACCATCTCGACGCGCTGCCGGGTGGCGTATTGCGGCGGGATGCGCTCGTACTGGACGCTGGGCGGCGCGACCATCACGGTCTGCGGCACCATCACGGTGCGGTACTGCGCCGGCGTGCGGTGCGCGACCACGGAGCCGGGCGAGACCATCACGGTCTCGTCGACGGTGCGGTATTGCGGCGGCACATATTGTTGCTGGTAGCAGGTCGTGCACGGCGGCGGCGTGTAGCAATTGTAGCAGCCGGCGGAGGCCGCGCCCGTCATGGAAATGGCGACGACGGCCGTTGAGAAAACGACAGCGAGAGTACGAGACATTGCGGTGGTGCCCCAGTTGCCCGAAACGGATCTGCGAAGGTCGCGGGAGTATACGGCGCAAAACCTTGCCTTGCCGAACTTCGTCGAGGCATCCTTAATGCGAACGATCGATCGCGGCGGAGGGGTAAGAACTCATTGACCACGCGCATTAACGCGCGGGATGTTTTGCGCGGGGGTGCGCATGACAGCGAGTCCGCGATCGGACATCGCCGCGGCACTCGTTCGAGCATAATTTGCAGTTCATCCTCGTTCCATGTTCGAGCTTTCAACGCCTCGCTGCTCTTTCCAGAAACTCCAACAGCGAGGGATCGGTCTCCTCGAGTTCGACGAAGCGACGGCGCAGCTCATCGGCGATTTCAGCGGTGGCATCGCGCGACCATCCCTCCGCAGTATTGAAGGCCACGATACGTGCGGGATGGAGATATTGCCCTTCGGCGAGATGTCTGAGCAGGGTCGCGCGATTGGCGTCCTCCTCGGCCGTCTCGCACCAAGCCCGCCCCAGGCGGCGGCCGAAATCATCGAGCACAAGATAGACGTCCCGGTCTGTCGTGATTTGCGGCACGAGTGATGGAGAATGACTCATGGCTAACTCCGCTATTGGCAATCCGAACCTTTGCGGACGAACCTCGATAGGGCGACCGCCTCGGCTGGATTCGGAAAAATGGATTTCGACGATTTTTCTTAGGATGGCACGATTAAATAAAAATAAAAACAAAATTAATAAAAATTAAATAGCAAAATGTGGACAATGCACTAAGTTGATGATGCCTGGCGGGCGAGCCCGCACGTCGGGTGCCCACTGAGCAAACGGCTCCCGCTCCCACCCCAACCAGCCCCACGCCCTAGGGAGGCGGGGGCCGTTCTTTCCCGATCTCCGTTCCGGCTACTTCCAACGGCGCATCCGGGTGGTCGCACGGAGCCGCGAGGCGTTCCGAAGATCGCCGATCCAGGCCAGTGGCGCCGATGCCGCCTACTTCGGACGCCGCTTGACCTCGCGCACCGCACCGCGCGCGGCACTGGTGGTGAGCGCGGCGTAAGCCTGCAGCGCGGTCGAGACGTTGCGCTTGCGGCCTTGCGCCTGCCAGGCGGCATCGCCCTTCGCCTCCTCCGCGGCGCGGCGCTTGGCGAGCTCCTCGTCGGAGACCTCGAGGCTGATGCTGCGGTTCGGGATGTCGATGGCGATGATGTCGCCCGTCCGCACCAGACCGATATTGCCGCCTTCGGCGGCCTCCGGCGACAGATGGCCGATCGACAGGCCGGAGGAGCCGCCGGAGAAGCGGCCGTCGGTGACGAGCGCACAGGCTTTGCCGAGGCCCATCGATTTCAGATAGCTGGTTGGATACAGCATCTCCTGCATGCCGGGGCCGCCGCGAGGGCCTTCATAGATGATGACCACGACCTCGCCGGCGACGACCTTGCCGCCCAGGATGCCTTCGACCGCCGCGTCCTGGCTTTCGAACACGCGCGCTGGGCCGGAGAATTTCAGGATCGAGGCATCGACGCCGGCGGTCTTCACGATGCAGCCGTCCTGCGCGAGATTGCCGTAGAGCACGGCGAGACCGCCGTCCTTGCTGAAGGCGTGCGCGAGATCGCGCACGACGCCCTTCTCGCGGTCGGCGTCGAGCTCGTCGTAGCGGCGCTCCTGGCTGAAGGCGACTTGCGTGGGGATGCCGCCGGGCGAAGCGCGATAGAAGGTCCGGACCGTCTCACTCTTGGTGCGCTTGATGTCCCAGCGCTCCAGCGCCTCGTTCATGGTCGGCGCGTGCACGGTCGTAACAGAGGTGTCGATCAGCCCGGCGCGGTCGAGCTCGCCGAGGATGCCCATGATGCCGCCGGCACGGTGCACGTCCTCGACATGCACGTCGGCGACGGAAGGCGCGACCTTGCAGAGCACGGGCACGCGGCGCGACAGACGGTCGATGTCCTTCATGGTGAAGGCGACCTGCCCCTCATGGGCGGCAGCCAAGAGATGCAGCACGGTGTTGGTCGAGCCGCCCATCGCGATATCGAGCGTCATCGCGTTTTCGAACGCCTTGAAATTCGCGATGTTGCGCGGCAGCACGGAGGCATCGTCCTGCTCGTAATAACGGCGGACCAGATCGACGATGGTGTGGCCGGCCTCGACGAACAGGCGCTTGCGGTCGGCATGGGTTGCGACCACCGAGCCGTTGCCGGGCAGCGCCAGGCCGAGCGCCTCGGTGAGGCAGTTCATGGAATTGGCGGTGAACATGCCCGAGCAGGAGCCGCAGGTCGGGCACGCCGAGCGCTCGATCACCTTGACGTCCTCGTCGCTGACCTTGCTATCGGCGGCGGCCACCATGGCGTCGATGAGGTCGACCGCCTTGGTCTTGCCGGCCAGCTTGACCTTGCCGGCCTCCATCGGCCCGCCCGAGACGAAGACGGCGGGGATGTTGAGCCTGAGCGCGGCCATCAGCATGCCGGGCGTGATCTTGTCGCAATTGGAGATGCAGACGAGGCCGTCGGCGCAATGCGCGTTGGCCATGTACTCGACGCTGTCGGCGATCAGCTCGCGCGACGGCAGGCTGTAGAGCATGCCGTCATGGCCCATGGCGATGCCGTCATCGACCGCGATGGTGTTGAACTCTTTCGCCACGCCGCCGGCCTGCTCGATCTCGCGCGCCACGAGCTGGCCGAGGTCCTTCAGATGCACGTGGCCGGGCACGAATTGGGTGAAGGAGTTGACCACCGCGATGATCGGCTTGCCGAAATCGGCGTCCTTCATGCCCGTCGCGCGCCAGAGGCCGCGGGCGCCCGCCATGTTGCGGCCGTGGGTGGTGGTGCGGGAGCGATAGGCTGGCATGGCGGTTTCCGTCCTCGGGTTTGCGTCGGCCGGGGCGGGAAAATGTGGAGCCACCTCAGGCCTTTCCGGCCGGATAGCGCACGGGGGCAGCCCGCGCAACGGGAACTTGGGTCGGACAGGGCTCCCCTGCTTCCGGCGCGGGGGGCTCGTCGCTCACTCTCTGTCATTCCGGGGCGATGCGCAGCATCGAACCCGGAATCCATCGGGCGGCAGCACCCGCGGGACAATGGATTCCGGGTTCGCACCTTTCGGCGCGCCCCGGAATGACGGCGGGGGGCGTCGGAGCCCCTATTACAGCGTCGGATCGAGCCGATCGCGCAGCCAGTCGCCGATCACAGAGACCGCCAGGGTGGTGACCACGATGGTCGTCGCCGGCGCCAGCATGATCCAGGGGGCGCGGGTCAGATATTCCCGGCCGTAGCCGACCATGTTGCCGAGGCTGGTCATCGGCGGCTGCACGCCGAGGCCGAGGAAGGACAGGCCTGACTCCATCAGGATCACCTCGGGGAACACGAGCGTGGTCGAGACGATCAAGGTCGAGGCGATGTTGGGCAGGATGTGCCGGAGGTAGATCCGCGACGGCGTCGCCCCTAATTGGCGGACGGCGGCGGCGTAGCCCTGCGCATTGGCGGAGATGGCAAGGCCCCGCGCGATGCGGGCGTAGCGCTCCCAGCCGAACAGGCCCATCAGCCCGACCAAGAGCGGCAACGAGTTGCCGAAGAAGGCGAGCACGGCCAGCGCCATGATCAGGAAGGGCATGCTGGCCTGGAAGTCGGTCAGCATCAGCACGAGCTGCTCGACGAACCCACGAAAATGCGCGGCGAGGAAGCCGAGGGTGGTCCCGACCACGGCCGAGATTGCGGTCGCGCCGAACGCGATCAGGAGCGAGATGCGGATCGAGACGAGCAGCCGCGACAGCACGTCCCGGCCAAGCTCGTCGGTGCCAAGCCAGTGCGCGGCATTGCCGGGCGCAGCAAGCCGGTTGCGCAGGTCGAGCTGCGTGAAGCCGTAAGGCGCGATCTTCTCCGCAAAGGCCGCGATCAGCAGCATCGCGACGATCCAGGTGATCGCCAGCGCGACCGAGACCGGAATGGCCGGCAGGCTGAAGCGGCGTGAAAACGCCTTGCTATCCTTCAGGGTCGCGTCGGTCATGCATGGGCTCCCTTGCTGCGCAGGCGCGGGTCGAGGAAGCCGTAAAGGAAGTCGACGATCAGATTGGACGTCACCATGGTCATCGCAACCAGCAGCAATATGCATTGCACGACCGCGAGATCGCGATTGGCAACCGCCACGACAAGAAGCCGCCCTACTCCCGGCCAGGCGAACACGCTCTCGACCACGACCGCGCCTGCGATCAGCGTGCCGACCATGAAGCCAAGGATGGTCACGGTCGGGATCGCCGCGTTCGGCAGCGCATGCGAGGTCACCACCTTGCGCCACGGCACGCCTTTTGCGGATGCGGTGCGGATATAGGGCTGGCCCAGCACCTCCAGCATGGCGCTGCGGGTGAAGCGCGCCAGCACCGCCGCGCCGCCGAGGCTGAGCGTTGCGATCGGCAGGATGGCGTGGCGCCAGCTGTCCTGCCCGCCCGAAGGGAGCCAGCCAAGCTGCACGGCGAAGATCAGCACCAGCAGCAGCGCCAGCACGAAGCTCGGGACGGTAAAGCCGGCGACCGCCGTCATCATCACGGCGCGGTCGATTCCCGAGCCGCGATGCAGCGCGGCGTAGATGCCGGCGGGAATGCCGAGCGCCACCTTGAAGAAGAACGCCGGCAGGGTCAGCGCCAGCGTTGCCGGGATGCGTTCCAGCACCAGCTCGATCGCGGGCCGGCCGTCGCGCATGGAGCGGCCGAGCTCGCCCTTGGCGATGGCGCCGAAATAATCGAAGTATTGCGCCCAGATTGGATCGTCGAGGCCCCAGGCCTTGCGAAACGCCGCGAGCACCTCCGGCGGCGCCTCCGGTCCCAGGATCATCAGCGCGGGATCGCCTGACAGCCGCAACACGACGAAGGCGAAGGTCACGACGAGCACGATCGTGAGCGCGGCGCGTCCGATCCGAATGGCGAAATAACGTCCCATCACGCGGCGTCCCGTGTCGCAGCGCCGGCGACGAGATGGCAGGCGACCTGCCTGTCGCCGCCGACGGCGGACAGCGCCGGCACCTCGCTCGCGCAGCGCGCGATGGCGCGCGGACAGCGCGGATGGAAGGCGCAGCCCGTGGGGCGCGCGGCCGGATTCGGCGGATCGCCCGACAGCACGATCCGGCCCGCACTGCGGCGGCCCGGCGCGGGCGAGGCCGAGACCAGCGCCTGGGTGTAAGGATGCTCGGGCCGCGCGAACAGATCGTCCGCGCTGCCGATCTCGACGATGCGGCCGAGATACATCACGGCGACGACGTTGCTGATCTGCCTGACGACGCGCAAATCGTGGCTGATGAAGAGCAGCGTCAGCGACAGCTGCGCCTGGAGATCGCAAAGCAGGTTCACCACCTGCGCCTGGATCGAGACGTCGAGCGCGCTGACCGGCTCGTCGCAGACCAGGAAATCCGGTTTCGTGGCCAGCGCCCGCGCCAGCACGATGCGCTGACGCTGCCCGCCGGAGAGCGCGCCGGGATAGCGTGCGCCATGCGCCGGCGTGAGCTCGACGGCGCGCAGCAGCTCGCGGACGCGCTCGTCGCGCTCCGCCGGCGTACCGAGGCCGTGAATGTCGAGCGGCTCGCGGATCTGCGTTGCAACCGGCAGCCGGCGGTCGAGCGCGCCGAGCGGATCCTGGAAGATCATCTGCATCCGCGCGCGCTGCGCACGCCACGCCGTCGTCCCCGGCGCGGACATCGGCTTGCCGTCGAACCGCACTTCGCCGCTGTCAGGCGGCTCGAGGCCGAGCACGATGCGGCCCGTCGTGGACTTGCCCGAACCGGATTCGCCGACGAGACCGAGCGTCTGGCCCCTTGGAATCGTCAGCGACACGCCGTCGACGGCATGCACGGCCGCAGCTCTCCCGAACATTCCGGAGCGCATCGCATAGGTGCGCGAGATCGCGGAGACCTCGACGAGCGGCGGACTCATTCGGCGGCCATCCCGAGCAGCGCGCGGCGCGAGGTCTCGGCACGGACGCAGGCGACGCTGCGATCATCGGCGATCGGCGCGAGGGGCGGCGCCGCAAGGCCGCATGCTTCCGCGACAAGCGCGCAGCGCGGCGCGAAGGCGCAGCCGCCGGGCATGTGCGCAGGATCAGGCACCGTGCCGGGAATGGCGGTGAGGCGCCGCCGCGGACCATCGAGCGGCGGCAGCGCGCCGATCAATCCTTGCGCGTAGGGATGCACGGGATCGGCGAACAGCTGGTTGCTCGGCGCCTGCTCGACGATACGGCCGGCATACATCACCGCGACGCGGTCGCAATTCTCCGCGACGACGCCGAGGTCGTGGCTGATCAGCACTATGGCCATGCCGAGCTCGCGGCGGACAGTTGAAAGCAGCTCCAGGATCTGCGCCTGGATGGTGGCATCGAGCGCCGTGGTCGGCTCGTCCGCGATGAGGAGATCGGGATTCCCGGCCAGCGCCATCGCGATCATGATGCGCTGGACCTGGCCGCCGGAGAATTCGTGCGGATAGGCCTCGAGCCGGCGGCCAGCGTCGGGAATGCCGACGAGATCGAGCAGCCGCCGCGCCTCCGCCTTCACGGCGTTGCCTTGGAGATCGCGATGCAGCGCCAGCGCTTCGCAAAGCTGCCTGCGGATGGTCAGCACCGGGTTGAGCGCGCTCGCCGGATCCTGGAAGATCATGGCGATGCGCCCGCCCCTGACCTGATCGAGCTCGGCGGCCGGCGCGCCGAGAATCTGGCGCCCGTCGAGCCGCACCGAGCCAGAGACTTGCGCATGGCGCGGCAACAGCCCCAGCGCGGCGAGCCAGGTCACCGATTTGCCGGAGCCGGACTCGCCGACGAGGCCGACGGCCTCGCCCTTCTGCAAGGCAATGTCGATGCCGCGCAGGACCGGCACGCCATTGAAGCCGACGCGCAAGTCCTCGATGCTGACCAGCGGCTTCACCTTCAGACCTCGAAATTGCCGGCGCGGAAATCCATCGCGAAGGCGGGCGCTGCCTTCCACTTGATCGATTTCGGCTTGGCCGTGAAGGTCGCGTTCTGGTGCAGCACCGTGTAGGCGGGATCTTCGCGCTCGGCGATCTCGAGCATGCGGCGGAACGCCTTCTTGCGCGCGGCCCGGTCGGTCGAGGTCTCCAGGAATTCGGAGAGCGTGTTCAGCTCGGCATTGGTCCATTCGCCGATCTGCTGCTGCTGGCCGTTCGGCCCGTGCTGGGCGACCAGCGACGACACCGGATCGTTGAAGGCGGCCGAGTTCGACCAGTCGCGCACGGCGCGTGCCGGCCCGCGCTCCATGATCTGCGACCAGTTCTCCTTGGTCTCGATCTGCACGTTGAGCCCGACCGATTTCCACATCTCGACCAGTATCTGCGCGGTCGCGACCTGGTTGGTGTAGTAGTTGTTGAGCAGGCGGTACGGGATCGGGTCGCCCTTATAATTGGCCTGCTTGAGCAGATCCTGCGCCAGCTTCGGATCATAGGCCGGCACGTTCCAGTCGGCGTTGAACATGTCGCCGTAGAATTCCCATTGCAGACCCTTCGGCACACGGGTGCGGCCGGCCCACAGGCTGTCGACGATCGCCTGGCGATCGATCGCGTGAGTGAAGGCGCGCCGCACCAGCGGATTGGCGAGCACGGCGTGGTTCTTGTCGAACACGGTAAGGCGATGATTCTGAATCGTGCCGCCCTGCACTTCGAAGGCGGAATTCTTCTCGATGCCGGCAATCTGGTCCGGCGGGATGTCGCAGGCGAACTGGTATTCGCCCGAGAGCAGTCCGTTGATGCGGCTCGCGACCTCAGGCACTTCGAGGAAGCGGATGCGCTTGAGCGGCGGCCGGCCGCCCCAATATTCGTCGTGGGCTTCCAGCGTCAGCGAGACGTCGGGCTTGAGCTCGACGACCCTGTAGGGGCCGGTCGTCACCGGCTTGCGGGCCCAGTCGAGATAGCTCGCCGCCTCTTCCCAGGCGCGGCGGTTCATGATGTCGGAGCCGTAGCGCGACAGCCGGCCTTCGATCGTGACGTCGGGCGTCGCGTTGTAGAAGCGCACCGTGTACTTGTCGACGGCATCGACGCGCACCAGGTCCGGCCAGATGCGGCGGGCGACCGCGGGGACGTCCGGCGGCAGCTCCTTGCCCGGGCGCGGCGTCGGGATCTTCTCGAACGCCTTGATGGTGGAGCGGTTTTTGGCCTCGGTCTCGCCGAACATGCGCTCGCGGCTGAAGGTGAAGACGACGTCTTCCGCCGTGAGCTCGTCGCCATTGTGGAACTTGACGCCCTGGCGCAGCTTCACCTCGACGGTCTGGTCGTCGATGCGGCGCCATTCGGTGGCAAGGCCCGGCACAGCTTCGAGCTTGCCGCGCCAGTTCTTGGAGATCAGGCCTTCCCAGATCGAGGAGAAGAACACGCGCTCGCCGACATTGGACTGCTCACGCAGCACGTCGAGCACGTTCGCATTCGTGACCTTCTGCACCGCGACGGTCACGGAGGGACGGTTGTCGCCTTGCGCGATGGCAAAGCGAGGCAGCAGCAAGGTGCTTGCGGCCGCGCCGCCGGATTTCAGGATGGTGCGACGGGTGAGCTTGCTCATGATGTGACCCTGCCCTTTGTGATTGCGGTTACTCGGCGAGACCGAGCGCGGCGAGATGCGCCGCGCCCTTGCGGACATCGTCGTGGTTGCGGAGTTCGAGGATCAGCCGCGGATTCGACGTCAGCCGTCCTAGCGCGCGGAATACGGCGACCCAGGGAATGTTGCCCTCGCCCGGCGCCCAGTGCCGGTCGGCAAAGCCGTCGGTGTCCTGCAGGTGCACATGCGTCAGCATGTCGCCGGCGGTCTCGACGTAATAGTCGACCGGCGGCGCGCCGGTGGAGATGTGGGCGTAATTGGCGTGGCCGGTGTCGAGCGAGACACGGACCTTGCTGCTTTCCAGCGCCTTGGCGAGGCGCAGGCGGTCGCGCGGATCCTTATCCTCGATGTTCTCGATGACGATCTCGCAGCCGATCGTCTCGGCACGCGCAATCACCTCCGCGAGCGTCGCCTTGACGCGCTCGACGATATTGGCGCGATTGTCAGGATAGAGATCGAGATTGTTGTGGTCCCAGGTCGTGAACGGCGAGTGGATCACCATCTGCGTCGCGCCGAGGAACTCGGCGGCGTCAAGGCCCTGCAACAGGCGCTTGGTCACCGCCTGGCGGATCATCGGATCGTGGCTGTCGATCTTGAAGCCCCAGAACGGACCATGGATGCCGAGCCGGCCGGTGTGCCCGGTGAGCATCTGCTTGATCTCGCCGGCGGTTGCGCGCCAGTCGCTATCGAGCAGATCGGCGCGGAAGAAGTCCTGGATTTCCAGATCGCGCTGCTTTTCGAGAAGCCAGTCACGATGCGCGGGGATCGATTTGATGGACAATGCGGCGCCCAGCACCGGCTTCGACATGGCATGCTCCTTCGTCGTCAGCGATGACGGGAGCAGCGCTAGACCAGTTCAATGACAGGCCCGTGAAATGCGCATTCCGCAGCGTGGACGAGATGTGGACATCCTGCCCGCGCGTGCTGCGGTTCAAGCAAAAGCGATCGCTCCGAGCGATGCCGAATGGGCACATGGCAAGCGCCATCGTGTCCGTAGTGATCCGGAATGGAATCCTAGCCGTCTTTCGCGTACATCGCGGGACATCGATCGGCGGCCACTTCCACGGGCATCACCCTCTGATCGCGCTACATGGGGTTGGGGGACCACATGGGGCGGGGGATTGAAGGCTGGGGCAAGGTGACGAGGTCCGGACTCCTAGGCACTCCGGACCTCGAAACTTTTTAGATTGAACGCAGCAACGCGCCGTCCGGTGGGGCATCCGGGCGGCGCGTTGTCGTTTCAGAGCCTCTTTGTTTCGGCGCTTAGCGTGTCTGCGGCTCCAGCGTCACCGTGCAATCGCCCTGCCCTTGCGTCGCGACCACGATGTTGCCCGCGGGAGCGCCGAGAGCGATCGGCGTGGACGAGCCGCCGCCAGGCATCTGGACGATCACGCTCAGGGAATCGGTGCGCGCAGTCGAGCCCACGGTGGTCGGCTCGGCCTGAGCGACGTTGCCGGAGGCATCACGTCGCATGATCTGGCAGTTCACCATGTTGTTTCCGCCGGCCGCCGCCATGCCTGACGACGAGGAGGTGCTGCCACCCATTTGGGCCCGGGCCCGCGACGGATCGCGGGGTACCTGGCTGACGATGCGATGCGAGCGCGGCTCCACGATAATGACCTCGTCTTCCGTCGTGAAATATTCGTAGCCCCGATATGCAGGCTCGATCGAGACGATCTCGGGCGGCAGCCGATGCAGACGCACGCGCGAGGGAATCGTTTCGCCAACCCGGATCGAGATGTTCAGATTGCGCTCCGGCTGCGCCAGGCGTGCGCGGCTCACCGTTTCGGAGATCCGCACCTGCCTCTCGGTCGTCACCTGGGCCTGCTGGTTGACCTGCGTGTTGGTCTGCGTGGTCTGATTGGCCTGGTTGGTCTGCGTGCCCGTGGAGCCGGGCGCGGTCTGTGCGTTGTTGGTCGGTGCCGCGCGGCTGGTATCCGTCGCAGTGGCCGGCTGGTTGCTCTGTTGCTGCTCGGCGGCACTGCGCGGCGGCTGGGCCTGGTTGCGCTCGTTCTGGTTGGCTGTAGCTCCGGTGCGCTCGTTCTGCTGGCCAGCCGGACCAGTCGTCGGGCCAGTCTTGGATCTCTCGGATTCGGCGGTTGATTTCTGCGGCGCAGCCTTGTCCTGCGCAGCCTTGTCCTGCTTGGTTTCCGCACCGCTCTTGCCCGCATCGCGTCCGGGCTTGGTGCTCTCGGCCTCCCGGTTGCGATCGCGCGAAGGCTCACGAGAGTCTTGTGCCTGGTCCCTCGCCTTCGGTTGATTGCGCTCCGAGGCCGTCGCCGGCTGGCGCTTGTCGTCACTTGCCTCGCTCTTGGCAGCGCCGCCTCGATCCTCGCGGCCTGCGCCCTGAAGCCGCTCTTGGGCGCCTTGCGCGCGCTCTTGAACGCGTTCTTGAGCCGCACCACCGCGCTGCGGAGAAGCGCCCTTGGCCGGCTCCTCGGTCCGTTTCGGCTCGTCCCTGCGCTCACCGGGCGCCTGGGCATAGGCAAGGCCGGATGCGAGCATGAGCCCGACGGCCGCAGTCGATAACATCAAATGTTGACGCATGGTCCCTCTCCTCGACAATTCGCAACAATAAACGCGAACGTTCTGTTCGTACGAAGGTTCCTGAGCAGGAACGCAGTCGTGGAGGTGAGCCAATCAAGTCGCCATTACATCGCATCCTTCAGCGTCAGCCGCGCCGTGAACGTCACGCTGGTCTTGCCGACCAGCGCCATGCCTTCGACTTCCGCACCGCCGGGGAAATAGTCGCCGGAAAAGCCGCAGGTGACCTCCCTGCCGCCGAATGCGAGCGTCCTGCCGACCGCCTCGGTGTGCTGATTGACGATCATGTCGCCCCGCCACTTGCCGTTCCGGAAGGTGTAGCTGCCGGTGTAGTAGAAGTAGCTGTCGCCGCCCATGATGCGGCCGTCGCTGAGCACGACCACGCCCCTGGCCTGCCCACGCTTGCCGTCCCGCATCTCGATGTCGAAGATGTAGAGGCCGTTGACGACCCTGGCCTCCTCACCCGCTTCCGCTTCATCGCCAGCTGACATCCGATCATCCCCACCGATCCGCTGCCCCGATCAGTTCGGCACGTTCCGCTCGAGATCCTCGAGCCATGCCGCTGCACTCGAATCCGAGGGCGCGCGCCAATCGCCACGCGGCGACAATGAACCGCCGGCCGAGACCTTCGGCCCGTTCGGCATGGCCGAGCGCTTGAACTGGCTAAAGGCGAAGAAGCGGCGCAGGAACACCTCGAGCCAGCGGCGGATATCCGGCAGGTCATAGGCCCGGCGCCGATCGCTCGGGAAGGCCGGTGGCCATTCGCCCTTGGCAACGTCCTTCCATGCCTGAAGCGCCATGAAGGCGATCTTTGACGGCCGCATGCCGAAGCGCAGCGTATAGAACAGGTTGAAGTCCTGCAGCTCGTAAGGTCCGACGGACGCTTCCGTGCTCTGCGGCTTCTGGCCGGCCTCGACGGGCACGAGTTCCGGCGAGATCTCGGCCACAAGGATCGAGCCAAGCGTCCGGTTGACGTCGTCGCTGAACTGCTTGGAGGAGATCACCCAGCGGATCAGATGCTGGATCAGCGTCTTCGGCACGCCGGCGTTGACGTTATAATGCGCCATCTGGTCGCCGACACCATAGGTGCACCAGCCGAGCGCGAGCTCGGAGAGATCGCCGGTTCCGATCACGATGCCGCCGTGATGGTTGGCGAGCCGAAACAAATAATCCGTGCGCAGGCCGGCCTGCACGTTCTCGAAGGTGACGTCGTAGACCTTCTCGCCCTTTCCGAAGGGATGGCCGATATCCTTCAGCATCTGCGTCGCCGTGGTGCGGATGTCGAGCTCCTGCCAGCTCGTCTGCAACGCCTTCATCAGCGCGAGCGCGTTGGTCTTGCTCTCGCTGCCGGTGGCAAAGCCCGGCATGGTGTAGGCCAGGATGTTCTCGCGCGGCAGGCCGAGCAGGTCGACCGCCTTGGCGGCGACGATCAGGGCGTGGGTGGAATCGAGGCCGCCCGACACGCCGATCACCACGCGCTTGGTACCGGTGGCGCGCATGCGCTGCACCAGCCCGGCGACCTGGATGTTGTAGGCCTCGTAGCAGTCCTGCTCGAGCAGGCTCTCATCGCTCGGCACGAATGGAAAGCGCTCGACCTTGCGCAGGAAGCCGATATCGGCGGCCGGCGGCTTCAGGGCAAATGTCACCTTGCGGAAAAATGCCTCGCGCTGCCGCCGGTTGTCGTCGAACGTTCCCATCAGCGCGCGCTCCTGCCGGAGCAGGTCGAGGTCGACGTCAGCCAGCGTGATCTGGCCGCCCTGGCGGAACCGCTCGCCCTCGGCCAGCAGCACGCCGTTCTCGTAGATCGAGGTCTGACCGTCCCAAGCGAGATCGGTGGTGGATTCTCCGGCCCCGGCCGCGGAATAAACGTAAGCCGCGAGGCAGCGCGCCGAGGTCGATTGGCACAGCAACGCGCGCGAGCGCGCCCGGCCGATCGTGATCGGGCTGCCCGAGAGGTTGATCAGCACGCTCGCGCCCGCAAGCGCGAGCTCCGAGGCCGGCGTCACCGGGATCCACATGTCCTCGCAGATCTCGACGCCAATGGTGAGGCCCGGAACGTCCTCGGCCGCGAACAGGAGATCAACGCCGAACGGCGCATGCAGGCCGCCAAAGGCGATGGTCTCACCGGCGATGCCGGCGCCGGAGGCGAAATGCCGTCCCTCGTAGAACTCGCGATAGGTCGGCAAGTAAGATTTCGGCACGACGCCGAGGACGTTGCCGCGATGAATGACGACGGCGCAGTTGTAGATGCGATTGCCGAAGCGCAGCGGCGCCCCGACGATCAGGACCGTCATCAGCCCCGCCGAGGCCGCAACGACGCTTGCAAGCCCGCGCTCGACCGCATCAAGCAGCGGATCCTGCTTCACCAGGTCCTCGATCGCATAACCGGACAGGCACAGCTCGGGAAACACCGCGACCGCGACCGACTGCTCATGGCAGGCATTGGCCGCCGCCAACACGGCCTTCACGTTGGCGCTGGGATCGGCGACGTGGGAGGTGGTCACGCAGGCTGCCACGCGCGCAAATCCGTGGGCGTAAATCGAGTGGAAAGTCATCGAGCGCAGTACCCTCAAATCTCTCGCCGGCGGCCACCGCCGTCAGCTCCGGTCATATTTAGCCCATCGATCTGGCCCCGTGCAGGCCATCCGCCGTCATGCATAACGGATTTGCGCCCCATCCGGTCCAGTGCCGGCGAGGTCAGGCGCTGCGGGCCAGCACGCCGGGCAGATCGCCGCGCAGCCACCCGGCGATCCGGGGCCAGGCATGCGCATGGGTGCGCGCGCCCATGAACAGGCCGAGGTGGTTGCTGGGCTCGGATGCCGCTGCAACGAAGGCAGGTGGCGTACCGACGAGCCCCGCGGTGGCCAGCGCTTGCGTCGCTGGCACTACATCGTCGTCGAGGCCGGCGAGCAGGAAGATCGGCGCCTTGACGTCCTTCAGATCGATCGGGCGCCCGAGCGCGACGAAACGGCCCTCGGCGATGCGGTTCTCCCGGAAGATCGCGTTGACGATCTCGAGATAATAAGTGCCCGGCAGGTTGAGCGTCTCGGTGTTCCAGCGGTCGAACCGCGCCAGCAGCTCGGAGCCCTGCTCGTCCGAGAGATCCCGCTGCAATGCCGTCCTGATATCGTCGTTGTCAGGGGTTTTGGACCAGAAGCGCAGCATCTCCTCGCCGCTGACATTGCCGCCGCCGCGCGCGACGAGCTGGTCATAGACCAGCTCGGGCGCGTTGCGGGCGAGCCGGGCCAGCGAGGACTCGATCGACAGGTCCACGGGAGCACCGACCAGAACCAGCCGCCGCACCTTGCCTGGAAAGCGCGCGGCATAGAGCAGCGACAGCCACCCGCCCTGGCACAGCCCGACGAGATCGACCGGCGCGCCGATCTCGTCGATGGCGACGTTGAGATCGCCGAGATAGCTGTCGATCGAGAGATAGCGCATGTCCGGCGTCGCTGACCGCCAGTCGGTGAGATAGATCCGGTCGATGCCGCCGTTTTGCAGCGACTGCACCACGCTGTGGCCTGGGGCGAAATCGGCGATCAGGGCCCGGTGCAGCGCATAGGGCGCGCAGACCAGCGCCGGCTGGCCGGACCGGGTCTGCGAGCAATCGCGCAAGTCCATCGTCGGGAGCTCCAACGCAACGCGGCTCGGCGTCGTCCATGGCAGGCTGCTGTCATCCTGTTGCTCGGGTGCCCGCTCCAGCCACCAGAAGCAGGCATCCATGGCGAGCTGCGCTGCCGCAAACGGCCAGAGCCGTGGATCATCATGAGCCTGGGCTGACCTGCGTGGCGGTTTGGAGGTCTTGTCCACCATGGCTACCTCGACATCCTCACAGAAACGCCTCGAGGCTCACGACGGCAATGCCGAGGTCCCGAAAACTCCGATGGGTCGCCGCGACCGAGCCGTCGAGATCGATGCCGCGACAGGCATCCTCGATGACGGCCACCTCCAACCCTGCCTTGCGCGCATCTTCCGCCGAGAAGCGGACGCAGAAGTCCAGCGCCAGACCTGCGACAAAGACGGTCTTCAGCTCGCGTTCGCGCAAATAACCAAGCAATCCGGTCGGTGTCCGATGGTCGTTCTCGAACAACGCCGAATAGGAATCGATGCCGCGGCGAAAGCCCTTGCGCACCACGAGGCTTGCCCGTGTCACGTGGAGATCGCGATGAAATTCCGCGCCGGCCGTGCCTTGCACGCAATGCGTCGGCCACAGCACCTGCCGGCCATAGTCGAGCTCGATGGTCTCGAACGGCTGCTTGCCGGCATGGTTCGGCGCGAACGAGACGTGGTCGCTCGGATGCCAGTCCTGGGTCAGCACCAGATTGGCGAATTTTTGGGCGATCCTGTTGATGGCGGGCACGACCTTCTCGCCACCGGGAACGGCGAGCGCCCCGCCGGTGCAGAAGTCGTTCTGCACGTCGATCACCAGCAACACGTCGCGGTCGGAAATCTTCATCGCCGTCCCATTTCGATCTGCCGGGCGCGACGGCGCCGGGCGACCACCTCAGTGTCGGCCTTCCCGCGCGGCTTCGCAACCACTGGCACGCGCGGCAGCTGCGCGAATTGGTCACCGTGGCCGCCACGATGCAACGGTTTGACCTCGTCCGTGTTGACTAGGCGCACCCAAGGGCAGATTCTCGCACCGCCCGCGCCAGGCGGATCGGGTCGAAGCAGCGGAGGACAGGGCTGCCAGGGCCTGAAGGTCGTGGCGGCGATGAGGCCATGAATATCGGCAAGACCGGAAAAATTCTTCTCGCCGATATCGGCGGCACCAATGCGCGCTTCGCGCTGAGCCCGAGCGGTCAGACCGGACCGATCGACTATGTCAAGGTCGCCGACTTCCCGACCGTGCGCGAAGCCATCGCGGACGTCTTGGCGCGCCGGTCCAACGGCGAGCAGCCCCATCGCGCGGTGCTGGCCGTGGCGGGTCCCGTCACCAACAATCGCTGCGTCATGACCAACAGTCCCTGGGTCATCGACGGCAACGAGCTGCAGTCCGCGCTCGGCTTCGACAGCGTCCATGTGCTGAACGATTTCGAGGTGGTGGCCTGGTCCCTGCCTGCCTTGGAGCCTTCAGACCTGGTCCCACTCGGCGGCGGCGACGGCCTGGCCGGCGAGCCGTTGCTGGTCGTGGGGCCTGGAACCGGATTTGGTGTGTCCTGCCTGGTCGACCGCCATGGTTCGCGCCTGGCCGTCGTTACCGAGGCTGGACATGCGACCCTGCCGGCGGAGAACGAGCGCGAGGAGCGCGTGATCGCCTGCTTGCGGCAGCGCCTCGGCCATGTCTCGATCGAGCGCGGTGCCCTCTCGGGCTCGGGGCTGCAAAACCTGTATGAAGCGTTGGCTGAGATCGACGGCGTCCAGGTGCCGCATCGCGATGCCGCCGGGATCACCAAGGCGGCCCTGGAGAACAGCTGTCCGGTCAGCCGCGCGACGCTCGAAATGTTTTGCGCCATCCTCGGCTCGGTCGCCGGCAATCTCGCGGTGACCTTCGGCGCCCGCGGCGGCGTCTATGTCGCCGGCGGAATCGTGCCGCGCTTCCGCGAGTTCCTCGCCGCCTCCGCTTTCCGGGCGCGCTTCGAAGCCAAGGGACGGTTCCGGGATTATCTGCGCAACATCCCGACCAGGCTCGTGATCAAACCCGATGCGAGCTTCCTCGGCCTGACGATGTTTGCCGAGCACAATTCTGGCTGAGGGCGCCCCCGCGGCGAGTTCCCGTCATGCACAGCTGATTGCGGCACATCTGCGGTTCCACGCAGGTTCGTGCTTGCCTACCTGTTCCCGATGAGAAACAATCTGTCCGTGTGTGGCGTAGTTGCGGGGGCGTGACATGCGTAAGCAGGATTCGGGTTTCGACTATCACCGCTATCACCGCCTGTTGCGCGAAGCGGACAGCGAAGACAAGCGGCTGGCGCTCATCGAGCTCCTGATCGAGGAAAAGGCCCGCGACCAGCTGGCCGCCCAGCGCGCTTCGGATCGCGCGGCCATGACGGCTCATACCATTGCCAGGGTGCTGAGGAACGGCCGCAACCCTGCCGGTTGAGTCCTTCCCGCCAGGCGGCAAAAGCGCGATCGGTCAGCTCGGGATAGTGGCCGACGGCTCCGGAAACATCGAGTCGATCATCGCCTTGAGCTGATCCATCGCGATCGGCTTGCGCAGGATCGGCCTGCGCCGGAGCAAGGACGGCAGCAGTTCCGGACCGTAGCCTGTGGCGAACAGAAACGGTTTTCCACGACGTTCGATCAAATCGGCGACGGGGTCGACATAGACGCCCATCAGATTGATGTCGAGGATGGCCAGATCGTACTGCGCGGTCATGGCAAAGGCGCTGGCGTCGCGCACATTGTCTGCCTCCGCAACGACGTGGTGGCCGAGTTCCTCCACCATGTCGGCGATCATCATCCGGATCAACGCCTCGTCTTCGACCAGGAAAACGGAGAGTCCGTCCGCCATATCAACCCCGCAATCAGCCGTGCGAAGCTAAGCATAACCGAATTGCGCTGTAGATACACGAATTCGTGGCGGGCGCCGTTAATTCACACGCGCCCGAACCGATTCAACTTGATCAATCCAGTCCGCGCTCGTGGCTGAGGCGCACCATTGCCTGGATGAACACCTGCTTCTGCTTGTCGTCGAGGCTGGAAAAGAGCGGCTCGGCGGCATCGGCGACGTTGCGCTGATCGCCGGCGCGATCGATCAGGAACTGGGCCTCGTTGCGCATCTGCTCGATGATGTCGTCGGGCGGATCGCGCTTGGCGCGCGCAATCCGCAGGTTGAGCCGCTCTGCGCCATTATGCCCAAGGTAGTGCATCGCGCTTGAGAAGCCGTACCAGTGCTTCTCCTGATCCGGCGTGAGGTTCAGCTCGCTCTTGATCCGCTCGATGTAGGAATCGCTGTTCGCGACGATCTGCTCGGCAGTCAGCTGCGGCGCACCGGGCTGGGTCAGAACCGTGACTTCCTTGTTGTCTTTACCCTTGTTGTCCTGCGGCGCGTTCTTCGCCTCCTTGGTCGCCTTGGCGCTCTTGCCCTTGGCGCTTTTGCCATCCTTGTCTTTGGCCCCGCCCTGCTGCTTGGAATCCTTAGCCGCGTCCTTGCCGGCCTCCTTGGGCGGCGGCGCCTGATTGCCGGTGTTGGTGTTGCCGACACCGAGCACGCCGGTGAAAACGCCAACCACGCCACCGATGGCGCCACCGAGCACACCACCGACCGGACCTGCCGCCTTGTTGCCGGCTGCGGCGCCTTCCTGAACGCCCTTGACCAGACCTTGAGCATTCGCCACCGCGCCGGCCCCGAGCAACAGCGCGAGCATAGACCCCAGCGCCAGGCATCGCCGCAGATGAAGCCGCGCTGGTGCCGCCGGTTTGATCATTCTCGTCTCCATCATCGATCTGGCCTGTCAGCGAGGATCAGCCGCTAGGCGCAACTCTATCGTTTCCGCCGCTTCGAGGTCCAGACGTGGCCGATTGCTGTCCACGCCCGAAAGGTCTTTCACGCGAAGCGGTTATCCAGCCTCTTGCGAAACTGAGGCGCAATTGCGCACGGCAGCGTTCGAGGCCGTTTGGCGCGAAGTGTGCGTCGCAAAAAAACACCGTGCGCTGCGCCTGTGGCCCTATCGCCTTGCCAGACGTTGCGACCTTTCCGGGCACAACATGAGTTTTGGACGCGGAGCCGTTCGGCTTTCTCGACAGACGCGATCAATCATGATCTGATCGCGCTACCAATTTGCTGCGACAGGCGTGAATTGCCCACGCGGGCCGACGGCACCAACAAGAAAATCGACAACAAGAACTCAAGAAAGAAGTCTCAGAGGAAACTCCAACAACAACACCCAAGCGAGGAAACGAGATGTCACGCAAGACACTGACGCGACGTCAATTTGTGGCTGCCACTGCAATGTCCTCCGCGGCGCTGATCTCGGCGCCCTATGTCCGGGGCGCTTACGCCGCCGGCAAGCTCTCGATCGGCTTCTGGGACCATTGGGTGCCGGGCGCCAACAAGGCCTCGACCGAGCTCGTCAACGAATGGGCGGCGAAGGAGAAGGTCGAGATTTCCATCGACTACATCACAAGCCAGGGCAAGAAGATCGAGCTCACCATCGCGGCCGAGGCGGCGGCGAAGTCAGGTCACGATGTCCTGGCGATGCCGACATGGTGGCCGCACGCCCATGCCGAACTGCTCGAGCCGGTCAATGACATCATGGAGCCGATCATCAAGCAGAACGGCGACGTGAACGGCACCGTCAAATATCTGGGACGGGCCGGCAACAAATGGCTCGCGGTGCCCGCAACAATCGGAAGCCAGATCAAGGGGCCCTGCTCCCGCATCGATCTCCTGAAGAAGTTCGCCAATATCGATATCCAGGAAATATATCCGGCGGGCAGCCAGCCCAAGGCCGACAACTGGAACATGGAGACATTCCTGAAGGCGGCCGAGGCCTGCCAAAAAGGCGGCGTGCCCTTCGGCATCGGCCTGGGCGAGACCACCGACAGCACCGACACTGCCGGCGCCATCTTCCAGTCGTTCGGCGCTGAGCTGGTCAATGCCAAGGGCGATCTCACGGTGAAGACGGACGCGGTTCGCCAGGCGCTCGAATTCTACAAGAAGCTTATCGCGGTCCTGCCGCCCGACGTCGCCGCCTGGGATGACGCCTCCAACAATAAGTGGCTGATCTCCGGCAAAGGCGCGCTGATCATGAATCCTCCGAGCGCGTGGGCGGTCGCCAAGCGCGACGCGCCGCAGGTCGCCGAGCAGTGCTGGACCCACGGCATGCCGTCCGGTCCGAAAGGCCGTTATGCGCCCTACCTGCCTTATTTCTGGGGGACCTGGAGCTTCTCCAAGAACAAGGAAGCGGCGAAGAGCCTGCTCACGCATCTGTCGCAGCCGTCATCGATCGAGAAGTTCGTGGCCGCGAGCGGCGGTTACGACCTGCCGGCCTACGCGAACATGACGACGCTGAAGACCTGGCAGGAGGAAGGGCCGCCGAAGGGCACCCTTTATCACTACCCCAATCCCCACAATCACCAGACGCTGTCGATTGCTGCCTCTCCTGCTCCGCCCAAGATCGCCCAGCAGATCTATGCGCAGGCCACGCTGACCAAGATGTGCCTCCGCTACGCGCAAGGCGAGAAGATGGAGGCGACGCTCGCTTGGGCGGAGGGTGAGTGCGAAGGCTTCATGCGAAGCTGAGACAGAGACCGGCGGCTCACGCTGGACGTGAGCCGCCCGGTCTGGCTGCCGCCACAAGCTTCAATTTCTGAAGCCGGTTCCGCCGGCTTCCGTGCGAACGATCCTGCGAGGAAGATGCATCATGGCTGATGCCGTAGTTCGGCAACCCGGCGTCGCCCGGCCTGCGAGCGCCCGAAAACGTGCAAGCCTGCACAACGCCCTCAGGCGGAAATCGACCGTGGCGTTCCTGATGACGCTGCCGCTGATCCTGCTGATCACGCTGCTCGTGGTCTATCCGGCCTTCTATTCGCTGCATCTGGCAACGCTGAACAAGTCGATGCAGAAGTTTGTAGGCTTCGGCAATTTCGAGTTCCTGTTCAGGCGCGACACATTCTGGCTGGTGGTCAAGCAATCCTGCATCTTCGCCATCACGGCCGTGGTCTTCAAGGCCCTGATCGGATTCGTCGTCGCGCATTTCGTTCACAACATTCCGGCCAAGGGCCAGCGCAAATGGCGCGGCATGCTGCTCGTGCCCTGGGTGATCCCGCCCGCGATGAGCACGCTTGCCTGGCTCTGGCTGTTCGACCCGTCCTACAGCGCCTTCAATTACACACTTGCATTCTTCGGTATCGGGCCCATCCCGTGGACCGGCGACGCCGCCTGGGCGCGTTTCGCCGTGATCCTGGTCAACGTCTGGTATGGCGCGCCCTTCTTCATGATCATGTATCTGGCCGCCCTAAAATCGGTGCCCGATCAACTCTACGAGGCCGCCGCCATCGACGGCGCCAATTGGTGGCAACGCATCTGGTATGTGACGCTGCCGATGATGCGCAACATCATCGCGATCACCACGCTGTTCTCCCTCATCGTCACCTTCGCCAATTTCGACATCGTGCGCATCCTGACCGCGGGAGGCCCGCTGGATCACACCCATATCTTTGCGACATGGGCGTTCCGGGTCGGCATCGAGGGCAGCGACATTCCGCTCGGCGCCAGCGTCTCGCTGTTCATGGTGCCGATCCTGGCGGTCGCCGCAATCTTCATCCTTCGCGACGTCAACAAACGCGGGAACGAAGCCTGATGAGCACCATGACAATCGACAAGGCCGGACCGCGCCGCAACGTCAAATACGGCAGCATGAGCCGCGACCGCGCCTGGGCGCTGCGCTGGTCCTACTTCTTCCTGGTGCTGTTTGCGATCTTCTCGCTGACGCCGCCACTCTACATGCTGATCACCTCGCTGAAGAGCAGCGCCGAGATTTCGGCGGCGACCAACCCTTGGTGGGTGTTCCATCCGACGCTGGACAACTATGCCGAGCTGCTGACGTCCAACCAGTTCCTGCGCTTCTTCTGGAATTCGGCGTGGGTCTCGATCATCGTGGTGACCCTCACCATGCTGATCAGCGTGCCGGCCGCGTTCGCGCTGGCGCGCATGAAGTTCTGGGGCTCGGCGACACTCGCCACCGGCGTGTTCCTCACCTACCTCGTCCCCGACAGCCTGCTGTTCATTCCGCTATTCAAGATGTTCGCGCTGATCGGCGACTGGACGGGAGTCCAGCTGATCAACAGATGGTACGTGCTGCTCTTCATCTATCCGACGCTGACGGTCCCGTTCTGCACCTGGATCATGATCGGCTACTTCGCCTCGATCCCGAAGGAGCTCGACGAGGCCGCCATCATCGATGGAGCGTCCTGGTTTCAGACACTGACGCGGATCTTCATTCCGGTCGCGCTGCCCGGGCTGATTGCCGCGACCATCTTCGCCTTCACCGTATCCTGGGCGCAATTCCTCTATCCACTCGTGTTCACGACCTCAACGGACCAGCTCGTTCTGCCGGTCGGCATCATCACCACGCTGATCAAGGGCGACGTCTTCAATTGGGGACAGATCATGACCGGCGCGCTGCTCGGAGCCGCGCCGCCGCTCATCATCTACGCCTTCCTGATGGACTACTACATTGCCGGCCTTACTGCCGGTGCGACAAAGGGTTGAAAGCGAGGGGTTGAACTGAAATGGCCGACGTTTCCTTGCGGAAGGTAGTCAAGCGTTACGACGATGTCGAAGCCGTGCGCGGCATCGACCTCGACATCGCCGACCATGAGTTCATTGTGCTGGTCGGCCCCTCCGGCTGCGGCAAGTCGACCACGCTGCGCATGATCGCAGGCCTCGAGGACATCAGCGACGGCGACATCATGATCGGCGGCGATATCGTCAACGACGTGCCGCCGAAGGACCGCGACATCGCCATGGTGTTCCAGAACTACGCGCTCTACCCGCATATGACGGTCGCGGAGAACATGTCGTTCGGGCTGCGGCTGAAGCACTATCCCAAGGCCGAGATCAAGGCGCGGGTGACCGAAGCCGCCCGCCTCCTCGACATCACCGATCTGATCGACCGCAAGCCGAAGCAGCTCTCCGGCGGCCAGCGCCAGCGCGTCGCCATGGGCCGCGCCATCGTGCGCAATCCCAAGGTCTTCCTGTTCGACGAGCCGCTGTCCAATCTCGACGCGAAGCTCCGCGTGCAGATGCGGATCGAGATCAAGAAGGTGCACCAGAAGGTGCGCACCACGACGGTCTACGTCACCCACGACCAGGTCGAGGCGATGACGCTGGCCGATCGCGTCGTTGTCATGAACAAGGGCAAGATCGAGCAGATCGGCACGCCGAACGAGCTCTACCACAAGCCGGCGACGCGCTTCGTTGCCGGCTTCATCGGCTCACCCGCGATGAACTTCATCCCGTGCCGGCTCGAGGATGTCGGCGGCACGCTTCAGCTGCGCCTCACCGACCGCCTCGCCTTCGCGCTGCCGCCGGCCCGCGCCGCGCGCTACAACGCGCTGCCACGCACCGACAAGCTGCTGCTCGGCCTCCGTCCCGAGCATCTCACCGAGTGGCATGCGCATCTGGCGCCCGGCGTCGAGACTTTCGACACCGTGCTCGACGTCACCGAACCGATGGGGATGGAGACGCTGGTCTATTTCGGGCTCGAGGGCACGCCGGTCTGCGGCCGCGTCGATCCCAATGCCGGCGCCAAGGACGGGGCACCCATGCGCCTGGCGATGGACCTCAACAACATGCACCTGCTAAATGAGGAGACCGGCGTCGTGTTGTGACGCCGCGATCCAAGAAAAGCGAGCAGGCAGGGGAGCGATGGCGACCAACAAGAAGAAGATTTTCGTTACGCAGACTTTGTCGCAAGGGGCTCGCGCCCTCCTCACCCAGCGGGACGATATCGAGCTCGTCGAGTTTCCGAACCTGATCTCGGCGAAGGATTTCGAGGCCTTGTTGAAGAGCCATGCGCCGGTCCATGGCGTGGCGCTGGGCGCCACCGCCTTCGGCGAGACCGAGCTCGAGGCCGCGCGTGACATGAAGGTGGTAACCCGCATCGGCGTCGGCTACGACGCCGTCGACGTGCCCGCCCTCTCCCGCCGCAAGGTGCCGCTGATGGTCGCCGGCAGCGCCAATTCGCCCTCGGTTGCGGAGGCGGCGCTGTTCATGATGCTGACGCTGGCCAAGCGCGCGCAGGAGCTGCATTCCTGCGTCAAGGAGGGCACCTGGGCCGACCGGCTCGGCATGCTGCCGTTCGACCTCTACGGCAAGACCGTGCTGATCATCGGCTTCGGCCGCATCGGCAGCCGCACAGCGAAGCGCTGCCTGGCGTTCGAGATGAAGGTGCAGGTCTACGATCCCTACAAGGACGCCGCCGACATCAGGGCGGCCGGATGCGAGCCGGTCACCGACCTCGATGCCGCGCTGCCTCACGCCGACTTCGTCACCATCCACTGCCCGAAGACGCCGGAGACCGTCGGCCTATTCGATGCCGACAGGATCGGCCGCATGAAGGATAGATCCTACCTCATCAATACCGCGCGCGGCGGCATCGTGAAGGAAGCGGCGCTCTATGACGCACTGACGTCCGGAAAGCTCGCCGGCGCCGGCATCGACGTGTTCGAGGTGGAGCCGCCGCCGGTCAGCAACGCGCTGTTCGCGCTGCCCAACGTCATCATGGCTCCGCACGTGGCCGGCGTCACGGTCGAGGCGGTGAGCCGCATGAGCGAGCAGACCGCGCGCAATATTTTGAGCGTGCTGGACGGCGATCCCATCAGGCAGAACGTCATCAACCAGGACGTGCTGGGCTGAGATTATGGAAGGTCAGCGGCTCACCCCGCCGCCTTCGGAACGCCAGAAAGCGTCCCATTTTGGTGCAGATCGGGCCCCAACTCAGCCTTAATCAAACGCGCGTAATGGGCTTGAAACGCGGCGGCGGTGGGACAGACTGGCCGGCGCGGCGAGCTGGAGGATGGACCCTTGTCAGAGATCGACCCGACCGACCACGCGCTGGCGACCATCGCCAGCATCCTGGAGCACCCCGAGCCCGTTCTCGTCATTCGCCAGACCGAGACCGAAATCGTGGTCGCCGGAGAGCGTGAGCACATCGCGTCTGACGAGCCGCCGATCGTGGACGAGCATCCGGTGATCGACGAGCATCCCGTGGTCGAGGAGCAGCCGCTGGCGCCGGAGCACACCGATGCCGATGGCTACAGCAAGGTTGGTCCCGGACCCATGGTCGCGATCCGTCTGAAATGGACGGTCCATCGCGGCGATGACGGCCAGTACTACGTCCACGAGACCATCGGCGAGCAATCCGCGCCCGTGGTCAGCGGTCCCATGACGAGCGAGGCCGCGGTGCGCTTCGTCGACACCCAGCAAGACGAGGCGCAGCGGCGCTTCGAGCTGCTGCGCAGCGAGATCGCCGGCCGCAGCTCGCTCGCCGATTACGAACGCAAGGGCGAAGCGTAAGACCTCACTTCCTGCCGAGATAATCCTTCTTCACCAGCTCGACGCCGGCGTGCCGGAGCAGGTCGTAGGCCGTGGTGACGTGAAAGAAGAATTGCGGGACGCTGAACGTCAGCAGCAGCGTCCGCCCGGTGAAGGGCAGCTCGGTGCCGTTCTTCAATCTGAAGAAGACATTCCGATCCGCCGCCACGTCGATCTCCGCGCGCGGCAGGCTCTCGATGAACTCGATCGACGTCGCTATGCGCGCCTGCAGCCCGGCCATGTCATGCTCCAGCGCCGGCAGCGTCACCGGCTCGCACTGCGCCAGCAGGGCCGGCGCGACCGTGGCATGGCGGCAGGCCTCGCCGACCTGCTGGGCGAGGTCATACATGTTCGGCGCAAGGCGCATGCCGAGCAGAATCGCCGGATCAAACTTCCGGGCCTCGGCACATACGCGACGCCCTTGTCGAGCAGCGCCGACAGGTTACGCAAATAGGGCACGAACAGGCCGACCGAGGCCTCGTAGATCGAGATCGTCACTTCAAGGATTCCCTTCGATTTCTGCCTTCCGAAAAGTTGTCCGCTTTTCGGTCGACCAGTGGCTGCACATTGCCATGGAATACGGCGCCTGCAAGAAGATCTGCCCGGCCTGGTTCGATAAGGCCGTGTCCTTCCGTCGCTTTGCCTCGCCAAACTTTGGACCGGCTCCGGGCCTATTGAACCCGGAACCGCCGGGAGACGACTCACACCAACGACAGTGATCTAGATCACTTTTTGCAAGCGAGCCGGCGCGTAGCGTCGGTGCGGGGACCACCTGTTCAGGAGACGGAAATGAGGAAGCTGTTGGCCACGGCCGCATTCCTTTTGGCGAGCACTGCCGCGCAGGCGCAGTACACGTTTGAATATGGCGGGCGCACCATCCGCATCGATCCGGACCGCGGCACGGTGCAGATCCCCGGCGTCTACGACAACACAGGCCAGAATAAGCCCAAGAAGGCCAAGAAGAACGAGACGGCGCCGCAGCAGGCTACGGTCGACCCGCAAGCGCCGGCTGCTCCGGCCCCAGCCCCCGCTCCTGCTGAAGAAGGGCCTGCGCAATGTGTGGATGCGCGGCGCGCGTCCGTTGCGGCCGGGCCTGCCGCGGCTGGTGGGACCGGCCTTCACGCTGCGCTTCGTGCCGGCGCGCGAGGATCTGGCGAC